>CANPWM010000073.1 GCA_947584295.1 uncultured Oscillospiraceae bacterium | reverse complement strand
AAGGGGAATAGGGCTGCGGCCAGGAGGGCCGCGGATTGAAATAAGCGCCGGAGGCGCAGCTGCGGAGGCGGGCAAGGAGATGAAAATTTTGCTCTTTTCTTCGCCGAAGTTGTGCAGATGTGACAGGGGGAGGGAAAAATGGGGGGATTTGGGGGGATTAGACTTAATTTTTCGGGAAAATTGCAAAAGATTATATAAAATGGCGAAAAATTTATTCTTGTATGTTGGGCAAATATATGGTATAATCTGATTTATCCAGGGTGGCTTTAATTCGGCAAATGGTTGGAGAATAACATTGTTTGCAGGATTGAGTTTGGAAAAATTCAGATTTTTAAAGTGCACTCGTCGTCTTACATACAATTTTCGGCAGTACATTTTAAAATAAAATTTTTAAGGAGGAAAAACAAGTGAAAAAGTCCAGAATCCTTTGCCTGGTGCTTGCTCTTGTCATGTGCCTGAGCCTTGTGGCTTGCGGCGGCAACAATGACGACACCAGCGGAAACGACGGAACGAATCCGCCGGACACTGGCAATGACACCAGCACCGACACCAGCACTGAGCCTCAGGGCCCTCAGCCCCCGGTCGATGACGGCACGCTGATGGCTGACACCATCAGCCAGGCTGACTTCGACGAAGCGAGCTTCGTCGAGGAGTGCGACAGCATATATGACCAGGTCATGGGCGAGTTCATCGAGTACTACAACAAGGCCAAGGAAGTCACGGCCGTTGAGGACATCGACACCCGTCACGCCCTTATGGCCATCGCCGAGGCGAAGATGCTTGAGGCCGCGGCTTTCGTGCCCGCCGAGGCCAACGCCGGCGGCAACTGGGCGCTGAGAAAGATAATCCCCCACAGCTACCCCGACGTCTCCTGGGGTTATGACGGACGTAACACCGCCCGCGGCGTTAAGAGTGCTCTTATCGTCAATGAGTTCCTGACTCCCGATCAAATCACCATGCTCACGGACAAGTGGGCTGAGCTCCGTGGTACCGGCACCTGGTATGACTGGGCCAAGCAGTGGGTCGCCGACAACGGCTACACCCTGGCTGACACCTACACCATAGGCTACGCCGGCGAGCCCGACAGCTGGGACGCCCTGGCCTCCTATCAGACCACCGTTGGCGAGCCTGTCTCCATGACCATGGACACCCTGCTCACCTACGACGCCGAGAACGTGCTCCATCCCGGCCTTGCCGAGAGCTATGACGTCTCTGACGACGGCCTTACATACACCTTCCATCTGCGCCAGGGCATGAAGTGGGTGACCTATCAGGGCACCGAGATCGGCGAGATCAAGGCCGACGACTTCGTGGCGGGCCTCCAGCACATTGCCGACGCCGAGCCGAACCTGGCCTCCACCCTCTTCGGCACCATAGTCAACTATCAGGAATACGCCTTAGGTGAGGTCACCGACTTTACCCAGGTGGGCGTCAAGGCCGTTGACGACTACACGGTTCAGTACACGCTGGCTGTCCCTGCCCCCTGGTTCCCCACCCTGACCACCTACAACAACCTCTATCCCATGAGCCGCGCCTACTATCAGTCCCAGGGCGGTAAGTTTGGCCAGGAGTTCAATAAGGCCGACGCCAATTACCTCTACGGCACCGATCCTCAGCACATCGCCTACTGCGGACCTTACCTTGTTTCCAACTACACCCGCAACAACAGGTTCGTGTTCGTCGCCAACCCCGCCTACCGTGACGCGGAGAACGTCCAGATCAAGACCGTCACCTGGCTCTATGACGACAGCACCGATCCCACCAGGACCTGGACCCTCCTTATGGACGGCACCTACAACGGCGGCGCCGGCCTCGGCGGCGAGAACCTGGTGCAAGCCCAGAGCACCAAGGTTCCCGATGATCCCGACGGCAAGACCTACTTTGAGAAGTACGCCGTTAAGAGCGCCGTGGACAAGACCACCATGCTCTCCTCTCTGAACCTCAACAGGTTCGCCTATGCCAACTACAACGACGAGACGCAGTGCATCTCCCCGCAGACCGCCGTCCAGGCCGAGCGCACCCACGCGGCCGTTATGAACCAGAACTTCCGTCTGGCCGTGGCCCTGGCCTTTGACCGCAGCGCCTATGAGGCTGTTTCCCAGGGCGAGGATATGAAGTACGCACAAATCGTGAACAGCTACGTCCCCGGCGACCTTCTGAGCATCAGCAAGGACGTGACCGTTGACATCAACGGCACCGCCACCACCTTCAAGGCCGGCACCTACTACGGCGAGATCCTCCAGGCCCAGATCACCGCCGACGGCTATCCCATGAAGGTGTGGGATCCCACCCAGAATGACGGCCAGGGTTCCAGCGCCGGTTTCGACGGCTGGTACAATCCCGAGGCGGCCAAGGAGTACTTGCAGAAGGCTATCGACGAGCTGGCCGCTGACGGAATCCTGGTGAGCGAGGAGTATCCCATCTATCTTGACATCAACTACGCTTCCTTTGCCCAGACCCGTTCCTCCATGCAGCGCGCCATGAAGGAGGTCATCGAGAAGGCCCTTGACAACAAGGTTATCATCAACCTGGTGGATGGCGTGGATGCTGACACCTGGTATTACTCCTTCTATTACGGCAACTCCGGCCACACCATGAACTATGACTTCATGTTCGGCGCCTCCGGCTGGGGCCCCGACTACGGCTCCCCCCAGACCTACCTTGACACGTTGCTGCCCGGCGCTTCCATGGTCATCACCGCCGGCCTTGACTAATCGGCCGAAATCGCGTACCAACAACAAGTAATTTGCCTGAGGGGGCGGGGTTTTCCCCGCCCCCTCACGTGTATCAATGCTGAAAAGGGTTTGAGAGACTATGACAAAATACGTACTAAAACGACTGCTCCACGGCGCGTTTTCCATCGTTGTAGTTATTCTCATTGTTATGGTACTGGTTTATGGTCTGATGGATCGCAATTTGGTGTTCGCCAAGGACGGTGGATATACAAAGCAGTCTAACAACACCAAGACAATCTATATGTACCAAAAATGGGAGGAGTTCGGCTACCTCGACTATTTCTCCTACCCCGATTATCTGAACATGCTCGTAAAAGACGGGGAGATAGATGAGGAGACGCGGACGGCGGCTGTCACGCTGGGCCGAGCCGAGGACGGGTCCGACGATTCGGAAGTAACGGCTAAATATGTAGCACAATTTAACGATTACTGCAAGAAAAACGGTATGACCGTTGTGCGCCTGCCGGCGGTGCTGTCCCGCGGGCGGCTCGCGAAAGGCGGACAACAGTACTTATTTGCCCACAAGGATTATTCCGTGCTTATGCGCCTTTGGAATTATTTTAAGGGGCTTATTTTCATTGACAACATACACTATGTGCCGGAGGAAAACGACATCGGGGAGAGGAAGCTGACATTCACCCTTTACGATCCGCTGTATAACCCCACCGACAAGGACGGGAATTTTATAAACGACGAGAAGGTTTTCTCACCGGCTATTATCGGCAACGGGACGAAGAACAAGTATCTGGTATACTTTGACGGCAAATTCCCGTATATCCACCAAAACCTGGCGACTATACATCTCGGTACGTCCTTCACCGTAAACCAGGGCGTGGACGTATACGACACAATGAACCGCAACCAGGGCGCGTGGGTACAGAGCCTGATCACGTATCCCACGGGACTTCAGGAGATGAGCGCGGACAATCTACACACGGCCACGTATATCGCGGGATCCAGAGAGACGAGTACGCTGCTCAGCGACCGCTTTACCGACGACTACACGAATACCACGGCGAACCTTTCAAGCATGTCGCGTATAGGGTACTCCTTTGTCATCGGTATAATCTCCACCATACTCGTATATATTCTGGGACTGCCCATCGGCGTGCTGATGGCGCGGTACAAGGAGGGTATACTGGACAAGGTGGGGACGGTATACATCATGTTCATATCCGCCGTACCTTCCTTAGCGTACATCTTCATCTTCAAGGGCATCGGCCGGGCCATTGGGCTGCCGTCGCTGTTTGATATGGAAAACCCGTCGTGGCTCATGTATATACTGCCTATCGTGTCACTGGCGCTGCCGAGCATTGCCAGCATGATGAAGTGGATGCGCCGGTACATGATAGACCAGATGAACTCCGACTACGTGAAGTTCGCCCGGAGCGGCGGTATGAGCGAGACGGAGATATTCTTCAAGCACGTAATGAAGGTATCGGCCATACCCATCATACAGGGCATACCGGGGTCGCTGCTGTTCGCCATGACGGGCGCGCTTATCACTGAGCGTGTGTACTTAGTGCCTGGCGCCGGCGGACTTTTGATGGACGCCATCAACATGTACGATAACTCGGTCATCGTAGGCGTGACGCTGTTCTATGCGGTGTTGTCGGTGCTGTCGCTTATTTTGGGCGACGTGCTGATGGCGATGGTAGACCCGAGAATTTCCTTTACAGAGAAAGCGAGGTGAGCGGTAATGGAGGACTTCAACAAGAAATACAACATGACGGACGCGGAGCTGTTCGCGCCCATCGACAAGGACGAGCTGGCCTCAGAAAAGATAACCGCTCCCCGGTACTCATACTGGCGCAGCACCTTCAGGGTCTTTTTCCGCAAGAAGGTAAACGTTGTTGTTCTTGTGCTTCTGGCATTCGTCGTTGCTTTCGCGTATATCTATCCCGTGGTCATAGGGTATGACGCGGAGGTTGACCCGTTCATAAACGTCACGGACACCGCCGCGCAGCATTTGACGCCTGTGGAGGCTCTCAAATACTTCGGCAATCACCTCAAGTGGATATTTGGCGCCAACGCCAGGGGCGCGTCGACCTTTGACGCCATTTGGTACGGCTCCAGCATTTCCATTTCGCTTGCCCTCATCTGCGCGGCCATCAACATGACCGTCGGTACCTTGCTTGGCGCGGTGTGGGGCTTTTCAAGAAAGTTCGACATGATCATGAACGAGGTCTACAATATCCTGGGCAATATCCCGTCCACGCTGTTCATCTCCGTGATGGTCATGGTCTTTTCACCCAGCTTCTGGACGCTGGTCTTTGCCATGACGATCATGGGGTGGATGGGCATGGCGTACTACATCAGGACGCGCGTTATCATCATCCGTGACCACGAGTACAACCTGGCGTCGCGTTGTTTGGGAACAAGTATTTTCAAGATAGCCACCAAGAACATACTGCCGTTTATGACCAGCGTTATCGTGCTGGAGATCGCCGCGGCCATTCCGGGGTATATCTCTTCCGAGGTGTTCCTCAGCTACATCGGCCTCGGTATCAAGGATCAGACGCTGGGCCGCCTTATCTATGAGTCGCAGAACGCCATGGTCACGCCGGGCTGGGGCTGGGAGTTCTGGACGCCGGTGGCGGTGGCCAGCGTTATCACCGTGGTGCTGTACGTGACCGGGCAGAACCTGGGCGACGCCAGCGACCCCAGGACCCATATGTGAGGAGGGAGAGTAGATGGAAGACAAGAAGGTACTGCTCTCCGTCCGGGATCTGCATGTGAAGTTCAGGGTACGCGGACGTATACTCACGGCTATCCGGGGGATAGACCTTGATATTTACGAAAATGAGTCAATCGCCATCGTGGGCGAGTCGGGCTCCGGCAAGTCGGTGTTCACCAAGACCTTCGCGGGGATGCTGGATTCCAACGGGTTCATTTCCGAGGGACAGCTTATTTTCTCCGACGACGAGCTGGCGGATACCCACGTGGGCAACGGGTCGGTGGCGCACAGCTTCATGAAGCACGCCAAGGCCAAGCTGGACGCGAGTTCAAGGTATGAGTTCGGCGCAAAGACCTGGCAGGAGATGGAAAGACTCAAGACCGAGCGCGCGGAGCGCATGGGGCTTTCCCATGAGGAGCAGGCGGCGGCGGACAAGGCGCTCAAGGAGCTGACGGACGCCAGGACGAATCTGTTCAACTTAAAGCAGACGCTGGATCCCAAGCACCAGAAGGCGGAGATCCGGGACGCGGCGGCGAAGCTGAAGGATTACGACAGGCAAATCAAGGAGATGAAGGCCGCCAACGAGGCGAAGGCCAAGGCCCACAAGGCCGCGGCGAAGAACGACGCGGGGTATGAGGCGAATTTCCAGAAGAAGATGGCCGAGCTGAAGGCCAGGTACGATAAGGAGATCGCCACGCCCGTGACGAAGGCGCAGACGGAGCGCAACGAGGTGCTGGCCAAGGAGATCTATCTGTCCATCGGGCGGTATGGGTTCAACAAGCGGCTGCAGCTCATGAACGGGCTTTTGAAGGCGCTGAAGAAGGCCATGGTGATGGGCGTTGATCTTGATAACGAGAACGAGCGCAACAAGGTCTTTGACACGGTGGCCTTCCGGGTGAAGTACCTGGACGAGACGGAGGAGAAGCTCCACGGAACGTGCATACTGAATCTGGCGAACGTGAAGTACGCCAAGGACTGGAATCAGATACGCGGACGGCGTATCGCTACGGTGTTCCAGGATCCCATGACGAGCTTGAACCCCATCGTGACCATCGGAAAGCAGATAACGTCTGTCATTGTGCGGCATCAGGGCTGCTCCGAGGCGGAGGCCAGGAGAAGGGCCATCGAGCTTATGCACAAGGTGGGTATCCCCCACGCGGAGCAGCGGTTTGACGATTACCCCTTCCAGTACTCCGGCGGTATGAGGCAGAGAATAGTTATAGCGATCGCACTGAGCTGCCAGCCGAAGATACTTATCTGCGACGAGCCCACAACGGCGCTGGACGTGACCATCCAGGCGCAGATTTTGAAGCTCATAAAGGATCTTCAGAAGGAGTTCGGGTACACCATCGTGTTCATCACGCACGATTTGGGCGTGGTGGCCAATATCGCCGACCGGGTGGCCGTGCTGTACGCCGGTCAGGTCATCGAGCTTGGCAACGTGGACGAGGTGTTCTACGATCCGCACCACCCGTACACTTGGGCGCTGTTGAGCTCGCTTCCGCAGCTTGCGCAGAGCGGGTCGAAACTCTATTCCATAACAGGTACGCCGCCGTCCCTTTATAACAGCATCGTGGGCGACGCCTTCGCGCCGCGCAACCCGTTCTGTCTGAAGATCGACACTCTGGAGGAGCCGCCAATGTTCAAGGTCACGGAGACGCACTCGGCCAAGACGTGGCTTCTCGATCCCAGGGCGCCGAAGATAGATAAGCCTGAGGGCATCCAGAATATACACGAGAAAATTCTGGGCGCTTACAACATTGAAGAAATATGAGAGGAGGCGGACAGCTTGAGCAAAGAGAAAAAGAGCCTCCTGGGCGAGTGCCCAAAAGATGAAAACGGCAGAGAGATACTGCTGAGCCTCAAAAATGTTGACATCACCTTCGGCAAGGGTGACAACGCCGTTCGCGCCGTGACGGACGCCTCCTTCGATATTTACCGGGGCGAGACGTTCTCCCTGGTGGGCGAGTCGGGTTCCGGCAAGACCACCATCGGGCGGGCGGTCATACGGGTAAATCCTCTGGCAAAAGGCGAAATAGACTACCGGGGAACCAGGATCTCCGGGAAAATATCTCACGCTCTTGACCGGGAGGTTATAAGGAACATCCAGATGGTGTTCCAGGATCCCGCGGCGAGCCTTAACGAGCGGGCCACCGTGGATTACATCATTTCCGAGGGACTTTACAACTTCCACCTCTTTGAAAACGAGGCCGACAGGGTCCACAAGGTGGAGACAATGATCGAGCAGGTGGGCCTTCTGCCGGAGCATCTGACCCGCTATCCCCACGAGTTCTCCGGCGGCCAGCGCCAGCGTATCGGCATAGCCAGGGCCATGGTCATGGAGCCGGAGCTGGTCGTGGCCGACGAGCCCATTTCGGCTCTGGACGTGTCCATCCGCGCCCAGGTGCTGAATCTGATGAAGAAGTTCCAGCAGGAGAAGAATCTGACGTATCTTTTCATCGCCCACGATCTGTCCGTGGTTCGGTTCATCTCCGACCGCATCGGCGTTATCTACAAGGGCCGCATCGTTGAGGTGGCCTCCGCCGAGGAGCTTTTCAACTTCCCCCTGCACCCCTACACCCACTCCCTCATCTCCGCCATACCCATACCGGATCCGGAGCTTGAGAAGAACAAGGTGCTCTATACCTACGATCCCTCCGTCCACGATTACAGCGTTGACAAGCCGGAATTCGTGAACATCGGCCACGATCATTGGGTCTACGGCAACAAGGCGGAGATCGAGCAGTACAAGGCTCTGCGCGAAAAGGGCGAGCCGGTGAAGGCCATAACCATCACCCACGACCCGGAGAAGCGCAAGATGTCCGACGCGGAAAAGAGCGCCCGGGACACGGCCGCCGAGGCCCAGTTCCTGGCCGCCCCCGTCCACGACACGGGCAACAGGCTCTACGCCATCTTGTCCTTCCTCCTGCCCATACTGGGTCTTATCGGAGCCCTTGTGTTCAGGCACTTCAACTACATGCGCAATTACAGGATGTGTAAAAAGGGCGCTATCATTGGCTTCATCTTCATTGGCGTCATACTGGTCATATTCCTGCTGTTGTTGCTCTTGTCCGTGATTTGACGTGGGCAGACGGGCAAGAAGATCCTCCGTCTCTCCACTCCCCAAGGTGGAGCGGGCGGAGGTCAGCGACAAAAATTTAATACTGAGACTGGTGGCGGCGGCGTTTTTCTTCGTCGTCGCCGTCACCGCAATTGCCTTCGGAGTGAAGGAGCTTCTGCGCACACCCACAGGCTGGCAGGAGATAGACGGGGGCAGCTCCGCCTCCTCCTGTGCCTCGGACTTTACGCTCCTCTACGACGTGGGCTCCGGCCACACCTCCGCCAAGGAGGAGCTGAGGCGTCTTAAAGCGACCTACTCTGCCGCCGCGGAGAGGGCCTACAAGCTTTTTTCCGCTGACGGGGAATTTGAGGGCATTGGAAATATGGCCGCCCTCAACGGCCATTTAAACGAGGTGGTGGAGCTCGACCCGGATCTTTACGGGGTTCTTAAGCTCGTGGAGGAGAGCGGGGATCGGACGATATATTTAGGCCCCGCCTTTGAGGTATACGAGGGTATTTTTTACTGCACCGAGGACTGGCAACGGGACGACTTCGACCCCATGACGAACAGAGAGCTTGCCGCCCTCATGGCCAGGATCGCCGCCTTCGCCTCGGACCCGGAGAGCGTGGGGATAGAGCTTTTGGGCGATAACATGGCGAAGCTCAACGTCTCCCGCGAGTACGCGGAGTTTCTTGAGGCGGAGATGCTTACAAGGACGGTGGACTTCGGCTGGATGAAAAATGCCTTCGCAGCGGATCTCATCGCAAGCTCACTCATCGAAGCGGGGCTTCCCCACGGGTGCCTTACGAGCTGCGACGGCTTTACCCGGAATTTTGACGGGCGGAGCACGGACTTTACGGTGAACGTCTACGCCCTGAATGACGGTGGGCCCGTCCTCGCCGCAAAGCTCGACTACGCGGGGCCCCGGAGCTTCGTGACCTACCGGGACTTCCCCCTATTTGACGAGGACATCTGGCAGATAGCCGTCCGTGACGACGGCACCACCAGGACGAGGTACTTGAACCTCTCCGACGGTCTGCCCCACGTCTCGGCACACAGCTTTCTTGTCTACGGCGACAACGTGGGCTGTGGGGAGCTGGCCCTTCGCACCTCAAGGCTCTACGCCGCGAAAGAGGTGTCTGTCACGGAGCTTGGCGCGATAAACGGCGTCCAGGCGGTCTTCCCGGAGGGGAGGACGGTGTACCTCACCGACCCCGGCGCGGCGGTCTCGGCTGTGGCGGACGGGTACAAGACGGAATATTTAAAGTGAATGATGACAATGCCCCTCGCCCCCCGTCCGATGGAAGGATGGGGGGCGAGGGGTATTTTGGGGGGATTAGTTGGGTTCGTTCCTGCTATCCCCTCCACTGTTTTCACCCCAACTTTCCGTCAGTGGGTCAGCCCACTTTCCG
>CANPWM010000072.1 GCA_947584295.1 uncultured Oscillospiraceae bacterium | reverse complement strand
TTGACGTGCGGAGGGTCACAGGTTCAAGTCCTGTATCGTCCACCAACCAAAAAACCGCCCCTATGGGGCGGTTTTTTGGTTGTTGGAAAAGGCCGTTGGCCTTTTCCAACAAAGGGGAACGTGCGGGAAATTTTTCCCGACGTACATGCCGCCGGAAAAAAGAATGATGAATCTGCGTTTTTTATAAGCCGCAATAAGCCGGTCTGCGGGGAAATCAGGCGATGGGGCGGCCCTTGCCGTCGAAGAGGGGCAGATGCTCCAAATAGATGATGTCGTCCCGCTTGGCGGCGTCGCCCTCGGCCAGCACGGCCATCTTGGCGGCCACCACGCCTCCGGCGGCGCGAACCAATTCCTCCACCGCCGCGATGGAACCGCCGGTGGAGATGACGTCGTCGATGATGATGACGCGCTTGCCGCGCATTTTGGCGGCGTCGTCGCCGTCCATGTAGAGGTACTGGGTGCCCTCGGTGGTGATGGAGTGATCCTCCACCTTGAATACGTTGTGCATATATGCCTTGGCCTTTTTGCGGACCAGGAAGTAGTCGTTCCGCCCGGCCTGCTTGGCCATCTCATGGATCAGGGGGATCGCCTTGGCCTCCGGCGCCACCATGTAGTCATACTCCGGGGCCTTCTCCAGCAGGGCCTTGGCGCAGGCGCAGGTCAGCTCCACGTCGCCGAAGATGACGAAGCCGGCGATGGACAGGTTCTCGTTGAGGGGGCAGAGAGTCAGATTCCGCGTCAACCCCGCGACCTTGAGTTCGTATGTCATTTGTCCGTCACTCCATAAAATTTCTTAGGGAAAGGGTTCCCGCTGTCCATTATAGCACCGTTTTCCACGGTAGTCAAAGAAATTGTGAAGAAAAATGCACAAGCCAGGCCCCGACAGGGGAGAGGTTTTGGTCAAGCCTCCAAAAATTCAAAGAAATTTAACAATTTTCAAGAATCCCGTGGAAATTTGATGAAAAATGTGGTATCTTAATCCTATCTTGAACCGATGAGATTCGATAAGGCGTGGGGATAAAGTTCGCACGCCGATTTTGTTTTTCACCGGTAACAGAAATACATTAGGAGGGTACTTATGGAGAAAATCTTCAAGCTCAAGCAAAACGGCACCACCGTCCGCACTGAGATCGTAGCCGGTCTTACCACGTTCATGACGATGGCGTACATCATCGCCCTGAACCCCAATCTGATCGTCGGCTTCGGTCAGGGCGCGTTCGGCTCCTTCGGGGACGACGGCTTCGCGGCGTGGAACGGCGTCTTTATGGCGACGTGCCTTGCCTCCGCCGTGGCTATGTTCTGCATGGCGTTCCTGGCCAACAAGCCCTTCGCGCTGGCCCCCGGTATGGGCCTCAACAGCTATTTTGCCGTTGTTATCGCCCAGATCGCCGGCGCCGCCGGCTGCACCATGCTGGCCGGACTTCAGGCGGGCCTGTGCATCATCCTTGTTGAAGGCATCGTGTTCGTGCTCCTCTCCATCTTCAATATCCGTCAGAAGATCGTGGAGGCCATTCCCCTTGGCGTGCGCCTGGGCATCGGCCCCGGCATCGGCCTGATGCTGATGAACATCGGCTTCGGCTCCAACGCCGGTGTGGGCGCCTCCAACGAGAACTACGTGATGCGTGACTTCTTCGGCGCGCTGGCCGCCAGCTCCGCCAAGGAGAAGCTGGGCGAGTATTGGCCGGCCATGGTCCTCACCGTGGTCACCATGTTCGTGGGCCTGTTCCTCATCATCATTCTGGCCCACTACAAGATGAAGGGCGCTGTGCTGGTGGGTATGCTGGGCGCTTCCGTCCTGAACTGGGCCGGTCAGGCTATCTTCCTCCATCAGAATCCCTTTGCCTCCCTCAAGACCGCCAGCTGGCTGCCTCCCTTTGCCGATATGGCCAAGACGACGCTCTTCAAGTTTGACTTCGCCACCCTGTTCTCCATCGGCTGGGGCACCGTCATTCTTCTGGTGGTCACCTTCTGCATCATTGATATGTTCGACACCATCGGCACCGTCCTGGCTACCGCCAACCGCGCCGGTATGACCGACAAGGACGGCAACATGCCCAAGATGCGTGAGACCCTGCTCTCCGACGCCGTGGGTACCGTGGTGGGCGCCTGCACCGGCACCTCCACCGTCACCACCTTCGTGGAGTCCGCCTCCGGCGTGGAGGCCGGCGGCCGCACCGGCCTTACGGCCCTGACCACCGGCATCCTGTTCCTGGCCTGCATGTTCATCAGCCCCATCGCGGCCATCATCCCCGCCGCCGCCACCTCCGCGGCGCTGATCTACGTGGGCATCCTGATGCTCAGCGGCATCAAGAACATCGACTTCTGCGACATGGCCATCGCCGCCCCCGTGTTCATCATGCTCCTGGCCATGCCCATCTCCGGCTCCATCGGCCACGGCATCGGCCTTGGCCTCATCACTTACACCGTCATCAAGGTCTTTACCGGCAAAGCCAAAGATGTGTCCGTCCTCACCTATGTGATCTCGGCGCTGTTCCTGGTGAAGTTCTTCCTGGCTATCTGAGCTGACGGCGTTTAGCTCCAAAACAATATAAGCGGAAAGCCCCGCGTGGATCGTTTAGGGATCCATGCGGGACTTTTTTGCGTTTTACCGCGATTGCCGATACAGTGAGGAGCTTTCCGGGGGGCGGGGGGGTTGGAAAAGCTATTAAAAGCTATTGAAATATGGGGTGGGGTGTGGTATTCTTTGGGTGATGGGGGGCGAGAGAGTGAAAAACTCCATGGACGAGGTGCTGGAAACGGCGGTGGACGCGGGGCATATCCTGCTGGAATCCGGCGCGGAGATCTTCCGGGTGGAGGAGACGATGCGGCGCATCTGCACCTATTTCGGCGTGGACGAGAGCCACGAGGAATTTTTCGTGCTGGCCAACGGCCTTTTCGCCACAGGCACCACGGAGAAGGGGCATTTCGCCAAGGTGAAGCAGAGCCGCGTCACCGGGGCGCGGCTGTCCAAGGTGGTGGCTATCAACCAGATGTCCCGGCAGATCGAGCAGGGGAAATACACCCTGCCGGAAGTGAAGCGGGAGCTGGAGCGCATCAGGAACATTCCCGAGCCGCCCAAGTGGCTCCAGAGCCTCTCCGCCGGGCTTGGCTCGGCGGCCTTCTGCTGTATGTTCGGCGGCGGGCCGGTGGACTGCGCGGCCTCCTTCCTGGCGGGGCTGATCCTCTATATCTTCGTGCTGTACGTCTCCGCGCCCCATATGTCCAAGATCTCCGGCAACCTCCTGGGCGGGGCGCTGGCGACGGTGGTGTGCCTGCTGTGCTACAAGGTGGGCTTCGGGCGTGATCTGAGCCACATGATCATCGGCGGCGTCATTCCGCTGGTGCCGGGGCTGGCCTTTACCAACGGTATCCGGGACATCGCCGACGGGGACTATATCTCCGGCGCTGTGCGGCTTTTAGACGCCCTGCTGGTGTTCCTGTGCATCGCCGTGGGGGTGGGCGCGGTGCTGACCGTGTACCGCCATATTTCGGGAGGTGTGCTGCTGTGACGCTGTTTATCCATTTCCTGGCCGCCGCCGTGGGCACCGTGGCCTTCGCCCTGATCTTCGACGTGCCGTACCGCTATTACCCCCTGTGCGCCCTTATCGGCGGGCTGGGCTTTTTCCTGGTGGAGCTTCTCATGGGGCTGGGCCTGTCCCAGACGGAGGCCACCTTCCTGGCGGCCATGGTGGTGACCCTCACCTCCCGCGTCTCGGCGGTGTGGCAGAGGTGTCCCGTCACCGTGTTCCTGATCTCCGGCATTATCCCCCTGGTCCCCGGCGCGGGGGTGTACTGGACGGCCTATTACCTCATCATGAACAACACCTCCGAGGCCCTGACCCGGGGCTTTACCGCCGTGCGGGTGGCCGTGGCCATCGTCCTGGGGATCGTGCTGATGCTGGAGATCCCCAACCGGGTGTTCGCCGGACGGAAAAAGGCCAAATAAAAGCGACAATAAACGGCAATAGAAAAGGCAGGGCCGCCCGGAAGGGCGACCCTGACAGATTGTCAAAAAACTCAAATTTGATATTTTTTCCGGCGGCATGTACGTCGGAAAAAATACCTTTTGTCACGCAAGTGTACGGGCTGTACCCGTGCGCGCGGCGTGACGGCAGGGGGAGATTTCTGAATTTAGCAAAATTCAGAAATTTTTCCCGCACGTTCCCCTTGTCGGAAAAAGCCCGTCAGGGCTTTTTCGACAGCAAGAGGGCCGCCCGGAAGGGCGGCCCTCTTGCTGTCAAAAACGCAAATCGCTGTTTTTGGCTTTATTTATTCAAAAGCTTGTCGCAGACGGTGTAGATGTTCCCCGCGCCCACGGTGAGGATCACGTCGCCGGGGTGAGCCTCCCGGCGGAGGCAGGCGGTAAGCTCCTCAAAGGTGGGGCAGAACACCGCGCCGGGAATGGCGGCGGCCAGGTCGGCGGAGGAGATGCCGATGGTGTTCCGCTCCCGGGCGGCGTAGATCTCAGCCAGGTACACCTTGTCGGCGCGGGAAAGCTCGGCGGCGAAGTCGTCGAACAGGGCCTTGGTGCGGGAGTAGGTGTGGGGCTGGAAGGCCAAAATCACCCGGCCGGAGCTTATCTGGCGCACGGTGTCCAGCAGGACCTTCAGCTCCCCGGGGTGGTGGGAGTAGTCGTCGTAGACCCGCGCCCCGTTGACCTCGCCCTTGTACTCAAAGCGCCGGACGGCCCCCTGGAAGGCGGCCAGGCCCCGGGACACGGCCTCGCCGGGGACGCCAAGCTCGATGGCCGCCGCGGCGGCGGCCAGGGCGTTTTTCACGTTGTGAAGGCCCGGCACGTTGAGCTTTATGTGGCAGTAGGTCTTCATCTTGTAGACCACGTCGAACTCGCCGACGCCGTTCTCCCAGCGCAGGTTCCTGGCCCGGATATCCGCCAGGGGGGAGAGGCCGAAGGTCACCACCCGGCGGCGGATACCGTCGATGGCGTCCATGGTGTTCTTGTCGTCGATGTTGGCGATCACCGCGCCGGAGCCGCTGGGGACAAGATTGGCAAACTGCCGGAAGGACTTCTTCACGTCCTCCAGGTCTTTAAAATAGTCCAGGTGGTCGGCCTCGATGTCCAAGATCACCGCCAGGGTGGGGAAGAAGCTGAGGAAGGAGTCGTAATACTCGCAGGACTCCAGAACGATGGTGTCCCCCTTACCCACCCGGTAGCCGGAGTGGAGGAGGGCCAGGGTGCCGCCGATCATCACCGTGGGATCCATCTTGGCGGCCATGAGGATATGGGTACACATGGAGGTGGTGGTCGTCTTCCCGTGGGTGCCGGAGATGCACAGGGCGTTTTTGTAGTGGCGCATGAGGCACCCCCAGGCCTCAGCCCGCTCAAAGACGGGGATCCCGTTGTCCCGGGCGTATTCGATCTCCGGGTTGTCGTCGTGGGCGGCGGCGGTGCGGATCACAAAGGCCGCGCCGGTGACGTTCTCGCTCCTGTGGCCGATATACACGGTGACGCCCTGCTCCCGGAGCTGGCGCACCGCCTCGTTTTCGTTGATATCCGATCCCGTGACCGGCACGCCCCTGTCAAAAAGCACCTTGGCCAAGGGCGACATGGAGACACCGCCGATGCCGATAAGGTGGCAGCGGCGCTTCTCGAGGATATACTTTTCAAGCTCGGAAATTCTGTCCATACTTGCACCTGATAAAAAAGATTGAAATTGACATACAAGGTAATTATAATACAGTTGAGGGAAGAATACAACAGGAATTTAGGATTTCCCGGTTTATATTTCCCGAAAGGGGGGCGGAGAGGTGCCGGAGTACATACTGGAGATCCTGCGGCGGCTCACCGGCGCGGGCTTTGAGGCCTACGCCGTGGGCGGGTGCGTCCGGGACACGCTGATGGGCCGCGTACCCCACGATTGGGACGTGGCGACGTCGGCCTCCTGTGAGCAGGTGGCGGCGCTTTTCGAGCGAACCGTCCCCACGGGGCTGAAATACGGCACCGTCACCGTCCTCCTGCCCGGGGGCGGGGCGGAGGTCACCACCTTCCGGCGGGACGGGGCGTATCTGAACGGGCGGCAGCCTGAGAGCGTGGCGTTCGTCACGGATATCCGGGAGGATCTGAGCCGCCGGGACTTCACCGTGAACGCCATGGCGATGGACGGGGCGGGGGAGATCGCGGATCCTTTCGGGGGCCGGGAGGATATCAGGCGGCGGGTGATCCGCTGCGTGGGGGAGCCGGAGCGCAGATTCGCCGAGGACGCCCTTAGAATGGCCCGTGCCGTGCGTTTTGCCGCCGTGCTGGGTTTCCGTATCGACGGGGCCACCCTGGCCGCCCTGAGGCGTCTGGCGCCTCTGGCGGAGAAGCTGTCGGCGGAGCGGGTGCTGGCGGAGCTGCAAAAAACGCTCCTGTCCCCCCGGCCCCAGGGGGCGGCGCTGATGATAGACTATGGCCTTTTGGGGCGGTTTATGACTGAAAAGAGAAAAATAAACGCCGCGCCCCTGGCCGACACCCCGGAGGAGCTGCGGACGGCGGTTTTTGCCCTGCTGGTCCGGGCCGCCGGGGGGACGCGGGACGCAGAGGCGTTTTTGCGGGGCCTGCGGGCCCCGGCCCGGGAGGCGAAGCTGGCGGGGGAGGCGTGGACGGTCTACCAAGAGCTTTCCCCGAGGCCGGAGGACGGGGAGCTGAGGCGCCAGCTGGCGCGCAGGGACAGCCGGGCTGTGCTGGCGGCCTGCGCCGCCCGGGGGGAATACCGGCGGGCGCGGGCCTTGGCGGAGGAGCGGCGGTTTGTCCGGCCCCGGGAGCTGGCGTTGAAGGGGTCTGAGCTGAGGGAGCTGGGGCTGGAGGGGGAGGCCATCGCCCGGGCGCTGGAGACGCTGGCCCTGGCCGTCACCGACGGGGCGGTTCCAAACACGCGGGAGGCCCTGACGGCCTACGCCCGCCAGCATTGCATACGGTGAGCGGAAAGCGCGGTTATAGGGCCCGCCGGAAACGGCGGGCCGTACGGCGATGAAAGATAGATTGCCGGAAATTCGGCGGGCCGCCTGGAGAGGCGGCCCCTACAACATGAACGGAAGGCTATCCCATACCGTGTAGGGGCCGCCTCTCTTGGCGGCCCGCGTAAAAAGAAGCCCCCCGGCTTGCGCCGGGGGGCTTCGGGGTATCTTAGCATGACTTTTTAAAGGTCAAACAATGGATTAGAAATAATACACGTTGAAGGTAACAGTGACGTCCTTGCCACCCACAACTGTCCCATTCTCAGGCCAGGGGCCATAGGCATATACCCTTGAAGGATCAATTCCGACAAGAGTCAGTATATTGGAGGCAGTGGTGTAATAGGCGGAACCAGCAGGAACATCTTCCTGGGTAACAGTGATGGTCTTGGTAATCGTACCAGTGCCAATGGCATAAATGTTAACCACATAGGTGATGTCAGCCGTGGTCTTAGGAGCGTCAGGAGTGAAGAGATCAACATCAGGCTCCACCGCATAAACGGTATCCACAAAGCCATAGGCATTGGTCTGGAAGTACAGATCAACGTTGGCAGCACCATAGACGGACTGAATGTTATCCAGCGTATAGCCAGTGTAGACGCGACCAGTGGTGTTGTTCACCAGATAGATTGTGGCGTTGGGGGTCACAGCCAGATAATTAACGGCAGTACCACCGTTCACGCTAACACCATCAGCAACAGACAGGACACCGTCCTTATACTTCCACTTGTCTGTACCCTTGGCGATCTTATTGACGTAGCCGGTGATCTCATTTTCACCATTGGTTGTGGTGGTATACATATACAGGCCGGTACCATTAGTCTGCACCGCCGCAAAGGAACTGCCGGACACCTTCAAAGTGGAGGCAACGCCATTCTTGAGGGTGTTGAATTCATAGTAACCCTCATGGACATTAGCCTGCTGACGATCTGTGTCAATGTAGGCATAGTTGGGGACATTCTCGACCTTGTCGGTGGACTGCTGATCAGCCCAAATGACAAGCGCGCAGTCGGCATAACCACCGCTAGCAAAGTAGTAGTAGCGCATCTGGTTGCTTGGATTAGACAGCACCACACCATTCTCAGCGATTTTAGTGCCACTTGCACGGGTCAAATCGGGAATAGTCTCAAAACCAGTGTAGATATCGTAACCGTTGGTGACGTAAGTGTTTCCGGTCGCATCAACGGTGGTGTCCATCTTGTACTTCTGGACAAAGATGACGGTCTTGTTGGTAAGCAGCCCTGTGGTGCTGAGCGTATCAGCGTCACCGGCAAGAATTGCATCGGATTTAAGACCGGTTGTACCAACAGTTACATTATAGAAGTTACTATTATTCGTATTGAGTACATACTTCACGAGCTGCCGTTCCACATAACCAGTGCTGGCATTCTTGAGACTATCATAGGCAGCCACGCCAGTGCTATATGCAGCCGTCGGGACTACATCATTGCCAATCCACTTAATGGTCTTAGTGGTGTTGTCAGACTTAAGAATGGTCAGCTCAAGGCCATATTTGTCAACGCCCTTATCGCTGCTAACCACAACAGTCTTGGCAGCGGTGATAACGCCATAGCCAGTGTCTCCGGCGGCAGTAACAGGCGCCAAACCAAGCACGTTGTTATTGCCATCAGTGTAGACGTTGTAGGTCTTGTTAATAGAGGTGCTATCCAGAACCACGACGCTGCTGCCGTTATTGTAGCCAAACGTCACATCGTACATATAGGACACACCGTCGGTACCCTTAAAGCCGATAGCCTTGTTCAGCTTATTATCGCGAATAATGGCAGAAACTGTGACCTGAGTCGGAGTGGCAACCTTGGCGTTCACCAGGTTGGTGGTGGCTGCGGCAGTGCCAGTTCCAATAGCATTGCTGGTAGTGTTGGTCAGAATGTTGGCAGTAATAATCTGACCCTTGGTGAAGGTGCCAGCAGCTTTGAAGGCAGTAGAAGTCACCTTATTGGGAGCCGTTGCAAAATTGGCACCGTCATTGCCCTGGAACACATTGTTAACATAGAGCGTGAAGGTAGTGACAGCGGCCTTAATCACGTGGCCAGCAGTATCAACCACGGCGGGAGTCACATCTGTGACTTTGGCCAGAACAGTGTCCTTGTAAATAATGCGGTCTGCATACACAATGGTCTGACGGCCCTGAGCGCCGATGGTCTGGTTGGTCTCGCCAGCGTCGATGTCCACAGAACCCTTGTTTCCAACACCGTTGGTGTAAGTAGTCAGAGTCTTACCGCCGGTTGTGATGCCCAGAGCGGTAGCAACATCGCACTCCGTAACGGGAGCATTGTAGGTGGCCAGAATCGTGGCAGGAGTATCGTAGCTCTTTTCCACGTCGGTTCCGGGCCAAGTGAAGGTGAAGGGAGTCGTAGTGGTAACAGCACCCCAAGCGTCGGTTGCAGTGGTGGCGGTGCCAACCTCAATCAGCTTCTCGTTAAGGGAATTGTAGCCAATATTGGGAACAATAGCGGGAGCAACACGGCTAGTCTTGGTGGCGGCATTGAGGGTCAACTGAGCAACAGCGCCGCGGAGGGTCTTGCCAGCGGGATCAATGTTGACGTTCTTGGAGATGCCGGTCTTGGTGGCGTCAGCGAGAATGTTGAACTTCCAATCCTTGCCGGTGTACTCGTTGTTCTTGTCATAGCCAAGAGCGCGGAGCAGCATGGCCTGAACCTCGTAGCCGGTGATCTGCTGGTTGGGCTTGACATTGCCCATCTCGTCGCCCTTCAGGACGCCCTGGTTGGAGCAGAAGCCAATGTAGCCGATTGCCCAAGAGGCTTCCTTGGCGTCAGGATACTTGGCGGCATAGGAGCCGTACTTGGTGGCAGCCGTTGCGTTGGCTTCGGTGGGATTCTGGGTGTCGCCCGTCATGATACGGTAGACAATAGCCGCCATATCAGCACGGGTAACAGGGTCGTCCGCATGGGGCAGCCCATCGCCCTTGCCCTGGATTACGCCGTATTTCTGCAGGTCAGCAACAGCAGCAGTGTAATCATCAGCCGCGTGAGCAGGCAAGATGAGAACGCCGACTACCATGACTACCGCAAGAATCAGGCACAGGGTCTTCTTCAGAGTCTTCATGTAGTGTTTCCTCCTTAATAACAACGTAAAGCATCTAAAGCATACGA
>CANPWM010000071.1 GCA_947584295.1 uncultured Oscillospiraceae bacterium | reverse complement strand
GAGTACGCGGAGCTGAAAGCCCTCGCTTTGAAGTCGGCACGGGACTTTTTGACGCTGTTTGAGGCGATCCCGGATAAGACTAAGAGCTGTTACCCGGCGCGGGAGACCTTCTATGGGCCGGTTCCCCGCACGGCCCTGGAGATGTACGAGCATACAAAGAACGTCAACGTTAAGGTGACAGGAGTCGAACCCACACCGCTCCACGCGGGCCTTTTTCGGCGCTTTTTTCCTTGTCGTCGTCGCCTTGCGCCAGCAAGGCTTCCTCCTTCGCGGCAAAAATCCCTCGAAAAATTCTTCGCGTGGAGTGCTACGCAGTTTTCGGCGAGCTGATTTGCGTCAGGACGCGGAAAAAGCCACAGAGAATACTTGCGTATTGTCAAGGCTTTTGACAATGTACTGGCGCAAATCAGCCGGCGAAAACCGATGTGGGTTCGATTCCCGTCACCTTAACGAGATCGGCGTTCCCGCTGACAATGAAGGCACCATTTTGGCTTGTAGGGAGCGCGGCTTCGCGGCGCTGGAAAGCCAGCCGGATTTTCTGAAAAATCCAGTCATTCAGGACAGCTGCGACGAGGAATGGTCGTTGAGAAAGGTGCTGAGGCGATTCGTCTGGCACGACAGGATCCACGCGAAGGCCCTGTACCGCATGGCGGTAAAGACCTTCGGTCCCCAGGCGGTGCCGAATGTGTTCCTGTTCATATAAGCTTATCAATTTTTCGTTTGATCCACCTGCCTCCCGCCGGGGTTTTCCGGCGGGGGATTTTTTTGCGGTTTGGGGTTGACAGCGGGGGAGAAGTGTGTTATTGTATTAATTGGCTAATACAACAGTACAGACGCGGCGGATAAGAGAAGCGGGGAGGTGTGTCATGGAGTGGAGGTTTGACGGGGGAGCGCCCATATACACCCAGATCGTGGACGCCGTGAAGCTGGCCATCGTCTCCGGGGAGCTTCCGCCGGGGGCGCGGCTCCAGGGCGTGCGGGAGCTGGCGCTGGAGGCCGGAGTCAACCCCAACACCATGCAGAGGGCGCTGGCGGAGCTGGAGCGGGAGGGGCTTGTCTACACCCTGCGCACGGCGGGCCGGTATGTCACCGACGACGAGGCGGCCATCAAGGCGGCCCGGCGGGAGCTGGCGGGAGGGTACGCCGAGACGTTCCTCACGGCCATGGGACGGCTGGGCATGGACAAAAGCGATATCATCAAACTGCTTGAGCAGGACAGGGAGGTATGAGTATGGCGATTTTGGAATGTAAGGGGCTTTCCAAGTCCTACGGCCCGGTAAAGGCCCTGGACGGGGTGAGCTTCACCGTGGGATCCGGGCGGATCGTGGGGCTTTTGGGGCCTAACGGCAGCGGCAAGACTACGCTTATCAAGCTGGCCAACGGCCTGCTGACGCCCTCCTCCGGGGAGCTTCTCATCAACGGGCAGAGGCCGGGGGTGGAGACGAAAAAGGTGGTGTCCTACCTCCCCGAACGCTCCTGCCTGCCGGAGTGGATGAGCGCCTGGCAGCTTATGGACTTCTATGGGGACTTCTATCAGGACTTTGACAGGAGCGCGGCGGAGGCCATGCTGACGCGGCTGAGCATCGACCCGCGGGCGCGCCTCAAGCACCTCTCCAAAGGCAACCGGGAGAAGGTACAGCTCATTATGGTGATGGCGCGGAAGGCCCAGATCTACCTGCTGGACGAACCCATCGGCGGGGTGGATCCGGCGGCCCGGGACTTTATTCTGAGTACCATCATCTCCAACTACAACCCCACCGCCAGCGTGGTCATCTCCACCCACCTCATTGCCGACGTGGAGCGGGTGCTGGACGACGTGATCTTCATAAGCCAGGGCAAGGTCGTCCTGGCGGCCCCCGCCGACCAGCTCCGGGAACAGCAGGGCAAGAGCGTGGATCAGATCTTCAGGGAGGTGTTCAGATGTTAGGAAAGGTTCTCAAGCACGAGCTGCGGGCCACGTCCCACACCATGCTGCCCCTCATCGGGGGAATGCTGCTGGTGGCGCTGATGGGGAACGTGTGCGTCCGCCTTGGCAACGGCAGGGATCTGCCGGCGGCGGTGAGCCTGATCATCACGCTGGTCATGGTGCTGTTTTTCGTGGGGATCTTCGCTATCGGCTTTGTGACCGTCTACATGATGGTGCGCCGGTTCCGGGACAACCTGCTCCGGGACGAGGGGTACATCATGCACACCCTGCCGGTGAGCGTCCACGCCCAGATCTGGAGCAAGGTGCTGGTCTCCGCCCTGTGGTACGCCCTGACCGCCGTGACCATCGCGGCCGCCGCGGTTCTGCTGACCTTTGGCGCGGATACCGTCAAGATCATCGGGGATCTGTTCAAGACCCTGTACGACGTCTTTACCCAGGGGGACGGACACATCGCGGAGATCCTGGTGGAGTTCCTGGCGGTGCTGGTGCTGGCCTCCCTGGCCCTGAGCCTGAGCTTTGACGCGGCCCTCAGCGTGGGCCACGCCTTCGCCAAGCACAAAATGGCCGCGTCGGTGGCGGTCTTTATCGGCTTCGTGGTCCTGGAGGAGATATTGCTTGCCACCCTGGGGAACCTCTCGATGGACACCCTGGAGAACGTGGGGCGCTTGGAACCCATGGATCTCATCGGCGGGTGGCGGGCCTACTGCGCCTGGACGGCGGGTATGATACTCCTGGAGGGGGGCCTCTCGTACGCCGTCACCGCCTATTTCCTGAAACGCCGCCTCAATTTGGAGTGATGAGGCCCCGTTTTGGGCAAAGCTCCCGCCAGGGGTCGCCAAAACGGCCCTTTCCAAAGGCGTTATTCAGGAACATTACGCATTATACCATAGGATTAAGTAGTTGTCAAGTATTTTTTGAAAAAATTTAAATATTTTTTAGCGCATGCCGTGAAGCAACCTCCGGCGGGCGCTTCTGTGCTTGAAAAAGAGGGCGGTCTGTGGTATGATATCCCATAGAAAAGGCAAAAACTACGGGTAAGAGGTGACGGCATGACGCTTTATGAGAAATCCCAGGCCATTTTGGAGCTGCCGGCGGTGCTGGAGATGCTGGCCGCCGAGGCCGTCAGCGACGGGGCCAAGGCCGCCGCGCTGGCGCTGACGCCTGTTGCTGACAGGGCGGAGGCGGAGCGGCGGCAGCGGGAGACCACCGACGCCAGGGACATGATGACCCTGTACGCCGCCCCCTCCTTTGACGGGGTGAAGGATATCCGGGACAGCTTGAAGCGGGCCGACGCCGGGGGAATGCTGAACACCCGGGAGCTGACGGACATCGCCCAGGTGCTGCGGTGCGCCCGGAACGCCGCCGCCTACGCCTCCGGGGACGAGAAGGGCGCCGGGAGCATCGGATATCTCTTTTCCGCTCTCCACGCCAACAAGTATCTGGAGGAGAAGATCACGGGCTCCATCGTGGGCGAGGGGGAGCTGGCGGACTCAGCCAGCTCTGAGCTTGCGGATATCCGCCGGGCCATGCGGGTGGCGGGAAGTAAGGTGCGGGAGGCCTTGCAGAAGATCATCTCCTCCCCCTCCTATCAGAAGGCCCTGCAGGAGCCCATCATCACCGTGAAGAACGGGCGGTATGTGGTGCCGGTGAAGGCGGAACACAAGGGGGCGGTGCCGGGGCTGACCCACGACATCTCCGCCTCCGGGCAGACGCTGTTCATCGAACCCATGAGCGCCGTCAAGGCCAACAACGAGATCCGGGAGCTTCTGGCCCGGGAGGAGCGGGAGATCGAGCGCATTTTGCGGGAGCTTTCCGCCGAGGCCTCGGACTTCTCCGAGAGCATCATACTGGACTATAACCTGCTGACGCAGCTGGACTTGGTGTTCGCCAAGGCGAAGCTGAGCTACAAGCTCAACTGCGCCCCGCCGGCCTTTTCGGAGCGGGGGGAGCTGACGCTGAAAAAGGCCCGCCACCCCCTGCTGAAGCAGGCGGAGGCGGTGCCTATCGACATCGAGCTGGGCGGGGACTTTGACACCCTGGTGATCACCGGCCCCAACACCGGCGGCAAGACGGTGAGCATCAAGACGCTGGGGCTTCTGTGCCTGATGGCCCAGTGCGGCCTGCATATCCCGGCGGGGGACGAGAGCCGGATCCCGCTTTTTGAGAAGGTGCTGGCGGATATCGGCGACGAGCAGTCCATCGAGCAGTCCTTAAGTACGTTTTCCTCGCATATGACAAACATTGTGGGCATACTTTCGGAATGTGGGGAGGGGAGCCTGGTCCTCTTTGACGAGCTGGGGGCCGGTACCGACCCGGCGGAGGGCGCGGCCCTGGCCGTGGCCATCATCGAGTACGCCAGGAGCGTGGGGGCGCATATCGCCGCCACCACCCACTACGCGGAGCTGAAGATCTACGCCATGACGGAGAAGGGCGTGATGAACGCCTCCTGCGAATTTGACGTAAAGACCTTAAAGCCCACCTACAAGCTGCTGATGGGGATCCCCGGGAAGTCCAACGCCTTTGCCATCTCCGAGCGGCTGGGCCTGCCCGGACACATCATCGACGACGCCCGGCGGCGCATGGACAAGGGGGACGTGGACTTTGAGGAGGCTCTGACGAAGCTGGAGGAGAACCGCAAGGCCGCCGAGGAGCGCAAGGCGGAGACTACCGAGACCCTGAGACGGGCCAGGGAGGATCTGGACGCGGCGGAGAAGGAGCGGAGGAAGGCGGAGGAGGAGCGGCTCAAGTTCACCAGGAACGCCCGGGGCGAGGCGGAGCGGATCATCGAGGACGCCCGCCGGGCCGCCGACGAGGCCTTCCGGGAGATCGAGCGCATACGGCGGGAGTCCGCCTCCGACACCGACTGGCAGCGGCTCAACCAGGCCAAGGCCATACTCCGGCAGGGGCTGAACGAGGCCGCGGAGAAGCTGGCGCCGGAGCGGGAGGCCCCCATTGAACGCAAGCCCACACGTCCCGCGGAGAAGGGGGACACGGTGGAGATCCTGTCCATCGGCTCCAAGGCCACGGTGCTGGAGGTGAACCCCGACGGCACCCTGCAGCTCCAGGCGGGCATATTGAAGGTGACGGCCAAGCAGAGCGAGGTGCGGGTCACGGAGCAGGAGAAGGTGAAGGTGAAGGCCGCCACGGTGTCCGTCCCCGCCTCCACCCAGAGCGCCAAAAACGAGCTGGACGTGCGGGGCATGACAGCGGACGAGACGGTGGCCCTGGTGGAGCGGTTCATCGACGGGGCGCAGCTGAGGCATCTCAATCAGGTGACCATTATCCACGGCAAGGGGACGGGGGTTCTGCGCAAGGCCGTCCACGAGTGTCTGAAACGATCAAAGCAGGTGAAGAGCTACCGCCTGGGCCGGTTCGGCGAGGGGGAGAGCGGCGTCACCATTGTGGAGATCCGCTGACACGCGAGCGGTTTTGTCAAAATAGCACACAATTTTCCCGTTTTGAACCGAATATTCAACAGAATTATTTATTGACGAGCGTGCCGCTCTTTGGTAGAATGATGATAAGTTTATAAATGTTCTGCGGGCGGGGCCTGCGCACTTTTGAGGAGGGGCATTTATGTTTGCTAAAACAGTTGAGGTAAAGAACCAGGTTGGCTTGCGGGCGAGGCCTGCCACCTTCTTCACACAGAAGGCCAACGAATTCAAGTGCCAGGTCTGGATCGAGAAGGAGGAGCGCCGCGTCAACGCCAAGAGCCTGCTGGGCGTTCTGTCCCTGGGCATCATCAAGGGCATGACCATCTCCATCGCCGCCGACGGCGAGGACGAGGAACGGGCCGTGGAGACCCTCTGCGAGCTTATTTCCCACGACTTTGCCGAGTAAAAAACCCCATAATAGAGACGGCCTGTTTCACCAATACTGAAACAGGTCGTTTTGCTGTTGGGGCAGCCGATAGGCTGCCCCAACAGCAAAAAAACGAATCAGAAGGGGAACCCCGACGGGCCGCGGAATTACCGTGAACCTATCGTACAACCTTGTAGGGGCCGCCTCTCTTGGCGGCCCGTGGCACCATCGAATTTCGTAACGGCTCATTCTTACGCTTTTGTAGGGGTCGCCCTCCCGGGCGACCCGTCCGCCGATGATTGACAGCCCGGAGGTTGACCGGGACGGGCCGCCGGGGACGGCGGCCCCTACGGGTGCGTTGTACGGAAAAATGTGAAATTCGGGAACCGTTGCGTAAGACGGCGGGCCGCCTGGAGAGGCGGCCCCTACAACGCTGAATGAAATGTTTTCTGAAATTTGATAAACGTCTTTCCCAACGGGTTCCCTATTATATGTTTTTCCGTACAACGTTCCTGTACGGGCCGGACACCCGGCCGGCCCGTGTATCGAATTCCTGAACAGCTTCCCACAACGCCGTACGGGCCGCCGCCCACGGCGGCCCACCGAATTTTCGGAAAACTATCCCATAAGTTGTAGGGGCCGCCTCTCTTGGCGGCCCGCAAATGGGAATACGCGGCGAAGCCGCAACCTTTTTGGGGAAGGCGGAATCGAAATTCGTTTGGCGGGCCGGCCAGGTGTCCGGCCCGTACGGGGGGATTGTGCGTTGGGGGAAAGAATAAAGATATGGGGAAATCGTTGCGTATGACGGCGGGCCGCCTGGAGAGGCGGCCCCTACAACGCCGAATGAAACATTTTCTGGAATTTGATAAACGGCTTTCCCAACGGGTTCCCCATTATGTGTTTTCCCCGTCCAACGATTCCGTAGGGGCCGGACACCTGGCCGGCCCGTGTATCGAATTTCTGAACAGCCACCCCACAACGCCGTAGGGGCCGCCGCCCACGGCGGCCCAGCGAATTACAGACAAGCCTCCCCATATGTTGTAGGGGCCGCCTCTCTTGGCGGCCCGCAAATGGAATACGCGGCGGAGCCGCAACTTTTTGGGGAGGCGGATTGCCGGAAATACGATGATGCCATGGGCCGCCGTGGGCGGCGGCCCGTACGGCGGTGATTTATAGATTTTTCAAAAAACGTATTTTTCCATCAACCGCCTGCCGGTGGTAACCCTGCGGGGCGAGGACGGGTGAAAAGGAGGCATTGCCGTGAATCCAAAGCTTGATGAATTGCGGGAAAAGGCGGCGGCCCTGCCTTTGAAGCCGGGGAGCTACATCATGCACGCCGCCGATGGGACGGTCATCTATGTGGGCAAGGCCAAGGCCCTCCGCAACCGGGTAAGCTCCTACTTCCACGGCACCCACAACGCCAAGACGGAGGCGATGGTCTCTAACATCGACGACTTTGAGGTGATCATCGCCAAGTCGGAGTTTGAGGCGCTGGTGCTGGAAAACTCCCTGATCAAGCACTACAAGCCCAAGTACAACATTCTCCTGAAGGACGACAAGGGCTATCCCTTTATCCGGCTGGAGGGCGGGGCGGGGTATCCGCGCTTCTCCATCGCCTCCCGGCGGGAGAAGGACGGGGCGGAATATTTCGGCCCCTACGGCTCCCGGGGCAACACCAAGGCGGCCCTGGAGATGCTGTTGAAGGCCCTGAAGCTGCCCACCTGCTCCCGGCGGTTCCCCCGGGATCTGGGAAAGGACAGGCCGTGCCTGAACCACCATATGGGCGTCTGCGACGCCTGGTGCCGGGGGGTACTGACGGAGGAGGACTACCGGGCCAGGGTGGCGGAGGCCGTGATGGTGCTGAAGGGCCGGGGCCGGGAGCTGACGGCCCAGCTTACGGAGAAGATGAACAAGGCCGCGGAGGAGCTGCGGTTTGAGGAGGCGGCCCGGCTCCGGGACACGGTAAGGGCGCTGGAGCTATTGGAGACGCGGCAGACGGTTTTGAACAAGGGGGCCTCCGACACCGACGCGGTGGGCTATTTTGAGGGGCCGGTCAAGTCCGCCTTCGCCGTCCTGCACTACGTCCAGGGACAGCTTCTGGCCAAGGACTGCGAGCTTTTTGACGATCCCCTGGGGGACGCGGGGGAGTCCGTGTCCTTATTGGTGAGGCAGTATTATCAGGACGCGGAGCTGATCCCCGCCAGGGTGCTGCTGCCCCTGGAGACGGAGGACAGGGAGGAGCTTCAGCGGTTTTTGACGGAGAAGGCCGGACACGCCGTCCAGGTGACCGTCCCCCAGCGGGGCATGTACCGGGAATTTCTGGCCGCCGCCGCGGAGAACGCCCGGGAGGAGACGGAGCGGAACACCACGGCCGTGGAGAGGGTGTCCAAGACGGCTCAATGGCTGATGGACGCCCTGGGGCTGGAGGCCCCGCCGGGGCGGGTGGAGAGCTTCGACATCTCCAACACCGGGGCCGACGACGTGGTGGCCTCCATGGTGGTGTTCGTGGACGGGAAACCGAAAAAGAGCGAATATAAGAAGTTCAAAATGAGGACAATAGAGGGGCAGGACGACTACGGCTCCATGCGGGAGGCCGTGGGCCGCCGCTTCGCCCGGTATACGGCGGGGGACGAGAGCTTCGGGACGCTCCCCGACCTGCTGCTCATCGACGGCGGGGACAGGCACGCCGCCGTGGCCAGGGAGGCCATGGAGGAGAAGGGCGTCTGCGTGCCGGTGTTCGGCATGGTGAAGGACGACAGGCACCGCACCCGCGCCCTCATCACCCCGGAGGGCCGGGAGATCGGCATACAGGCGAATCCGGCGGTGTTCGCCTTCATCGGGAATATCCAGGAGGAGACGCACCGCTTTGCCATCGAGTACCACCGCGCCCTGCGCTCCAAGCGGGTCAGGGCCTCGCGGCTGGACGGGATCCCCGGCGTGGGGGAGAAGCGCAAGGCGGAGCTTTTGAAGCGGTTCAAATCCGTCAGGGCCATCGCCCAGGCGAATCTCATCGACCTGGCGGCGGTGATCCCCGGCCACGCCGCCAAGGCGGTATATGACCATTTCCACGGCGAGGAAGCCGGTGAGGAGGCAGACCATGAGAGTGATAACGGGTTCGGCCAGGGGCCGGAAGCTGAAAACCCCTGAGAATGACGATATACGGCCCACCACCGACAAGGTGAAGGAGGCCATGTTCAACATCGTCCAGTTCTCCGTGGAGGGCGCCCGCGTCCTGGATCTTTTCGCCGGGACGGGGCAGCTGGGCATCGAGGCCCTCTCCCGGGGGGCGGCGGAGTGCGTCTTTGTGGACAGATCCCCCGAGGCCCTGAAGATCGTGAGGGAGAATCTGCGCGCTACCCACCTGGAGGCCAGGGCGAAAACCGTGAGAATGGACTCTCTGGCCTATCTTGACAGGGCCAGAGGGTTCGATCTGATCCTGGCAGACCCCCCTTACGCCGGAGATTTATTGGAAAAAGCGTTAAATCTTATCGGAAGGTTTGACATTTTAAATAAAAATGGTATAATGATTTGCGAAAGCGACAGAACGATGGCCCTGCCCGCTCTGCCGGAGGAGCGTTTCGCCCGCCGGGAGTACCTTTACGGGCGGGTGAAGCTGACTACGTTTACAAGGATCTGAGCCTATGAAGACAGCCGTCTATCCCGGTTCCTTCGACCCCATTACCCTGGGGCATCTGAACATCATCAAGCGGGCCTCCCGCATCTTTGACAAGGTCTATGTCTGCGTGGCCGTGAACTCCGCCAAGAAGCCCCACTTCACCCTGGAGGAGCGGGCGGACTTTGTGGGCCGGGTCACGAAAAAGTACGGGAACGTGGAGGTCACCACCTGCGACGGCCTGCTGGTGGAGTACGCCAGGAGCCTGGGGGCCAATTTCATCGTCAAGGGCCTGCGGGCCGTGTCGGATTTTGAGATGGAATTCCAGATCGCCCTGCTCAACAAAAAGCTGGCCCCGGAGATCGAGACGGTGTTCCTCACCGCCGACGAGAAGTATACATACCTCTCCTCCACCATCGCCCGGGAGATGGCCACCTACAACGCCGATATCTCCAAGGTGGTCCCCAGGGAGATCGCGGCGGACGTGCTGGAGCGACTTTGCGTCCAGAAGAAGGATTAAAACAGGCTTAAAATGGTATTTATTTCCCATTTTTAATAGAGAAAGGAACGAATCACTATGGGTAACGACGTTCAAGAGCTTATCGACATGCTGTATAACATGATCACGGACGCCTGGGGACTGCCCCTTGGCGCGGAGAAATGCGTCATCGAGCGCGACAAGGTGCTGGATCTTTTAGACGAGATCAAGTCCCAGCTCCCCACCGAGCTTGAGGAGGCCAAGCGCCTTATCGCCAGCCGCGCCGAGTACGTCAACAACGCCAAGCGCGAGGCCGAGTCCATGCGCAAGGTGGCCGAACAGCGCGCCCGCCAGCTGGTGGATCAGGAGGAGATCGTCCGCGCCGCCAAGGT
>CANPWM010000070.1 GCA_947584295.1 uncultured Oscillospiraceae bacterium | reverse complement strand
CTGAAAAAGATCATGCTGGTCTTTGGGACGCGCCCTGAGGCCATTAAAATGTGTCCTCTGGTCAATGAGCTGAAGGCCCGCAAGGGCGTTGAGACGGTGGTCTGTGTCACGGGCCAGCACCGGGAGATGCTCCAGCAGGTGCTGGACGCCTTTCAGGTGGAGCCGGACTACGATCTGGCGGTGATGAAGCCTGGACAGACCCTCTTTGACGTGACGGAGCGGGTGCTGGAGGGCATGAAGGCGGTGCTGGAGGAGGTCAGGCCCGACGTGGTGCTTGTCCACGGGGACACCACCACCACCTTCGCCTCCGCCCTGGCCTGCTTCTACCTGAATATCCCCGTGGGCCACGTGGAGGCGGGACTGCGCACCTACAACGTCCACGCCCCGTACCCGGAGGAATTCAACCGGCAGGCGGTGGGTTCCATCGCCTCCTACAACTTTGCCCCCACGGCCCTGGCCCGGGACAATCTGCTCCGGGAGGGCAAGCCGCCCCAGAGCATCTGGGTCACCGGCAACACCGCCATCGACGCCCTGGGCACCACCGTGGTCAGCGGCTTTGAACACCCGGAGCTTGCCTGGGCGGAGGGTTCCCGGCTCGTTATCCTGACGGCCCACCGGCGGGAGAACTGGGGCGAGCCGCTGCACCACATCTTCCGGGCCGTGCGCCGGGTGGTGGAGGAGTTTGACGATGTGAAGGTCATCTACCCCATACACTTAAATCCCCTGGTGCGCCAGGCCGCCGCGGAGGAGCTGGCGGGCTGTGAGCGCGTCCGGCTCATCGAGCCGCTGGACGTGGTGGCCTTCCACAACTTCCTGGCCCGCTCCTATATGATCCTCACCGACTCCGGCGGCATCCAGGAGGAGGCCCCGTCCCTGGGCAAGCCGGTGCTGGTGCTGCGGGACGTGACCGAACGGCCCGAGGGGGTCAAGGCCGGTACCCTGCGGGTCATCGGCACCAACGAGGACGTGATCTACCGGGAATTCAAGGCCCTGCTCACCGACGAGGATCGCTACAACGCCATGAGTACCGCCCAGAACCCCTACGGCGACGGGCTGGCCTCCTGCCGCATCGCGGATATCCTCACCAAAGGCCGCGCCACGGTGTGATCTTCTTTCCAATACAACTACACATACGCAAAAATCCCCCGTCCAATCGGACGGGGGATTTCAGTTTGTCAAAAAACTCAAATCGAGCGTTTTTTCCGGCGGCATGTACGTCGGAAAAAATCCCTTTTATCGCCCAAGTGTGTCCCTGCGGGGCGCGCACAGGGCGACAGCAGGGCAATTTTCTCTGAATTTCGCAAAATTCAGAGAAAATTACCCGCACGTTCCCTTTGTCGGAAAAAGCCCGTCAGGGCTTTTTCGACAGTCTGTTTACTTTTTGACGCTCTCCACGATGCCCTCGGCAAGACCGGCAAGGCCCTGGATCTCGGAGGGAATGATGATCTTGGTGGCCTGGCCGTTGGCGGCGGCGGCAAAGGCCTCCAGGGCGCGGATCTTCACCACCTGGTCGGTGGGGGCGGCCTCGTTCAAGAGCTTCAGGCCCTCGGCGGTGGCCTGCTGAACCTTGAGAATGGCCTCGGCGTGGCCCTCGGCCTCCAGGATCGCGGCCTGCTTCTTGGCGTCAGCCCGGAGGATAGCGGACTCCTTCTCGCCCTCGGCGGAGAGGATAGCGGCCCGCTTCTCGCCCTCGGCCTTCAGGATCGCCTCGCGGCGCTCGCGCTCGGCCTTCATCTGCTTCTCCATGGCGGACTGGATCTCCTTGGGCGGCAGGATATTCTTCAGCTCCACCCGGTTGACCTTGATGCCCCAGGGGTCGGTGGCCTCGTCCAGAATGACGCGCATCTTGGAGTTGATGATGTCGCGGCTGGTAAGGCACTGGTCAAGCTCCAGGTCGCCTATGATGTTACGCAGGGTGGTGGCCGACAGGTTCTCAATGGCGGTCATGGGGTTTTCGATGCCATAGGTGTAGAGCTTGGGGTCGGTGATCTCGAAATAGACAACGGTATCAATTTGCATGGTGACGTTGTCCTTGGTGATCACGGGCTGGGGCGGGAAATCCGCCACCTGCTCCTTCAGGGAGACGATCTTGGCGACCCGCTCGATGAAGGGGATCTTGAAGTGCAGGCCCACGCTCCAGGTGGTGGAGTAAGCGCCCAGGCGCTCGATGACGTAGGCCCTGGCCTGCTGTACCACCCGGATGCTCCGGGCGACGATGACGATGACGATCAGCACGATCAGGATCAGAACAAATTCCAAAGGACCCATAAGTTTACCTCCTTATATTTTTATCCGCCCCCGGCGGCTTGGAAACGTTATTGGGCTTCCGCCGTCTGCGCCGCCGGCTCCACGATGAGCTTCACGCCCTGAATGGAGTCCACGCGCACATACTCCCCCGCCGGGATATTGACCCCGGTGAGGCTCCGGGCCGTCCAGGTCTTGCCCTCGGCGGTGACGGCGCCGGTACCGGCGATGTTGTCGATGTCCTGGGTGACGGGGCAGATGACGCCCAGCACCCGGTCGGCGTTGGTGGGCTTTTTGCGCACCTGCAGGGCCTTTTTCGCAAAGGGCTTCAGGGCCAGCAGCATGACGCCGGACACCGCCAGGAAAACCGCGATCTGAAGGACAAAGTTGGCCCTCAGCGCCGTGGCGATCAGCGCGGCGCACGCGCCAAAGGCGAACCAGATGGACACCAGCCCCACAGTGGCCGCCTCAACGCCCAGGAAAACAAGCATGACGATGATCCAGAACAACATTCCGGTCTCCCCCTTCCTGATAGTTACCTGTATTATAGCATACCTGGCGCGCAAAAGATAGGTGTATAATTTAAATTTTTTGACAATTTTCTCCGGGGCGGGAAATTTTCCCGCCGCCGCCCCTTCGACAGTCTTTTTATTGTACGCAAACTATAATGAAATCATTCCACACCGGGGGGGCGGGCGCGTGAGGGTCATCTATGCCGACGAGGTCTTTCTTCTCAATCTCCTGGTGGACTATCTTCTGCTGCTGGTCACGGCACGGCTGGCCGGGTGCGCCGTGAAGCGGCGGCGGATCTGGGCGGCGGCGGCCTCCGGCGGGCTTTACGCCGTGGCGGCGGCGGTGGGGGGCCGGTTCCTCTCCTCCCTGGCCGTGAAGCTGCTGATGGGCGGGCTGATGGCGGCGGTGGTCTTTGGCGTGTCCGCCCGTCTGGCCCGGGCGGCCCTGCTGTTCTTCTCCCTGTCCGCCGCCTTCGCCGGGGCCGTCATGGCGGGGGCGATGATAAGAGGGGAGGGCCTGGGGAGCGCCTATGTGGGGTCTGTCAGCCCCGTCAGCCTGCTGGCGGCCTTCGCCGCCTTCTACGCGCTGTTTACCGCCGCCTTCTCCTCCCTTGCCCGGCGAAGGTTCAACGGCGGTACGGCCCCCCTCACCCTCACCTGGGGCGGGCGGACGGTCACGGTGACGGCGCTTTTGGATACGGGCAACACCCTGCGCGCTCCCTCCGGCGGCCTGCCGGTGACGGTGTGCGCCCTGGAGGCGGTGGAGCCGCTGCTGCCGCGGGAGGCGGCGGCGATCCTGCGGCGGGAGCCGGACGCCTCCCGGGCGCTCCTGGCCCTGGCCGGGGCCGGGATCACCGGCTTCTTCCCCGTCCCCTACGCCGCCGTAGGGAACCCCGGCGGCATTTTGGCGGCCTTCCGGCCCGACGGGGCGGCGCTGGGCGGGCGGGCGTTCCCCTGCGCCGTGGCCATCGACCCCGCCGGAGCGGGCCAGGGCCAGGGCTATGCCGCCATCGCCGGTACACAGTGATGTCCCGGCGGGAAAGGAGATCAGCATGACCGAACTTCTCATGAAAGTCAGCCTCCTGCTGGCGAAGATGCGCTCCGCGCTCTTCCCGGAGGAGATCCACTACATAGGCGGCCCGGACTACCTGCCGCCGCCCTTGCCCAAGGAGGAGGAGCAGGAGGCGCTGACGGCGCTGTTGTCCGGCTCCGCCCAAGCGCGGGATAAGCTCATCGAGCATAATCTGCGGCTGGTGGTCTATATCGCCCGCCGGTTTGAGAACACCGGCGTGAACCTGGAGGATCTGATCTCCATCGGCGCTATTGGCCTTATCAAAGCCATCAGCACCTTTGACGGCGGGAAAAATATCCGCCTGGCCACCTACGCCTCCCGGTGCATCGAGAACGAGATCCTCATGTACCTCAGAAAAGTGACGCCCCTCCGGGCGGAGGTGTCCCTGTCCGAGCCGCTGAACACCGACTGGGACGGGAACGAGCTGCTGCTGTCCGATATCCTGGGTACGGACAACGACATGGTGATGCGGCCCCTGGAGGACGACGTGGACAGACAGCTTTTGCGGGAGGCGCTGTCCCGGCTCTCCGAGCGGGAAAAGACGCTGATCACCCTGCGCTACGGCCTGGCCGGGGGCCGGGAGCTGACTCAGAAGGAGGTGGCCGACAGGCTGGGCATCTCCCAGTCCTACATCAGCCGCCTGGAGAAGCGCATCATTCTCCGCCTGCGGCGGGATATGTCCCGGAAGCTCAGCGACGCAGGGTAACCCCCCGGCGGGGTTATAAGGTTGTCCGCCTTATAGGCGGACGGAGATTTGCTTTCTCCTCTTTTGTCCCGTCAAAAGAGGAGAAAGCAACAACGAGGAGAAAAGACGGCTCAGGGGGGATTTCGCTTTTTCCCCCCTGAGAGCCCCGGGGAGCGCCCGCACGAAAGCCTGTAAGGATCAGAGACCCGCTCGGCCCACACGCCGCACCGTCGAATTACGTTACGTCGACTTCCCCGAAAATCTCCTTTAAACGCCATACGGGCCGCCTCTTTAGGCGGTCCGTCTTTTTCAATGGCGCGTAGCCGCGTCCTCTTGCAAAAAATGCGGATTGTTTTTTGCGGTTGGTCGTGGTAAAAATATTTCAAAACCTATGTGCAAATCAGCGCCGCCATTTTGTTATATAAGTGAGGCCTCAAAAAGAAACGAGAGGGGGTGCGCCGATGGAGCAAGAAGCTGTGCTGGTTCTTTTTGACCGTTATGCGGATATGGTGTATCGCGTTGCCCTCAGTTATCTCCGTTCCCCGCAAGAAGCGGAGGACGTTGTGCAGACTGTATTTCTCAGACTGCTGGAGGGTAACATTGCCGTTTACCCCGGTAAAGAGCGTGCTTTTTTGACAAAGGTTACAATCAATCACTGCAAAAACCTTCTCAGCACCGCAAGAAAGCATGAAACTGTCGCGCTGGATGAAACCGTTTTGTTGACACAGCCAGAGGATCGGGACATATTTCTTGCGATCGTGGATCTGCCCGAAAAGTATAGGGCCGTTGTGGTCCTGCACTGTATTGAGGGCTATTCATTTCGGGAAATTTCAGAATTTTTACACATCGGCATCTCTGCCGTTTCCATGCGATTGCATCGGGCCAAAAGTATCTTAAAAAAGCAATTTGGGAGGAATTGACATGGAGCGATATTTCAAACGTATTTCCGATGAACTGAAGCTGCCACAGGAGAGCCGGGAGCGTATTCGTTCCCAGCTTGCCTCCTGCCAAAAACAATTGAAACAATTGGAGGACATTCCTGTGAAAAAAACGATTTTAAAACCTCGCGTGTCGCTGATTGCCGCCGTTGTTGTCGTTGTCATGGTGATGACATTGACATTGACCGCTGCCGCCGCAGTGGTACATCTGTTCAGAAATGACATCATTGTGCCCAGTTTGGACGACATTCCCCTGCTTTCAAGTGAAAACGGCGAACCCGGCGCCTTTGGTGTCATCGGCCCCGGAGGGCACCCGCCTGTCGCTTTGGAGGAGATGATAGCATCTAATAGATTCAAATCGGAGGATTGGGATTTGGGGGAAAGCATTAACGGCGGAGTAGTTTCCGAATACCTTCGGTGGGACTCTGTAGAAGTACTGAGCAGTGATCCCACTCTCCGCAGCCGCCGCATTGGACGGGAGGATGGCGCGGAAAAGATGGAGTATACTGCCGAGAATCCCGCAAATTTGGTGGACACGTTAACGGGCCGCGTTATGTTTGATCCGGGATGGTTAGGTGAGCATTATACCTATGCCCCGGACGCGAATCTGTCCTTCGTTGTGACAGACGCAGACGGCAGCTATGTCAGCGAGTATTTCAGCGCCCTCTACGCAAAGAAAGACGGCAAAGGTTACGTTCATGTAGAAATGTATAATACAGCACAGGAGGATTATTTCACACGGACTTATATCATCGACGGCAGCTTTGAAACCGCCTATTATTACACATCCGCCGATGGCCATGAGTTCCTGATTGAAATGGACAACGGAAACGTTTGGGCGGAGTGCCGTACCAGCCACACAAACGTCAGCCTGCGTGGTGCGTATCTGACCACGGACGAGGTGGAGGAACTTCTTGATAATCTTTCTTTGACTATAAACGAGTAAAACTTGTTACAGAAAAAGGTAGACCGCCGATTTTTGCAATATCCGATTAATACGCTTCCGTAGGGGTCGCCCTCCCGGGCGACCCATGTACCGAATTCCCGATGCGCCATCGCCCAAAAAGGTTGCGGCTCCGCCGCGTATTATATTTGTGGGCCGCCTGGAGAGGCGGCCCCTACAAGGTTGTACGGTAGATTTCCGGGAATTCGTGGGCCGCCGAGGGCGGCGGCCCGTACGGCGTCTTAAGAAAGTTTTTCGGGAATTCGGCGTAAGGAAATTCGGCGGTGCGGCGTGTGGGCCGAGCGGGTCTCTGGCCCCTACAGGGATAGACGCAGCGCTAAAAGTCTCCACACGATGATAGATATCCAGCACGGCCCGAAAGAGGACATCACGCCTTATTGATAGAGCGGTGAGCGGCCAAGCGGGTTAGATGCTTTTCAATTCGATGGCGGTCCGTGCGGTGATGAATGGGACGGGATAACGATTCCCGCCCCATCGCTTTTCTCTTCTTTGAAGCTTTCTTCTCTTTTGTCAACACAAAAGAGAAGAAAGCGTATTCCCTCCGCCCTTATAAGGGCGGATTCCCTCGCAGAACCTACGTTCTTTTTGCCTCGTAGGTCATTTCGCCGTTTTCGATGGTGATGACCCCATAGGCCCCGGCGCCGTACCCCACCGCGCCGGGGTTGGCGATCAGAACGCCGTCCAGCCAGGTGGAGAAGGCCTCGTGGGTGTGGCCGAACAGAATGGCGTCGGCCCGGGCGGTAAGACCCGTGTTGACGATACCGGCAAGGCCCGTCTTAACCCCGTACCGATGGCCGTGGGTGATGAAGAACCGTTTCCCCGCCAGGGTGAACTGGAGAGTGGCGTCGCTGGTGGAGCCGAAGTCGCAGTTGCCGGGGACGGAGGCCACGGGGACGGCGGGAAAGAGCCGCCGCAGTTCCTCCGCGTCCCGCTCCATATCGCCCAGGTGAATGATCTGCTGGGGCTGTTCCGCCGTCACCGCGTCCACCATGGGCTGGACGAAGCGGTGGGAGTCGGCAAAAACGAGTATCTTCATAGGTGACAAATCCCCTTCCCGGTGAATATACTGGTTTGAAAGCGAAAAACGAGGTGTATTGACATGGACAATGAACTTGACCGCCTGTCCCGGAGCTTTCTCTCCGGCTCGGAGGGGAAGAAGCTCTCCGGCAAGAAGGCGGACATCGAGCGCATCGCCGCCTCCGCCGACGGGGAGCGGGTCAGAACCATGCTGGAGGCCGGAGGCTTTGAGGACGCGGTACGGCGCGGCGACGCCGGGGCCCTGCGCGCCTCCTTGGAGCAGGTCATGAAGACGGAATCCGGCGCGAGGCTTGTGAAAAATCTCAAGGCGCTTATGGATAAGAAGTAAGGGGGTGGGCCCGTGGGCGATTTTGAGGAGATGCTGGGTTCGATCCTCTCCTCCCCCCAGGACATGGAGAAGATCATGGGCCTGGCCAGGGAGCTGTCGGGCGGGGAGAAGGCGTCCGCGCCGGAGCCGGAGCGAAAGCCCGCGCCGGAGGCGGCCCCGTCTATCCCCGGCCTGGGGGACTTAAATCCCAAGCTGTTGGCCTCCCTCGGCAAGATCCTGGGCGGCCTCAACGCCCCGGGGGACAACAAGGCGGCGCTGATTGCCTCCATGAAGCCCTATGTGCGCCCGGAGCGGCGGGAGGCGCTGGATCGGGCCCTGAAGATCGCCAAGATCGCCCGGGCGGCCCGTCTTGTGATGGGTGAGCTGGGGGGTGATCTGGATCTCGGACTTTAGACGCGGCCAGCCGGACTGGTACTACCGCCAGAACGCCCGGAACCGCCCCTCCCCCGGCCCCGGGCCGGAAAGAAAGCCGTCCCCCGGCGCCTCCGCCCCGCCCCCGCCGCCCGCCGACGGCCCGCCAGGGCGCGGCGGCCCGGGGCGGCCCGGGAACCCGCCGCCCCCAAGGGGCGGCCTTGCCGGGACGCTGGAGCATATCTTGCCGGAGGGGCTGGATCCCGGCGACCTCTTTCTGGCGGCCATGCTGCTCTTCCTCTACTCGGAGAGCCGGGACGAGGATTTTCTGATCATTCTCATCGTGGTGGGGATCTCCCTCTTCCACAAGGATAAACTTGACGAATAGTACAGGGAAAATCCGTTCCCCTCAGTTTGTCAAAAAACTCACTTCCAGCGTTTTTTCCGGCGGCATGTACGTCGAAAAAAATCCCTTTTGGCGCACAAGCGTGCAAATGGGGCCCCCGCCGGGCCGTTGCCCGGTGGGGAGAGGCGGAGCGAAGTCCGCGACTGAGCCTTCGCGCCTGCGCGGAGGCGAGGTATCGCGACTTCCGCGACGACGACGGCGTGCGCGAAGTGCGACAGCAGGGTAATTTTCTCTGAATTTCGCAAAATTCAGAGAAAATTACCCGCACGTTCCCCTTGTCGAAAAAAGCCCGTCAGGGCTTTTTCGACAGTCTCAATAGGACAGGGAAACGGAGTTTCCCTGTCCTATTTTTATTGTTCCGATTCCCCGTCCGGGGGGCGGGAACCCTCCGGGGCCTCCCGCTCCGCCTTCTGCTCCTCCTGGAGCTTCTCCCGGTGGGAGTCGTAGCTGCGCAGGAGGGCGATGCCGATGATGATAGCCACGCAGGAAGCGAAGGCCAGGATCAGCGCCTTCATGGCCCCGGTGGTGGTGATGAGCACCGCGGACAGGCCCAGCACGGCGGATATGGAGTACAGCACCGCCACGGACTGCTTCTGGGAAAGGCCCATGTCGATAAGCCGATGGTGGAAGTGTCCCCGGTCGGGACTCATGGGGTTCTGGCCCTTTAAAATCCGACGGATAATGGCAAAGCAGGTGTCGAAGATGGGCAGAGCCAGGGCCAGCAGGGGGACGGTGAAGGAGATGATGGTGTAAAATTTAAATAGGCCGATCACCGATATGGTGGACAGCACATACCCCAGCAGCAGCGCCCCGGTGTCGCCCATAAAAATCTTGGCGGGGTTCAGGTTGTAGGGGATAAAGCCCAGGCACGCCCCCAGAATGGCCGCCAGAAGGACGGTCACATTCACCTGGCCCCACACCATGGAGATGACCAGGAAGGTCAGGGAGGAGATGGCGGACACGCCGCAGGCCAGGCCGTCCAGGCCGTCGATAAGGTTGATGGAGTTGGTGATGCCCACGATCCAGAAGATGGTGATGGGGACAGACCAGGCCCCGAAGCTGATGTATGGCGTATCCGTCCAGAAGAAGGGGTTGGCGATGAACTCAAACCGCACCCCGAAGGCCACCGCCACACCGGCGGCGGCGATCTGTACCACGAATTTCAACAGCGCGGGCAGGGGTACGATGTCGTCGATGGCCCCCATGGTGACGATGATCACGGAACCCAGCAGGATCCCCTGCACCTGCCTGTCCAGGTCGGCAAACAGCACCACCGCCACCAAAAAACCCAGGAAGATAGCCAGGCCCCCCTGCCGGGGAATGGGGTGGTCGTGCATACGCCGGTTGTCCCGGGGGACGTCCACCGCGCCCACCTTCACCGCGAAGGAGCGCACCAGCGGCGTCATGACGAAGCACACCAAAAGCGCCACGCCCAGGGCAAGCCCGATCTTTATCAAATCGTCCAATGCTATGTTCATATCTCGATCCCTCTGCGGGGCGTCCCCTCACCGTTGAAGGAAGCCCACCTTTTTATACACCTTGCGAAGCGTTTTCTCCGCCACATAGGAGGCCTTCTCCGCGCCCTGGCGGTAGACCGACTCCAGGTACGCCTTGTCCTTCAAAAGCCTCTCCGTCTCCTCCCGGATGGGCCGGAGCGTCTCGATGACCGCCTCCCCCACCGCGGGCTTGAAGGCGCCGTAGCCTTGGCCGGCAAACTCCCGCTCCACGTCCTCAAGGGACTTGCCAGTGGCGGCGGCGTAGATCTGGATAAGATTGGACACCCCGGGCTTCGCGTCCTGGTCGTACCGCACGCAGTTTTCCGTGTCGCTGTCGGTCACAGCCCGCTTGAATTTCCGGGCGATGTCCTCCGGCTTTTCCAGCAGGAACACGCACCCGTCGGGCTGGGACTTGGACATCTTGCTCTCCGG
>CANPWM010000069.1 GCA_947584295.1 uncultured Oscillospiraceae bacterium | reverse complement strand
TACGGTTTCAAACGCCGGAGCAACCCGCCGGCGATGGAATAAAAAAACTTTCTTCTAAGGAGGATAAAAATGGAAAAGATTTTCACCAAGAAGCTCACCAAAAAGGGCTTCACCCTGGCCGAGCTGCTCATCGTGGTGGCCATCATCGCTATCCTGGTCGCCATTGCCGCCCCGCTGTATATGGGGTCAATGGACCAAGCGAATGAGGCGGTTTTCAATTCTAATCAGCGTGCTATCAAATCAGCGGGCGTTGCCGATATTCTCTTAAATTGGGAAAGCCTTACTGAAGATGCCAAGAAAGCTACTACCTGGTACGCTTCCGCTATAGTAGAAAAAGGAGAAATCAAAGAGGTTTCCGTATCTACAGCAAAGCCGGATGACGCAAAAGACAGCTATAAAGACTGGAAAGATGGCGAAAAAATCGTTGCAACAATTACGAAGACGGATTTAGCTGCTCCGACTGCAACTGAACCTGGTGATTGATTTATTCTTCCACCTTTACTTTGAGGGAATAGCTAATGAGATGTAAAGCTAATTGCAGAGGATTCACCTTAGCTGAACTCTTGATTGTTGTTGCTATCATTGCTATTCTTGTAGCCATCGCTGCCCCCCTTTTTGCCGGTGAACTGAATAACGCAAAGGAAGCGGTACGCGAAGCGAACATTCGAGCAGTCAAAAGTATTGCCGTCAGCAAAATCCTGACAGATAGGAATTTACGCGAGTTGGACTCTGGGAATGATGGGTGGTACGTTTCTGCGACGATCCACGAAAACGGAGATATAGTGGAAATGACCGTCTCTGAAATATCAAGTTCAGAGTATGTTTATCCGAATCCAGAGTATCAAGTTTATGACGGCATTGCTTATGTATTGATGTTTCTCTCGCCCACCGAAGTGTCCGCCCCCAGTTCACCATCTGACCCTTGACTACTTAAACCCCACCCCCCGTATGGGTTGCTCCGGGGGGCCCCCGGAGTCGGGGGCGAGCCGTTCCGCGGGACGGTTCGCCCGCGGCTCCGCGTCTGCATATTTTAGAATGGAAAGTATGGCGTTTACCATGTCCTTTCGCGCCCTGCCGCCGGCCCTGGCGGCCTATTTCGCCCTGCTCTGCGCCCTCACCGGGGCCTGCCTGGGCAGCTTTATCAACTGCTGGGCCCTCCGCTGTGTCTCCGGCCAGCGGTTCCCCCGGGGCCGCAGCCGCTGTCCCCGGTGCGGCCACACCCTGGGCGTTTTTGACCTGATCCCCCTGGTGAGCTGGCTCTGTCTCCGGGGCCGCTGCCGCTACTGCGGCGGACCCGTCAGCCCCCGTTACCCCGTCACCGAGGCCCTGTCCGCCCTGGCCCTGCTGGCCGTGGGCGTCACCCGCGGCCTCACCCTCCGGGCCCTGGAGCTGGCCCTGATGCTCCCGCCGCTCCTGCTGCTGGCCCTGGTGGATTGGGACACCATGGAGCTGCCCAACGGCCCCATGCTCCTGCTGGCGGGCCTCTTTCTCCTGTTCCTGCCCGCCCACCCCGCGCCCCTGACCCGTCTCTGGCAGGGGGCCGCCGCCGGGGCGGCGGTGTTCGCCCTGATGCTGGCCCTGAGCCTGGTGATGGATAAGCTCCTGGGCCGGGAGAGCCTGGGCGGCGGCGATTTGAAGCTGATGGCCGTCCTGGCCCTCTTTACCGGCCCCGCGGGCGTTGTCCTGATGCTCCTGGCCGCCAGCGTCCTGGGCCTTTGCACCATGGCCCTCCTGCGGGCCAGGGGGCGGGCCTTCCCCTTCGGCCCGGCCCTGTGCGCCGCGGGCTTTCTCACCGCGCTCTGGGGCCAGCCGGTCCTTTCCTGGTATCTTAGTCTGTTCCGCTGAGGTGAAGGTATGAAAAAAACAGTCGGCATTGATATCGGCGGGCGCACCCTCCACGCCGCGGTCTGCGACAGGGGCCGGATACGGCGCGTGCTGAACGTGGAGCTGCCCGAGGGCCTTGTCCGCGACGGGCGGATCGTGTCCTATCAGGCCATGGGCGACTTCCTCAAGGAGCTGCGGCGCGCCCAGCGCCTGGGGGCCAGACGCGTAAGCCTTGTCCTCAGCGGCGCGGAGTGCTATTGCCGCCGCTTCACCACCGCCTATATGACCCACGAGCAGCTCAGCTTCAACCTGCCCTATGAGTTCCGGGACTTCGTGGCCGGGGACAAGGACGAGTATTTTTACGACTACGCCGTGATCGAGACGAAAACGGACGGGGACGGCACGCCCCGGGAGCTGGATCTGATGGCCGCCGCCGTGAAGAAGTCCCTGATGGCGGACTACGACCATATGTTCCGCCGGGCCGGCTTCAAGCTCTCCGCCGCCGTACCCGTGGAGATGACCTACATCAACCTGTTCCGCGCCGGGGGCGACGACGCCGCCCACGGCCACTGCATCTTGGATCTGGGCCACACCGCCGTCAGGCTCTATATGTATAACGGCGGCGCCTATGAGAATATCCGCGCCATGGACTTCGGCTGTGACGCCCTCATCGACGCCGTGGCCGACGAATTCAACGTGGACGCCCACCTGGCCGCCTCCTATCTGGAGGCCGATTACAACGACTGCACCCGCCTGCCCCGGTGTATGGATATCTACAACGCCGTGGCCGTGGAGGTCACCAAGGCGGTGAACTTCTACCGCTTCAACTCCGGCGGCGGGGAGCTGAACCACGTCCACCTGGGCGGCGGCGCCTGCCGCAACAGGGCCCTGGTGGAGACCCTGCGCGGGGCGCTGTCCCTGCCGGTGGAGGATATGTCCGAATTTATGCCCGCCGCCGCCAATGAGGAGGCCGCCCTGGAGGCGTCCGCCGCCTCCGCCGCCGTCGGCGCGGCGTTACAGTAAGGGGGTGCCGTCATGCCCGCAGTCAAGGATAATCCCATGGGCCTGAAGGCCCCGCGCCGCCACACCCCGCCCACCAAGCGGACGCTGAACCTGATGATCCGGGAGAAAAAGCCCTTCCGGCCCTCCCGCTGGATCCCCGGCGTCCTGGCGGTGCTGCTCCTGGCCGGTCTTTTCGGCAAATTCGCCGTCTATGACCGCTACGCCGCCCTGAACCGGGCCGAGGCGGAGCTTCAACGCGGCAAGGATCAGCTGGCCGCCACCCAGCGGGCCTACGCCGATTACGCCGAGGTCGAGGAGCAGTACAACCACTACTCCTACGCCGGGTTTGACCGTACCATCGCCGACAGGCTGGAGGTGATGGACATTCTGGAGCGCCACGTCTTCCCCGTCAGCCGGGTCACGCGCCTTTCCGTCAGCGGCAAGACCGTCACCATGACCCTGTCCGGCCTCACCTTAGGGCAGGTCAGCGAGCTGGTGGAGAAGCTGAAGGCGGAGCCGCTGGTGGAGGCCGTCACCGTTTCCACCGCCGGCTTCAACGAGAAGGACGCCATTCCCACGGCCAATATGACCCTGACCCTGGCCGACGCGGATAAGCTTGAGGAAGGGGAGGGGGAGTAAAATGCTCAAACGCACCTTTACCCGCCGGGAGATCATTCTGATGCTGCTCCTGGCGCTGATCGCCCTGGCGGGCCTTTACTTCTACGCCGTCCATTACCCCATCGTGAACCGTATGGCCCAGATCGACACCGAGACGGAGGACGTGCTGTTCCAGACCGACGTGGCCAATGTGCGCCTGGGGCTTTATAACAGCATGAAGACAGAGCTGGAGGAGATCTTCGCCATGCCGGAGGATCAGCTTACCGTCATGCCGGCCTACGACAACTTCCAGACCCTCCTCCGCCACTTCAACACCATCTTCGAGGGCCACGAGCCGGTGCTGAATTTCGACACCGTGAAGATGAACGGGAACATCGCCGAGCGCACCGTCCGCTTCACCTTCTCCGCCCAAAACTGGCCGGAGGCCAGGGAGATCCTGACCCGCCTTACCGGCACGGGCTATCGGTGCCTGCTGGATTCCCTGAGCTTCACCCCCGTGGAGCAGGAGAACCGGGAGGACGCCGGGGACGTGCAAAGCTCCCCCCTGAAGGTGACGGGTTCCATCACCTTCTACGAGCTGGTGGGGTAATAACGCTAAATCGAGGTAGACCATGACCATGCGCCGAAAGACAAATCGAAAAGGCTTCACCCTGGGTGAGATCCTGGCAGTTGTCGCCATCATCGGCATACTGCTGGCGGTAGCTATACCCAATGTGCTGGGCTATGCCCGGCGGCTGAAGCTTTCCGAGCTGGACGACGACGCCATGGCCATCTACATGGCAGCCCAAAGCCGCCTCAATGCCATGGTCGCCGCTGGGGAGAACATCAGCGGCACCCTGGAGGGCCATGACCTTGTCAAGACCTCGCCCGTCAGTGCCGACGTCACTGAGGGCGGGGTCGAGCGGCAGTATGTCTCCAACGCCGTAGGCAACGCGGGCGCACCCGGCTCCACCACTGGCAATTACGCCAGCCTCCTGCCCTCCCTGTCCGTGGATCAGGAGCTGCTGGATCACAGCTATGTGGTGGAGTACGACGCGCTCACCGGCATGGTCTATGCCGTGTGGTACTGGGAGGAGGACGGCTTCGATTACGGGGAGGTCATGAAACGCCCGGAGGAGGGCGACAGCGGCTACGATAAGAACAAGGACATGACCCTCCTGGAGAACCGCAGCCGGGAGAAGCTCATGGTGGGCTATTACGGCGGCACCGACGTGGATCGTGACGGCGTCAAGCGGATGCCCAAATTCGACCTGACCGTTACCAACGCCGAGGAGCTTACCCTGAAGATCGTGACCCACGCCGCCGCCGACGCGAGCATGGACATCAAGAATGAGGATTTCCTGGTGGACGTGAGCATCAACGGCTATAATATCCTCACCGGCCAGAACCTGATCCCGGGGAATACCGGCCTTGTGGTGCTGGACACGCTGAAAAGCGACGCTTATAAACCCACCACCGACAGCCTCACGGACGGAACCGGCTTTACGATCGGCGCGCCCTATAAGGACTGGTGGCAGGATGCTCAGGATAAGGGCCAGACCCTGCCCCTGCCCGGCGCGGACATCGTCCTCACCGTCACCCTCCGCCACGCCCACAACGAGTACCTGCCCCGGGTGATGAAGGTGGCCTGCAACAGCCTGTTCGCGGGCATTGACAGCGACAGGAGAGCCATGATCAAATACGGCCGCCACCTGCAAAATCTGGACAGCGCCACCTCCGGCGTCAACGACGAGAAGGACATCGACGGCGATTCCTCCAGGATCACCGTCCTCACCGCCCGGCAGATCGCCCACATCGACTTCAAGGAGGACAAGGAGGACTCCTGGAACAAGGTTTACGGCTACGACAGAAGAAAATTCACCCCCATTACGAATAATCACCTGACTGAATACAACGGCAACGGCTATATGATCCGCTATCTCAACGCGGGTATAGACAGTTCCTTCACCAACTCCGGGCTGTTCGGCAGCGCTTTCACTGGAGAGACATATAAAAACATCGAGCTGGTCAACCCCAGCGTCCAGGGCTTCTGCGCCGGGGCGCTGATTGGGAGCGTGGCGAACGGCACGATAGATAACTGCCACGCCTATCTGGACGCCCAGGGCAAACAAGACGCCATTAACGGGACTGTTTTCATTCAGGGAAAAGAGGAAAACGGGTTAGCTTACGCTGGCGGCCTTGTTGGCATGGCAGTTTATTCAACAATCACCGACTCCTCCGCCTCCCTTGTGGTGAGCGGCATAACTGCCGGCGGATTAGTCGGTACAAATATGGACGGTCAGATTTCCAACTGTTATGCCGCCGGGAGCGTCAGTGGGACTGATGCTGTTGGTGGGCTGATTGGGCTTGATAATGTTTCAACCATCTCCCACAGCTACGCCGCCGGTCTTATCTCCTGCGCCGGTGCCAATTCCGTAGGCGGCATCGTCGGAAACATAGCCCTCGGAGGCGCAACCCCCAATATCAGCGACTCCTACGCGGCGGTGCGGTATACAGAGACCACCGGCTCGCCGACGATCTACGGCGTCTGCCAGGGGAATCCCGCCGCCTGTTATATCCGGCAGAACGGCGTGCAGTATGCGGAAAATTCCGGCAATCCCGCCACCAAAGCGGATATATCGGCCCTGGACCTCACCGGCGACTGGAAGATCCTCACGGCGAACACCTCCACCGTCGCCTATAACCTGACCGCGCAGACCCGCCGCCTGGACGTGTACCCCTACCCCCGCTTTGAAAACGAGGCCGTCCACTACGGCGACTGGCTGGAGCAGAACAACGCCGTCCTGGTGTATTTCGAGAAGATCGGCGGCGCTTACTCCGTCTACGGCAAGCTGCTGGAGGACACCGGGGAGGTCACATGGAACGATTTGTTCCCGACATTTGGAAAAGAAACAGAATTTATAGACGAGCTGAAAAACAGCGGCGTCGTCACCTATGACGGCTACGGGATCCTTCTGCCCGGAGACGGTGAACTCCAGCCCACGGTTATGAAGGGCGAAAAAACCGTTACATTGCAAAACCTCAACGCAAAAGTGGATTTCCAGAATGAGGAATATTCTCTGTACGCCTTCCAAGGGGACGATTTTGACGGTGGGGATTACTATCAGACCATAAAAATCGGCGATTATGAGTATACATACAACAAATTCTTCCCCTGCGAGGTCTTTACCGAGGCGGATAAACCCGTTCTCACAAACCCGGCGGAAAAAACGGTGAACGGGAGCAAGTATACCGGCGTCCTGATCCGCTCCGCCCGCCATGTGGCCAACATGAGCGGCCACGGCCCTTCCGGCTGTAACTACGCCCAGCAGCTTGACGTGGATTTCAATATGTACGCCACCGATATCATGGGGAAAAGCGATACTACGAAAGCCAACTCCGCCGCTCTGAACGGCGCCTACAACGGCAACGGACACACGATTCGGAATATGTTCCTGTCCGGCTCCGGCCTGTTCTCCTACGTTTCGGGTACGGTTAGCAATCTCACCCTCGACACTGTGACCGTGACCGGCTCCGGCGGCGACGTCGGCGGCCTTACCGGCAGCGTCACGCCCGCCGGTACGATCTCAAAGGTCACTCTGATTAATGTGACCGTGACCGGCTCCGGCGGCAGCGTCGGCGGCCTTGCCGGTTCCCTGAAGGGTACTGCGACGGATATCACTCTCACCGGCTCGACTGTGACCGGCACCGGCACCGGCGATGTCGGCGGCCTTGCGGGTACTGTCGCGGATAAGGGCCAGGTACTGACTGCCGCCCTCACCGGCGTGAAGGTTACGGGCAATCAAAACGCCGGGGGCTTGGCGGGTACTGTCGCGGGCGAGGGCAAGATAGACACTTCCACCCTTACCAACGTGAAAGTTACCGGCAATCAAAACGCCGGCGGTCTTGTGGGCCTGCTCAGCGGCGGCACGCTGGACAGCTGCGGCGTGTACGCGCAGGACGTTAACGCGTATGACGCGCTGACCGTCCATGGCGGCGCTTCCTCCGGCGGCCTCATCGGCCAGATGTCCGGCGGCGCCGTGGACAAGAGCTTCGCCGCCGTCAAGGTCAGCGGCGGCACCGCCGGGGGCTTCGTGGGGAGCGCCACAGGCGGCACAATCCAGAACAGCTATTCCGGCGGGCGCACCGATGGCGGCGTCTACACGGCGGGAACCGTCAACGTCAAGGGCGTCACCGCCGCCGGAGGCTTCGCGGGGAATGTCCAAGGTGTGACATTTGAAGGCATCTGCTACTCCACCTGCTCCGCCCAGGCCCCCGCCGTGGGCCAGTTTGCCGCCTCCGGCAAGCCTACCGGGGATAAGATCTACGCCCTGGGTATGACCTTCACGGGCGATTCCCCCGTCGCGCCCACGGATAAAGACCTGCCCGCCCCCGTAAGCGGCTCCGTCACGGCGAAAACCTACGGAATGGCGGAGGAGAGCTACCCCTTTGCCTCGCCCCAAACGGAGCATCACGGCGACTGGCCGGTGCGGAAAAAGCTGGTTTATCGTGAGGTCTCCGCAACAGGGGAGGATGCTGGCCCGCTCATCGTGGACTACTATATGATCGAGGGCGCGGGCGAAGGGACGCCCTACGCCATGGACGGCGTTAGCGGGACAGCAAACGGCGACGGCTGGCTCTCCTGGGAGATCCACAACGCCGAACCCACCGGGGAATTTTACAGAACCATCTATATCAACGGCTATCGCTATTACTTCAACCCCCATTTCGCGTATACGGTACAGGAGACTATGCCGGAGGGCGCTCCCAAGATGGTGCAGATCAACTCCGCCCGCCAGCTTGCCAACATCTCCCGGTACACCTCCGCCGGGTACGGGAAGAACTGGACGTATATGCAGGGCCGCGATATCGACTACGCCCTCTACAACGGCTGGGACGAATTTACGACAGGAAAAATGCCTGACAACGACAGCAGGCAGGCCCCCATTGAGCTTGTCAACGGGAATTACTATGGCATAGACGGCTATACCTACTATATCAAGAACCTCTACCTGGGATCCGGGACGATGGGCAACAATGAGGTAAACGGCGGCCTGTTCGGCAGGATCAGCAGCGGAAGTACTGTTTCCAACGTGACCCTGATCAACGTCAGCGTCGATGTCAGCGCCGATACCCTTGGAAATAAAGAATGCGCCGGCGCCCTGGTGGGACGCGTGGAGAAGTCCTATGTCATTAACTGCGGCATTCGCGTGGACGTTACAGACTACACAACCATCGAGAGCGATTACACAAACTTTGGCGTTTACGCCCCCGGCACGGACAACGTGGGCGGCCTCATCGGCGCGATGAACGACGGCTCCAGCGTGACGAACAGCTACGCCGCCGTGAAGGTGGCCGGCAAGGATGCCGTCGGCGGCTTCGTGGGCTATTTAAACGGCGGAACCGTCTCAAACTGCTACGCCGGAGGCCACACTATAAAAGGCGTATATGACGCAACCGATGCCAACGTCATCGGCTCCAACGCCGGCGGCTTTGTGGGTAAGGTCGATGGAACTACCACCTTTGAGGGCGTCTGCTACTCCACCTGCTCCGCCAGCGGCACGTCCGCAGGCGCGTTCGTGGCGAGTGGAAAAGGAACTATTGAAGCAGCCGGAGCGACCCTGTACGGCGCGGGCGATGCCTTTGGCGCAACAAACAAGTCTTACAACACGCCCGTGCCTGCGACTGATAAGGTGGAGCGGACCGTCCCCTACGACGTGAATCTCCGGGGCAAGGACTATCCCTATATGAGCGGCCACAGCGTCCACTACGGCGACTGGAAGAACAACAAGATCACCTTCGGCGTGTTCTACCGCGACACCTGCTCTTCGGGTACTACCGGCTATTATATCCGGGTCTGGCAGACGCGGGACGACGGAACATTGGAGCAGTATTTCGCAGATTCTCTGTGCAGAGACCCCCACGAAGGCACGATTCAGAGTCCCCAGTACGGTTACTTCTGCACCGACGGCGTTACCGTGAGCGGGGCTGCGGCGATTGAAGCAACAGACGCGGAGCGTCTTCTGGGCACCCTTATGGGAAAAATCCCCAAAATTGACACAGACGCTCTCACCGGCCTCCAGGCGTATGTTGTCAGCGGTTCAGGCGAGGATAGCTGGACGTTCACATACAGCGCGGGAAGTGTGGGAATCGACCTCAATCATTACTTTGGCAACACCATAAGCGGCCAAAAGGAGATTCGCACCCTTCAGCAGCTCAAAAATATCGACAACTTCCTTTACGACGACTTTACCCAGACCCACGACATTGACGCCAGCACCATGAATACGCCCATCGCGTCCAACAGCGCCTTCACCGGCCACTATGACGGCGGCGGGTATCAGCTTAAGGATATCTATATCAGCGTGAACGGCGAGAAGGCCGCCCTGTTTGCCACCGCCAACGGAGGGTATGCCATCAAGAACGTGTTCCTCAACGGCGGCACCATCGCCGCTGATAACAGTAGAGGAAAAGCGCGCGCCGCCGGTATCGTCGCCGACTCAAATGATAATGACGGGACGATCAGCAATTGTATTGTCGCGTTGGATTCCATTACTGCGCGCGGTAGTGGAGGTGATGGGAGATATACTACATATGCGGGAGGCATCTCAGCGAACTTCACAGGTACGATCCAAAACTGTGAGGTTAACGCGAAAATAAGGGCTGATGCGCATAGTGGCAGAGAATATGCCGGAGGTTTGGTTGCCGAATTAAACAACGGTACAATCGCATTGAGTTACAGTGGAGGAACCATTCAAGGTGCTTCTCAAAGCGGCGGTATCGTTGGAAACATTCATAAGAATGCATCAAACGCCACAATCACCTACTGTTACACTTGCATAGAGGGAGCCAAGTCCGCCATAGCTGGCGGTGGAAATGGCAGCTTTAATAAATGTAAATACGATAAAGATAGGAATTATGACAAAAAAAATAATGCATCGCCAACAGCTTACTATGATAGCTTGGAGGCTTGGCTCAATGTGGCGTATCAGTAATCCCCGCCGCGCCTGAAAGGAGGCGACACCGCGTGAAAAAACTGAAAAACCGGCTTGCTTCCCGCCGGGGGGCG
>CANPWM010000068.1 GCA_947584295.1 uncultured Oscillospiraceae bacterium | reverse complement strand
CTTTCAAAACACGCCCCGATTATACTTCCTCTGCACCGCGACGATACAGCCGATACCGGCGCAAAGGCCGACGATAAGCGCCGCCACAGCGATGAGCCTCAGCGGGCGGGACGCGGCGAAAAGGCCGATAACGCCGCTGACCAGCGGCGCCAGGGCCACAACGGCCAGGGCCTTGCCAAAGGCCCGCCCGTAGGCGGGCTTGTCCTGGACCTTGCTCTGGTGGTAGTCGTGGATAAGGTCAGTCCTGCCCTTGTAGACCGCGGCGCTGAGCGCCAGCAAAAGCAGTGCCGCCAGGAACATGATGATGGAATAGACCAGCATAAGACGCGCCTCCCAAACGTGCATTTCGTCAGAAAATGAGGTCAAACCGCCCAGGAGTCCAGATATTTCTCCTGCTCGGGGGTGAGGGTGTCGATGGACAGGCCCTCCGCCCGCAGCTTCCGGCGGGCCACGTCGTAATCCAGCTCGTCGGGGATAGCCAGCACCCCGGCGGGGAGGGAGTCCCTGTGATCGGCGATGTATTTGGCGGCCAGGGCTTGAATGGCGAAGGACATATCCATGATCTCCACCGGGTGGCCGTCGCCGGAGGCCAGATTCACCAGTCGTCCCTCCGCCAGCACAAAGAGCGTCCTGCCGTTGGAAAGAGTGTAGCCTCGTGTCACCGGGGTGCGGCCCTCGCCTTGGGCGATGGCGTTGCGCTCCAGCCAATCCACGTCCACCTCCACGTTGAAATGACCGGCGTTGCACAAAATGGCCCCGTCCTTCATCTTTTCAAAATGCCTGTCGGTGATGACCTTACAGCAGCCGGTGGAGGTGACAAAGAGATCGCCATACAGGGCGGCCTCGTCCATGGTTTTCACCTCATAGCCGTCCATCATGGCCTCCAGGGCCTTGACGGGATCTACCTCCGTCACCGTGACCCTGGCCCCCAGCCCCTTGGCCCGCAGGGCGATGCCCCGGCCGCACCAGCCGTAACCGGCCACCACCACGTTCTTACCTGCCGCCACCAGGTTGGTGGCCCTGTTGATGCCGTCCCACACCGACTGGCCGGTGCCGTAGCGGTTGTCAAAAAAGTGCTTGCACCGGGCGTCGTTGACGGTGAGCATGGGGAATTTGAGCGCCCCCTCCCGGGCCATGGCGTGGAGCCTGATGATGCCGGTGGTGGTCTCCTCACAGCCGCCGATCACGCCGGGGAGCAGCGGCTGCATATGGCGGTGGAGCATACTCACCAGATCGCCGCCGTCGTCGATGATGATGTTGGGGCCGAAGGACAGGGCCTCCGCCATGTGCCGGTCATACTCGGCCTGGGTGCAGTCGTACCAGGCCCAGACCTGGGCGCCCTCCCTGACCAGCGCCGCCACCACGTCGTCCTGGGTGGACAGGGGATTGCACCCGGTGATGCGCAGGTCGGCCCCGCCCGCCATCAGCACCCGGCACAGCACGGCGGACTTGGCCTCCAGGTGCAGGGAGACGGTCATTTTCAGGCCCGCGAAGGGCTTCTCCCGCCGGAAATCCTCCTCGATGGAGTTCAAAAGGGGCATATAGCGTTTCGCCCAGGCGATCTTTTTCTCCCCGGAGGGGGCCAGGCTTACATCGCGTATTTCACTCATAGGAGCCTCCCAAAAACATTGTTGCCCCAATTTTATCACCCTTTTGGGGGCAAGTAAAGAGATTTTTGTTGTGATTTCCGCCCGGGTGTAGTAAAATGGTCTTTAAGCAAATACCGCGAGGGGGCGTTTGGATGTCCGACGACGTACTGCTGTTTTTCTCCGGCCATGAGACGGCCCTGCCGCTCTACGAGGCCCTGGAGGGCCGCCTGCTGGCGGCGCTGCCGGATACCCGGATCGCCGTCCAAAAGACCCAGATCACCTTCAAAAACCGCCGGGTCTTCGCCTGCGCCTCCTTCCTCCCGGCCTTGCGGAAGGCCCGGCGGCCGGATCCCTATCTGACAGTGACCTTCGGGCTGGACAGGCCCCTATACTGCCAGCGGATCGCCGTCACCACCGAGGCCGCACCGAACCGCTGGACGCACCACGTCCTGGTGGGTTCGCCGGAGGAGATTGACCGGGAGCTGATGGAGTGGCTGCGGCTGGCCTATGTATTTTCAGAAAACAAGCGATAAGGAGCGAAAAAATGACCTACGACTTGGCATATTACAAAAAATCCGCCGATTTTCTCCTGGATAAGTTCGGGGAAAGGCCGGAGATCGGGATCGTCCTGGGTTCCGGGCTGGGACACTTCGCCGGGGAGCTGGAAAACCCCGTGGTGGTGTCCTATTCCCAGATCCCCAACTTCCTGCGCTCCACCGCCGTGGGCCACGCCGGGGAGATGCTTTTCGGCACCGTAGCGGGCAAGAGGGTCGTCTGTATGTCGGGCCGGTTCCACTACTACGAGGGGTACAGCCTTGAGGAGCTGGCGATCCCCGTGCGGGTGCTGAAGCTTTTGGGGATCAGGACGCTTCTGCTGACCAACGCCGCCGGGGCGGTGAATACCGGCTACAAGCCGGGGGATATCATGGTCATCGCCGACCACATCAAGCTGTCCCTTGGCTCGCCCATGCGGGGGGCCAACGTGGAGGAGCTGGGGCCGCGCTTTTTCGATATGTCCTCCGTCTACGCCCCCGCGCTCCGCGCCCTGGCGCTGGAGCTGGCGAAAAAATCGCCGCTCACCGTCCACGAGGGGGTCTACTTCTTCATGCCGGGGCCCCAATACGAGACGCCGGCGGAGATCAGGGCCATTCGCGCCCTGGGGGGCGACGCCGTGGGCATGAGTACGGTGACGGAGGCGCTGACCGCCGCCCACTGCGGCCTGCCGGTGCTGGCACTGTCCGTCATGACCGACATGGCCGCCGGGGTGCTGCCTGTCCCCCTGACAAGCCGGGAGGTCATCGAGACGGCCAACGCCATCGAAAAGCCCTTTACCGCCTATGTTCGGGACATCATTTCCCATCTGTGAGGTGCGCTTATGAGACTGCTTTTCGACCACTGCGGCATCCTGCAAAGCACCGACGCCGGATTTTCGTATATCCCCGAGGGGTATCTGGGCGTCGAGGGGGACACCATCGACTACATCGGCGCGGAGAAGCCCGCCCGCGCCTACGACGAGACCCGGGATATGGCCGGGACGGCGCTGATCCCGGGCCTGGTGAACGCCCATACCCACACGCCCATGACGCTCCTGCGGGGCGTGGGCAGCGGCCTGCCCCTGCAAAGCTGGCTTTTTGACGCCGTTTTCCCCGTGGAGGACAGGCTGACGCCCGCCATGATCCGGGCCGGTTCGGAGCTGGCGCTTCTGGAGATGCTCTCCACCGGCACCACCTCCTTCACGGATATGTATATGGAGCCGGGGGAGACGGCGGAGGCGGTGCTGGCCAGCGGCATCAAGGCCAATCTCTGCCGCCCGGTGCAGTGCTTCGACCCCGGCGAGCCGGTGGAGGAGAACTACCGGGTCAGGGAGTCCCTGGCCCTCTTTGACAAGTATCACAACGCCGGGAACGGGCGGCTGAAGGTGGATTTCTCCGTCCACGCGGAGTACACCTGCACCGCGCCGGTGGTAAAATATTACGCCAGCCTTGTCCGGGAGCGGGGCGGGAACCTGCATATCCACCTGTCCGAGACAAAAAAGGAGCATGACGAGTGCGTGGCCAAGTACGGCGTCACCCCGGCGGAATGGTTTGCCGGGCTGGGGGCCTTCGATTCCCACGCCCTGGCCGCCCACTGCGTCTGGGTGACGGAGGGGGACAGGGCGCTTCTGCGCCGGTACGGCGTCTCCGCCGTCCACTGCCCCTCCAGCAACATGAAGCTGGGCAGCGGCTTCGCCCCGGTGCGGGAGCTTCTGGACAGCGGCGTGAACGTGGCCCTGGGTACCGACGGCGCGGCCTCCAACAACAACCTCAATATGCTGGAGGAGCTTCATCTGGCGTCCCTGATCCACTGCGGCAAGACCGGTGACCCCACCGCTTTAATGCCCCGGGAGGCCCTTAAAATGGCCACGGTCAACGGCGCGCTGGCCCAGGGGCGGGGGGACACCGGCGAGCTTCGCGTGGGGAAAAAGGCGGACTTCGCCGCTCTCTCCCTGGCGGGGCCCCATATGCGCCCCTGCCTTGATATGCTGGCCCTGGTGACAAGCTCCGCCCAGGGGAGCGACGTGGTGATGACCGTGGTGGACGGCAGGATCCTCTATGACCACGGGCGCTTCACCACCATGGACCCCGAGCGCGTCTACCGGGACGTGGAGCGGGCCGTAAAGGAGCTGTACGTGTAAAGGAGGCGGTTTCCTTGAACCTCCTTTTACCCCTCCGGGGCTTATGCGGCAAGGCTTCGCCGCGCCCCGGAGGTTTTTTCTCTCCCGGGCCTTTACAATACGCATTATAACATATAGGGAAGTACTTGTCAAGCATTATTTTTAATTATTTTAAAAAATTTTTTCTCTCCCTCTTGACAGGGAGCGGGAGAGGTGGTATTATACGATTAACATTTAGGTTAAATGTTAATCGTACAGGAAAGGGGAGGATAGCTTGGGGCTGCAAAACACCCTGAAGGCCCTGGCGGACCCGATCCGGCGGGAGATCCTGGAGCTGCTGAAGCAGGGCCGGTTATCGGCGGGGGAGATCGCGGAGCGCTTTCCCGTGACGGCGGCCAGTATCTCCAGACATCTGTCGGTTCTGAAGGACGCGGGGCTTATCCGGGACACCCGGGAGGGGAAGTACATCTACTACGACCTGAACGCCTCGGTATTGGAGGAGATCCTGCTGTGGATCGCCGCATTGAAAGGAGAGAACGACAATGATCAAGGAAAATAAGTGGAGGATCCTGCTGACGACGCTGGTGACGCTGCTGCCCATGCTGGCGGGGCTGATGCTGTGGACAAGGCTCCCGGAGCAGATGCCTATCCACTGGAACGCGGCGGGGGAGCTGGACGGCTGGACGGGCAGGGCCTTTGCGGTGTTCGCCATTCCGGGCTTCATGGCGGCGATGCATCTTTTCTGCGTGCTGTGTACGAGCCTGGATCCCAAGGTCAAGGGTCAGACGAAAAAGGTGCTGGGGCTGGTGTTCTGGATCTGCCCCTTTATGTCCGTGCTGGTGGGGGCGGTGGTCTATGCCACGGCGTTGGGGGCCAGCTTCAACGTGGCCTCCGTGATCTTAGCGGCCACGGGGCTTCTGTTTGTGGCTCTGGGGAACTACATGCCCAAATGTAAGCGCAACTACACCATCGGCATCAAGGTCATGTGGGCCCTGGAGGACGAGGCCAACTGGAACGCCACCCACCGGTTCGCCGGAAAGGTTTGGGTCGTGGGGGGCCTTCTCATCATCCTCGGCTCCTTCTTCCCGCTTAAGTCGTTTTTCTGGATCTATCTGACGCTGACGGTGCTGATGGCGCTTTTGCCCGTGGGGTATTCGTATCTCTATTACCGCCGACACGGCAAGGCGGAGTGAAAGCCTCGGCTGGAAGCGGAATTCTGATAATTAGGTGTTGAGGGAGCGATGAAAAATGACCACGATGTGGGTTATCATGTTTTTCATGGAACTGTTCATTCCGCTGGCCATGATAGGGTTCGGCAGGATATTCATGAGGGGCGGCCCGAAAGATATCAACAACACCTTTGGCTGTCGAACCAAACTGTCCATGAAGAATAAAGATACCTGGGCATTTGCCCACAGGTATTGCGGGAAGCTCTGGACATACACAGGGCTTGTGATGCTGCCGGTTTCGGAAATACCGCTGATGTTTGTGCTGAAGAGGGACACGGACACTGTCGCGCTTGTTGGACTGCTGGTTATGTTCGCTCAGCTCGTTCCGATGCTTGTACCGATCCTTCTGACGGAAGCCGCGCTTAAAAGGACGTTTGACGAAAAGGGCGAGCGGAAATAGGTTTGAGATTGGTGTACGGTTGCAGGGGCCGCCCTCCCGGGCGGCCCGACATTTTTATACGCGGCGGAGCCGCAACCTTTTTGGGAGCGATGCGTAATTCGATAGGCGGGCCGCATTGGGGGCCCCATCGGGCCGTTGCCCGATGGGGAAAGAAGGAGCGAACCGTGCGCCTGAGCGTTCCCGCCCTGCGGGGACGCGAGGTGAAGCCGGTTCCGCGACGACGCGTCCGGCCCGTACGGAAATTGGTTCGTTGGGGCAAATAAAATGATATGGGGAAATTGTTGCGTATGACGTGGGCCGCCGTGGGCGGCGGCCCGTACGGCGTTTAAGGCAAGATTACCGGAAATTCGGCGGGCCGCCAAAAGAGGCGGCCCCTACAAGCCCTGATGAAAGATTTTGCAAAAATAACGCATATATTTTCCTTAAGAACCGTAGGGGCGGGTTCAAAACCCGCCCGAAACTGGAATACGCGGCGGAGCCGCAACCTTTTACCTTATTTCATCTTATCAATAAGCGGGGGAGTCGCGGACTTTATTCCCCGGGGGTGGTGTACGCGGGGAAGGTCACGGTGAAGCGCATACCGCCCTCCGGGCGCTTTTCGGCGGCCACGTCGCCGCCGTTGCGGACGGCGGTGGATTTGACGATGGACAGGCCCAGGCCGGTGCCGCCCTCGTCCCGGTCACGGGACTTCTCCACCCGGTAGAAACGGTCAAAGATATACGGCAGATCCGCGTCGGGGATCCCGATGCCGGTGTCCTCCACCACGATGTTGACGGTCTCCGTCTCCCGGCGCACGGTCAGCGTGACGCTCCCGCCGGGGCGGTTATATTTGATGGCGTTCTCCACTAAGTTATAGAGGATCTGGAAAAGCTCGTCGGCGGTGGCCAGGACGTGGGCATGCGCGTCCAGCGCCGGTTCCATGCGCACCTGCGCCCTTTCGGCGATGGGCTTCAGGGTACCCAGCACGCGGCTGGCCACCTCGCAGCAGTCCACGTCCACCCGGGCGGTGCTGACGGCGTTATCCAGCTTCGTCAGCGCCAGGAGCTGCTGGGTGGTGCGGCCCAGGCGCTCGGACTCCTCCCTGATGCCGCCCACGAACTCCTTCACCGTCTCCTGATCCATGTTGCCGGTCTCCAAGATGCTGTCGGAGAGGAGCCTGATGGCGGCCAGGGGCGTTTTCAGCTCGTGGGAGGCGTCGGCCACAAAGCGGCGGCGGATCTCCTCGGTCTTTTGGAGCCTGTCGGTGAGGCTGTTGAACTCGTCGGCCAGCTGGGCCAGCTCGTCGTGGCCGGAGACGGCCACGCGGTAGGTGTACTCGCCCTCCCGGACGTTTTTGATGCCGTCCAGGATCCGCTTGAGCCGGTAGGTCATGGTCCTGGAGAGAATGACGCTGATAAGAATGGCGGCGATGCCGAGGGCGATGGAGACGGTGAACATATCGTTGCGTATGCCCAGGACGATCTCCCCCTCGGCGGCGTCGTACTCATAGACGCACACCGCGCCCACCACCTGGCCGCCGGAGATGATGGGGACGGAGGAGTAGGTCTTGAAGGCCCCGTCGGAGAAGGAGGAGCGGAACTCGTCCTTCTTGTCGGCGATGGCCGCGCGGACAAGGGAAAAAAGGACGCGCTCATCGTACCCCGTCACGTCGTTGCGCACGGAGTAAAGCTCGTCCATATTGGCGTTCATCACCGAGACACGGGACAGACTGCCCGTGTCGATCATTCCCATCACCTGGCTCACCGTCTCCGGGGTGATCCGCTCCAGGGCCTCCACCGAGGCCCCCATCTGCACCGTGCTGGGCCAGATGGCGTTCTCCTTGGAGACAAAGACCAGATCCCGGGAGATGATGACGGGGTAGGTGTTGAGCACCACGATCATGACCGCTGTCACCAGCAGATAGGTCAGCAGGTACTTGGTTCTCAGGCTGACGAACCGGCGGCGCGGCTTTCCCTCAGCCCTTGAAATAGTACCCAACTCCCCATTTTGTGATGATATATTCCGGCTCGGCGGGGTTGGCCTCCAGCTTTTCGCGCAGGCGGTGGACGTGGACATCTACGGTGCGGATATCGCCCTGGAAGTCGTACCCCCAGATGATGTTCAGCAGGTTTTCGCGGCTGTAAACCCTGCCGGGGTTTTTCATCAGAAGCTCGATGACGTCGAACTCCCGGCCCGTCAGCTCCACGCTTTCGTTGTTTTTGAAGGCCATGCGCCTGTCGCAGTCGATGGAGATGGGACCGAAGGTGATAAGGTTCTGATCCTCCGCCTGGCTTTTCAGGGCGGAGCGGCGCAGAAGCGCCCGGACGCGCGCCTTCAGCTCCAGAATGTTGAAGGGCTTGGTCACATAGTCGTCCGCCCCGTACTCAAAGCCGATGATCTTGTCCATGTCGTCGGAGCGGGCGGTGAGCATGATGACCGGCACCTGGGAGAACTCCCTGAGACGCATGCACACCTCCAGGCCGGAGAGCTTCGGCATCATCAGATCCAGGATAATGAGGTCAAAATTCCCCGTCTTGGCCAGGTTCAGGCCCTCCTCGCCGTCATAGGCGGCCTCCACCTGGTAGCCCTCGTTCTCCAGGTTGAATTTGATGCCGCGAACGATCATCTTTTCGTCGTCAACAACAAGTATTTTCATGGTGTCACCTCTCCCACCGGAAGGCGTATCTGCCTGCCAGGAATTTTAAGATACAAAATTCGACATTTCGTATTGATTTTACAGCGAAAAAAATATATTATATAGGCGTGGGCCTCGCCCTACGGATTCATTTTACACCATAATTTTTCCTTTGTCCATTACTTTTCTGCCCGGAGAGATAAAATGAACGCCATAAACACTGTTTTTTCACGAAAAGTTTCCCGCTACCTGTGCCTCCTGCTGGCCGCGGCGCTGACGCTGGTGACGCTCCTGGCCGCCGCCCCCGAGGCCAAGGCCCTGGACGACCCGGCGCTGGACGCCTCCGTGGCCCTGCTGGTGGATATGGACAACGGCGCTATCCTGTTCGGCAGGAACGAGCGGGAGACCCGCGCCCCGGCCAGCATGGTCAAGATCATGACGGCCCTGATGGCTATCGAGGCCTATGAGCGGGGGGATATCGGCCTGAACGATCTGTGCACCGTCAGCGAGTCCGCCTTCCGCGACATCGACGAGGACGGCAGTACCGCCGGTTTCCAGGTGGGGGAGCAGATCTCCTTTGAGGCGCTGCTTTATAGCATCATGCTGATCTCCGCCAACGAGGGCTGCAACGTGATCGCCGAGGCCGTGGACGGGACGGTGGCCTCCTTTGTGGCCCGCATGAACGTCCGGGCCCAGGAGCTGGGCTGTACCGGCACCAACTTCACCAACACCCACGGAATGCCCGACGAGAACTGCTACTCCACCGCCTATGACCTCTACCTCATCACCATGGAGGCCATGACCCACAACCTCTTCAAGCGCATCTGCTCCGCCAAAAACTACGTGATCCCCGCCACCAATCTGTCCGAGGAGCGCGTTATCCGCAACGGCAATAACCTTTTGAACTCCGAAAGCACCTACTACTACGAATACGCCTCCGGCGTCAAGACGGGCTACACCGCCTCCGCCGGATACTGCGCCATCGCCACCGCCGCCAAGGACGGGCGCAACCTGCTCAGCGTGATCCTGGGGGCCCAGTCGGGCGTGGCCGAGGACGGCAGGACGGAGGTTCGCAGCTATACCGACACCAAGCGCCTGATGAACTGGGGCTTTGACAACTTCAACTACCGCGACCTGCTGACCACCATGAAGCTGATGGCGGAGATCCCCGTCAAGCTGGGGCGCGGCGCGTCCTCGGTGGTGCTTCGCCCGGAAGAGAACGTGGTGGCCCTCCTGCCCAGCGACGCCGATCTCAGCCAGGTCAAGCTGGAGCCGGTGTACGACCAGGGGCCGCTCACCGCCCCGGTGGAGAAGGGGAAGGTGCTGGGGCAGGTCACGGTCATGTTCAACGGCCAGAACTACGGCACGGTGAACCTGGTGGCCAACACCGCCGTGGAGCTGGACAGGGCCGCGTACATAGGCTCGGAGATCATGAACACCCTGCGCAATAAGTATGTGCGCCTCACCATCACGGTGCTGATCGTCCTGCTGATCCTCTACATCGCGTTTATCATCTACTACAATATCCGCCGGGTCAACAAGCGCAAGGTGGCCGACGAGCTGGCCCGCCAGCGTATCCAGGAGTACCGCCGTTCCCAGTCCACCGGCATGAGCTTTGAGGAGATTGAGGCCCGCCGCCGGGGCGAGCCGAGAGCCCCCCGGGCCTATCAGGACGTCCGGCGGGACGGGGACGACCAGCGCGCCCAGGAATACCGGCGCGTCCAGGAGGCCCAGCGCGCCCGTCAGGAGGCCCAGCGGCCCGCCCAGCAGCGCCCCAACGCCCCCGCCGGGGCCACCACGGGCATGACGTTCGAGGAGATCGAGGCCATTATCCGCAAGCGGGACGAGGAAGCCAAGAGGAATCCCAAATAAAGAATGATATCCCTGGACCGCCCGGTTCAGGGATCGTTTTCCCCTTCGGCGGCCGTTTCAATCTCCGTTTCGGCCAGGAGGGGCATACTGGGGGACATCAAAAAAGTCTAATGGTGTGAAGTCAAGAATGCAATAAGAGAAAATTTGCGAAAGAAGTACCCCAAAAGATTAGTAACCA
>CANPWM010000067.1 GCA_947584295.1 uncultured Oscillospiraceae bacterium | reverse complement strand
TGGATTTGCGCGTTTTCAGTCTACGATATCCACGCTGATATGCAGACCCTGGCGCTGGGCGACGGAGCGCATCAGCGTGCGGATCTCCTTGGCGATCTTCCCGTGACGGCCGATGACCTTGCCCATGTCGTCAGGCGCGACACGCAGCTCGAACACGGTCTTGTCCCCCTCCTGACGCTCGGTCACAGAGACCTCATCGGGCTGATCCACCAGGGCGCGCGCGATATAGATCAGCAGTTCCTTCATAGCGGATCACCGATCAAAGCACGCCGGCGTTCTTGAGAAGCTTCTTGACAGTGTCAGTGGGCTGAGCGCCGTTGCGGATCCACTCCTTGGCCTTGTCGCCGTCCACCTTGACGGTGTTGGGCTCGGTGCGGGGATCGTAGGTGCCAAGCTCCTCAATGAAGCGGCCGTCGCGGGGGAAGCGGGAGTCCGCCACAACGATGCGGTAGTAGGGGGCCTTCTTGGCGCCCATTCTGCGAAGTCTGATCTTTACCATTTTGTGTGTACCTCCAAAGTGTGAAAAAAGTGAGTTTTATTTTCAAATATCCTGAAAAGATAATTGATAACTTGTTTTATGAAGGCCGGGCCGCCTTAAAAGGGGAAGCCCCCGCGCCGCCGTCCGCCGCCCATGAAGCCGGGCAGCTTGCCCTTGGACATCTGGCGGGTCAGGTCGCGCATCATCTCATACTGCTTCAAAAGCCTGTTCACGTCCACCACCTCGGTGCCGGAACCGGCGGCGATGCGCTTTTTCCGGGAGGAGTTGATAACGGAGGGGTCGTTGCGCTCCTTTTGGGTCATGGACAGGATAATGGCCTCGGTGCGGGCCATCTGCTTTTCGTCGATCTTGGCCCCGGCCATGGCCTTGCCCATATTCCCGGGGAGCATACCGGCGATGTCGCCCAGGCCCCCCATGGTCTTGAGCTGCTGGAGCTGGTCGTAGTAGTCCTGCAATGTGAAGGCGTTGCGGCGCATCTTGTCTGCCAGCTCCCGGGCCTTCTTCTCGTCGAAGCTCTGCTCGGCCTTTTCGATGAGGGTCAGCACGTCGCCCATGCCCAGGATCCGGCTGGCCATACGGTCGGGGTGGAAGGGTTCGATGGCGTCCAGCTTTTCGCCGGTGCCGCAGAATTTGATGGGCTTGCCGGTGACGGCCCGGACGGACAGGGCCGCGCCGCCTCTGGCGTCGCCGTCCAGCTTTGTCAGCATCACGCCGGTGATGCCCAGGGCCTCGTCAAAGGCCGCGGCGGCGTTCACCGCGTCCTGGCCGGTCATGGCGTCCACCACCAGCAGGATCTCGTCGGGCTGTGTCTCGGCCTTGACGCGCCGCAGCTCCTCCATGAGCTGCTCGTCGATGTGGAGCCGCCCGGCGGTGTCCAGGATCACCAGGTCGTTGCCGTGCTTTTTGGCGTGGGCGATAGCGGCCTTGGCGATGTTTACGGGATCCTCCGTACCCATCTGAAAGACGGGGATATCCAGCTGCTTTCCCACCGTCTCCAGCTGCTTGATGGCGGCGGGGCGGTAGATATCGCAGGCCACAAGGAGGGGCCGCTTGCCGTTCTGCTTGCGCATCAGCGCCGCCAGCTTGGCCCCGTTGGTGGTCTTGCCGGCGCCCTGAAGGCCCACCAGCATTACCACGGTCATGCCCTTGGAGCTGATGTTCAGCCTGGTGGTGGTGGAGCCCATGAGCTTGATAAGCTCCTCGTTGACGATCTTGATGACCATCTGGGCCGGGGTCAGGGACTCCAGAACGTCCGTTCCCACGGCCCGTTCGGAGACCTGCTTCACAAAGTCCCGCACCACCTTATAGCTGACGTCGGCCTCCAGCAGCGCCATACGGACCTCCCGCATGGCCTCCTTGATGTCGGCCTCGGAGAGCCGGCCCTTGCCCCGCAGCTTTTTAAAGACGTTGCTCAGCTTGTCGGACAGTGATTCAAATGCCATAACTCAACCCTTCAATTCCTCCAGACCGTCGCGCACCTGCCGCGCCAGCTCCCCGGCGCGCCCTGTGGAGAGGGCCATCAGCTCTTCCGCCCTGGCCTGAAGCTCGTCCACCTTTTTGGACATCTCCCGGAAGCGGGCCACCACGCCCGTCTTTGCCTCGTATTCCCGCAAAAGCGCCTCCGCCCGGGCCAGGACCGCCCGCACGGACTGGCGGGTGACGCCCATAAGCTCCGCGATCTCGGAGAGGGAAAGATCGTCGGCGTAGTAGTATTCAAAATACTCCCGCTGGGTGCCGGTGAGAAGCTCCCCGAAGAAGTCGTAGAGCAGGGTGAGCTGGTAAGTGTCGCTTCGCATCTCATCACCTGTAAAATAGTTTCGTTTTACACCGGGGCCTATTATACACGGGGCGGGGCGGTTTGTCAAGGAATATTTTTCACGGTTTTCACAAATAATACTGTGAAATCATGGGCCCGCAGCGGGCCGGGGGCGGCGGGAGCGTTCCGCCGGCCCGATCCCAAGGAGGAATCTTGATGCGTGAGCGCGACACGGGAATATACATGGAAAACGAGACGCTGGGCAACTTTGCCCGGAACACCGCCTCCGCCCTGGAGCGGGAGGGCTTTGTCAGCGGCCTTAAAAGCGCGGCCCGCCTGCGCGGGACGCTGAGCGCCCTGGCGGCCCACTGCGCGGCCCTGAAAAAAGGCGGCCAGGGGGAGGCGGAGGAGTGGTTCCGGGACAACTGGTACCTGGCCGAGCGGGCGGGGAAGGCCGCGGCGGCGGAGCTTCGCGCCATAGGCCGCCTGCCCCGGTGCCTGGGGACGGACCGGGCGCTGGTCTCCGAGGCCGCCGCCGCTCTGGTGCGCTCAGGGCGCGGGGAGGTGACGGGGGAGCGTATGCGCCTTTTCCTGGACGAGTTCCAGAAGGTGAGGGTGCTGACGGAGCGGGAGCTTTCCGCCTTTGTCCCGGCCCTGACGGCGGAGCTGTGCGCCTTTTTGGAGGCCGTACTGCCGGAGGGGGAGGCCGGGGACGGGGAGGAGCGGGCGCTGCTCTATAAGAACATCTTCACCACCCTGCGGGCGCTGTCTGTCATCGACGTGGGGGATATCCTGGAGGCGGTGAACCGGGTGGAGGCCGCCCTGCGGGCCGATCCCGCCGGGGTCTACCCCCTGATGGACGAGGAGACGCGCCGCTCCTACCGGGCGCGGCTGGCTCTGGAGGCCCGCAAAGCGGGCCTGGAGGAGCATGAGGCGGCCCGGAAGGCCCTGGAGCTGGCCTCCCGGGGGGAGGACAGGCACGTGGGGACGTATATCTTCACCCGTCCCCTGGGGAGAGCGCCCCGGGAGCGGCGGGCGGCCTGGTATATCGCCGCCGTCACCCTGGCGACGCTCTTTTTCACCGTCCTTACGGGGATCGTCACCGGCTCGGTGTGGGCGGCGCTGTTGGCGCTTTTGCCTGTGTCGGAGGCGGTGAAGAATCTGCTGGACGCCGCGGCCCTGCGGCTTGTCAGGCCCCGGCGTCTGCCCCGTATGGCGCTGGAAAACGGGATCCCCCGGGCGGGCAAGACCGTCTGCGTCATTTCCGCCCTGCTGACCGGGGAGAAGGACGGGCCGAAATACGCCCGGCTCATGGAGGAGTACCGGCTTGCCAACCGGGACGCCGGGGAGAACCTGCTGTTTGGGCTTCTGGCCGATCTGAAGGAGGCGGGGCAGAGGCGCGTCCGGGAGGACGGCCCCATTCTGGACGCCGCCAGGGCGGCGGTGGAGGCGCTGAACCGGCAGTACGGCGGCGGGTTCTATCTCTTCTTCCGGGAGCGGGAGCGGAACGAGGCCGACGGCGTCTGGATGGGCCGGGAGCGCAAGCGGGGGGCCATCGAGGAGCTGGTAAGGCTCTTGAGCGGGGAGAAGAGCGCCCTGCGGGCCCTGTGCGGGGACGGGAACGCCCTGAAGGGGACGGGCTTTATCCTGACCCTGGACGCGGACACGCGCCTCACCGCCGGGACGGCCCGGGAGCTGGTGGGGACGGCGCTCCACCCGCTGAACGTGCCGGTCATCGACGAGGCCCAAAAGCGGGTGGTGTCCGGCTACGGCATTTTGGAGCCGCGGGTGGCGGTGGAGCTGGAGAGCGCCGGAAAGACCGATTTTTCCCGGCTCTTTGCCGGAGTGGGCGGCTTTGACCCCTACGCCGGGGCGGTGAGCGATCTCTATCAGGATCTCTTTGACGAGGGGACGTTCATGGGCAAGGGCCTTATCAACGTGCCGGTGTACCGGCGGCTTCTGGACGGGCGGTTCCCGGACAACACGGTGCTGTCCCATGACATTTTGGAGGGGGCGTATATGCGCTGCGGCTTTGTCACCGACCTGGAGCTGGCCGACGGGTGTCCCGCCAAGATCACCTCCTGGTTTGCCCGGCAGGAGCGGTGGATCCGGGGGGACTGGCAGAATCTGCGCTGGTGTACGGGCCGGGTCAGGACCCGGGACGGGGCGCTGGTGAAAAATACCCTCCCCGAGCTTGACCGGTGGAAGCTTTTAGACAACCTGCGCCGGAGCCTTCTGCCTCCGGCGGTGCTGGCGGCCCTTCTGGCGGCCATGCTCCTGCCGGGGCGGGACCTTGCGGCGGCGGCCGTCATCGCCCTGGCGGGGTATCTCAGCCCCCTGGCGCTGGAGCTTGCCCGGAGCTTCCTCCGGCACGACGGCTCCGGCCTGGCCCGATACCACTCCGCCGTCCTCCCGGGCCTTGGCGGGACGGTCACCAGATGGCTGGTGACGCTGACGCTCCTGCCCGCCCAGGGGTTTATCCAGCTGAAGGCCGCCGTGACGGCCCTCTGGCGCATGACCGTCAGCCGCCGGGGGCTTCTGCGCTGGGTCACCGCCTCGGAGGCGGAGAAAAAGCACGGCAATACCGTCTATGTGAACTATCTGGCCCTGGCGGCGTGTCCCGTGACGGGGCTTCTCCTGCTGCTGGCGGCCCGGAGCGCCCTGCCCTGGGCGGTGGGGATCGTCTGGATCTTCGCCCCGGCCTTCGCCAAGGCGCTGTCCGACCCGCGCCGCCAGGAGGCGCCCATCTCCCAGGGGGACAGGGCGTGGCTTCTGGCCAGGGGCCGGGAGATCTGGCGGTTTTTTGAGGAGAACATGACGGCGGAGGATAACTTCCTGCCCCCGGACAACGTGCAGACGGAGCCGGACATCGGGGCGGCCCACCGCACCTCCCCCACCAACATCGGCCTGGCGCTGCTGTCCGCCGCCGCGGCGGCGGAGCTGGGGTATATAAGCCCCGCCCAGGCGGGGGAGCGCGTCGGCAGGACGCTGGACACCGTGGAGAAGCTGGAGAAGTGGCACGGGAACCTGCTGAACTGGTACGACACCCGCACCCTGTCGCCCCTGGAGCCGCGGTACGTCTCCACGGTGGACAGCGGCAACCTGCTGGGGTGCCTGGTGGCGCTGAAGGCGTGGCTCAGGGCCACCGGGGACGACGCCGGAGCGGAGCGGTGCGAGAGGCTCATCGGGGAAACCGACCTAAGGCCCCTTTTCGATGAGCGCCGGAAGCTCTTTCACATCGGCTGGGAGCCGGAGAAGGACGCACCCACCAAGGGGTGGTACGATCTGCTGGCCAGCGAGGCGCGGCAGACCAGCTTTATCGCCGTGGCCTTGGGTCAGGCCCCCCGCAAGCACTGGCGCAGGCTGAGCCGCGCCCTGGTGAGCCAGGACGGCTACGCCGGTATGGTCAGCTGGACGGGCACCATGTTCGAGTACCTGATGCCCGACCTGCTCCTGCCCGTCCCCCGGGACTCCCTGCTCTACGAGAGCGCCCGGTTCTGCCTCTACGTCCAGAAGCGGGCGCGGCAGGGCGTCCCCTGGGGCATCTCCGAGAGCGGCTTTTACGCCTTTGACCCGGGCCTTGCCTACCGCTACAAGGCCCACGGCGTCCAGCGCCTGGCCCTGAAGCGGGGCATGGACGCGGAAACGGTGGTGGCCCCCTACGCCTCCTTCCTGGCCCTGCCCCTGGATCCACGGGGGGCGGCGCGGAACTTAAAACGGCTGGAGGGGCTGGGTATGGAAGGGAAGTACGGCTTTTACGAGGCGGCGGACTTCACCCCCGCCCGCGCGGGCGGCGGCAAGCCCCGGATCGTCAGGAGCTTTATGGCCCACCACCTGGGCATGAGCCTGGTGGCGGTGGCCAATACCCTCTGCGGCGGCGTGTTCCAGCGGCGGTTCATGGAGGATCGGCGCATGGGGGCCTTCCGGGAGCTGCTGGAGGAGCGCGTCCCCACGGGCCGCGTCCTCATGCGGCAAAGCCCCCGGGACGTGCCGGAGAAGCCGGGCAGGGCCGAGTCCGGCGGGTATTTCGAGCGGCTGGACACCGTGGACGCCCTGGCCCCCGCCGCCGTACCCCTCTCCAACGGGCAGTACACGGTGCTGCTGACGGAGACGGGGGCCTCCCGTTCCCGGTTCCGGGAGCTGGAGGTCACGCGCTTTGACCCGGATCCCCTGGGGGAGATGGGAATGGCCTTTTATCTCCGCACGGAGAGGGAGCTTCTGCCCCTGACTCCCGCCCCGGCGTACGATGAGACGATTCGCTATACCTGCGAGCTTTCCGACACCCAGGGGGTGTTCCGGGCCAAGCGGGGCGGCCTGTCCGCCGTCCTCACCGTCTCCGTCCCCTCCTCCGGGGCGGGGGAGGTACGGCTGGTGGAGGTGACGGGGCCGGCGGAGCTTACCGCCTGCGAGATCCTCTGCGTCTTTACCCCGGTGCTTCAGCGGCGGGCGGACTTTATTGCCCACCCGGCCTTCTCCCTCCTCGCCCTGGAGGCGAAGCTCACCGGCGGCGTTCTGACGGTGCGCCGCCGCCCCCGGACGGGGGAGCGGGCGGTGTATCTGTGCGCGGCGGCGGATAAGCCCTTTATCGCCGTGACCCATTCAGGCCGGGGGGAGCCGCTGGGGGCGGGGGAGCTTTTGCGGGCCTGCCCGGACTTCCACGTGGCGCTGACGGTGCCCTTGAAGCTCACCGGGGGCCGGGGGCGGGCCGGATTCGCCCTGGGCGTGGGGACGGAGGCCGAGGAGGCCGCCGCCACGGCCCGGAGGAACCTCCAGCGCCGGGAAAATCAGGCGGTGTCCCGCCTGTCCGCCGCCGCGCTGATGCTGGGGTTGAGCGTGGCCGATACCAGGGCCGCCCTGGGCCTCCTGCCGGGGCTTGTCTACGGGCCGGAGATGTCGGAGCAGCGGCAGAAGCTTCTGGCGGCGGGGAATATCCCCGTGGAGGAGCTGTGGGGCCTGGGCATTTCGGGGCAGATCCCCCTGCTGTGCGCCAAGATCGACAGCGAAAGCGCCCTGGAGGGGGCCAGGCGGCTTGTACGCCTCCACGCGCTCCTGGCGGAGAACGGCGTGGAGAGCGACCTGGCCCTGCTGCTCACCGACGGCGGCGACTACCGCAAGGCCCAGAGGACGGCCTTGCTGGAGGAGCTGCGGCGCATAGGGCGGGAGAGTACCCTGGACGCGCCGGGGGGCGTGCGGCTGGTGGAGGCCGCCGGGAACGCCGGACGGGCCGCCCAGGCCTACGCCGACCTGAACGTGCGGTTGGACGCCGTACCCGCCGCCCCGGCCCACCGGGAGAGGACGCCCCAGGCGCCCCGGCGCTATCTGCGGGGCGCGGGGGAGGTGACCTGCCGGTGGGCGGAGGACGGGACGTTCCGCTTTGCCATGACGGACGCCTTGCCGGAGGCCGCCTGGAGCCATGTGCTGGCCAATGAGAGCTTCGGTTATCTGGCCACCGAGTGCGGCACCGGCCATATGTGGAGCGGCAATTCGCGCCTGGGGAAGATCGACCCCTGGCTGGGCGACCCGTCGGCCACGGTGGGGCCGGAGCGGCTGACTATCCGGCTGGGGGGTCAGACGCGCTCCCTCTTTGCCGACGGGGCGGGCCTTCCCACGCTGGTGGAGTACGGCTTCGGCTGGGCGGCCTGGGAGCGGGACTTCGGGTCTGTGCGCTCCCGCCTTACCGCCTTTGTGCCGGATGGGCTGGAGGCCAGGGTATTGATCCTGGAGCTGACCGGCGACCTGGAGGGCGCGGAGACGGCCTATGCCATCGACCTTATCCTGGGGGAGACGGCCCTGGGGGCCAGGGGCGTCGTCACTGCCCGGGAGGGCGGGGCCTTTACTGCCCGCAACCCCTCCGGCCCCTATAAAAACCGCCGCTTCGCCTGCCTTGTCTCCGAGACGCCGGAGGAGTTCACCTGCCGGAAAAAAAGCGCCCTGATGGGCGTTTACGACGGCTTTGCCGGGGCGGGGGAGGAGCCGTGCTTCGCCTTTGCCCTGCCGGCCCAGGCGCGGCTTGTGATCGTCTCCGGCACCGCGCCCCTCCCCGCCCTGGAAAACGCCCTGGGGGACGCGGAGCGGCTGCTGGAAAAGACGAAGGCCCGCTGGCGGGAGCTTTGCGGGCTGGTGAGGATCGAGACGCCGAACAAGCGGCTGAACGATTTTGTCAACGGCTGGGCCGTCTATCAGACAGCGGCCTGCCGCCTGATGGCCCGCACGGGCCTTTACCAGAACGGCGGGGCCGTGGGCTTCCGGGATCAGCTCCAGGACGCGATGTCCCTGCTCCTGGTGGAGCCGGAACCGGCCCGGAGGCAGATCGGGCTGGCCGCCTCCCGGCAGTACAGGGAGGGGGACGTGATGCACTGGTGGCACGACACGCCGGAGGGCCTGATGGGCGTGCGCACCCACTGCTCCGACGACCTGCTGTGGCTGCCCTGGGCGGTGTGTGATTATGTAAACCGAACTGGAGACAGAACCATTCTGCGCCAGGAGGAGAGCTGGCTGATCTCCCCGCCCCTGGAGGCGGGGGAGCGGGACAGGTACGAGCGGCCCCAGGTGAGCGCGGAGCGGGACACGGTGCTGCGCCACGCCCTGGCCGCCGCCGACAGGTTCCTCCGGCGGGGCATGGGGGAGCATGGCCTGGCCCTGATGCTGGGCGGGGACTGGAACGACGGCATGGACGGCGTGGGCCGGGCCGGGCGCGGCGAGAGCGTGTGGCTGACCTTGTTCGGCAGCATGATCCTGCGGGAGCTGGCGGCGCTGTGCCGCCGGGAGGGAGAGGACGGAGAGCGGTATGACCGGGCCTCCGCCGCCCTGCTGCGGGCCGCCGAGGGGGCCTACCGGGGGGCGTGGTATCTCCGGGGCTTCTGCGACGACGGCACGCCCCTGGGGGCCGCCGCCGGGGACAGGCCGGAGGAGGAGCGGGAGTGCGAGCTGGACTCCCTCTCCCAGAGCTTCGCCGCCTTTGCCGGGGCCGACAGGTCGCGGGTGAAGCAGGCGCTCCAGAGCGCCTATACGCGGCTCTACGACGAGAAAAGCCGCCTTGTGAAGCTGTTTGACCCGCCCTTTGACCGGGGGAGCGCGGAGGTGGGGTATATCCGCTCCTACGCCCCCGGATTTAGGGAGAACGGCGGGCAGTACACCCACGCCGCCGTGTGGCTGGCTATGGCGCTGCTGCGGACGGGCCAGCGGGAGCGGGGCGCGCGGCTCCTCCTGGCGCTGGCCCCGGGGGAGCGGGAGGCGCGGCGGTACGCCGCCGAGCCGTACGTCATGGCCGCCGACGTCAGCGCCGCCCAGGGCCTTTCGGGCCGGGCGGGCTGGACATGGTACACCGGGTCGGCGGGGTGGTATTTCCGGGCGGTGACGGAGAGCCTGCTGGGGCTGAAAATGCGGGACGGGCGGCTCTTTGTGGAGCCGAATCTGCCCGACAGCCTCACCCCGGCCAGGGTACTCTACACCGCCGGGGACAGGACGTTGGATATACGCGTCTACCCGGAGGGGACGCTCATCGACGGCGAACCGGCGCCGAAAGAAGGGGTGGAGATAGGGAAGGTTACGGAGGGGGCGTGTTAAAAAGGTTGTCCGCCCTAATAGGGCGGACGGGGATTTGCTTTTCCCTTTTTGGGTTTCCAAAAAGGGAAAAGCAACAAAAGGGAAAAAGAAACCAGAGGGGGGACTTCGATTTCCCCCCTCTGGACTCCCCCCTTAACCGACCACACAGGGGCTGCGGCCCCTATGTGGAGAACCCCGGGGAGCGCCCGCAAGATGGCGGACACGGAAAATGTGATTTGCCACGCATGGGGTTTGCCGGAAATTCGGCGGGCCGCCAAGAGAGGCGGCCCCTACAAGGGTATACGATGGTTTTTTCGTAATTCGATAGGCGGGCCGGCCGGGTGTCCGGCCCGTACGGGGGTTGGTTCGTTGGGGAAAACGAAATAATTATTGAGAATCGTTGCGTATGACGTGGGCCGCCGTGGGCGGCGGCCCCTACAAGCCCTGATGAAAGAGTTTGCAAAAATAGAGGAAGAATCTTCCCCAAAAGCCGTAGGGGCGGGTTCAAAACCCGCCCGTCAAATATGCGAAAATCTAATATAGAAGCCGTACGGGCCGCCGCCCACGGCGGCCCATCTATCGAATTTCTGAATCGCTTTCCCCCAGCATTGTAGGGGCCGCCTCTCTTGGCGGCCCGCTATTGGAATACGCGGCGGAGCCGCAACCTTTTTAGGGCGGGGGACAATGGCATACGCAGGGACGGCCTTAGATCACCTCGTTTTTCATGGCTTCGATGGGGTTATCCCGTTTGATGCCGGCCATGGAGTACATCATGGAGAGGAACACCACCAGGAACACACTGCCCAC
>CANPWM010000066.1 GCA_947584295.1 uncultured Oscillospiraceae bacterium | reverse complement strand
GACTTAAGGAGCGCTTTGCAATGGATGCACAGAAGATCATTAGTAGCATAAATTCCTTCCTTCACGAGGCAACTGTTTCGCTCGTGGACTGGCTTAATAGTTTGCTGCCCAGAGTGACAGATGATTGGTGGAACGATTGCGTTTTGCCAAGCCTTAGTTATACTCAGCGCGAAATGGCGATTTCAAGGGGCTTTTCAAAGCTATTGGATTTTGATCTAGCGGCGCTGCTCCGGATTGCTAATAAGTCGTGGTATGACATGCGTACGGTCGCGTATCTTCCGACAAAAGAACGCGAAGTTATCAGAGATATGATGGCCGTGCGAAATAATTGGGCTCATTGCAGTGCAGAACTTCCAGGAAAGGATACGATCCTTCATGATCTGAACACGATATCTGCGTTTATTGAGCAACTTGGAGGAAGTCAAACTGTTTGCGGAGAGATCGGAAAATTCATCTCATATATTGAGCAACCCGACAGCGTTCCTACTTTCAAGAATGAAGCCCCCCCCGAAGCCGTTAGAGAGACGGTATCTAAAGCCGAGCATACGCCAGGAGAGATCCATGAGAATAGCTTGGTGTATCTCGTTGGTTCACCGGAAACAAAGGGCATCGTTGTCTCGATGAAAAATCTCGGTACAATCATTCAGTACGAGGTCTTTGTCAACAATAAACTCGAGCGGTATTTCACTGGACAGATTGCGCTTGTTCAGGAGACAGCAGGATACAATTGGGTGGGAATCAGCAATGTCCAAAGTTATTTAACGGCGTATCAGATCAACAACCCTTCTTCTCAAAACCTGTATTCTCTTAATTCCGCACGAATTGATTTTGTGCCGTATCAATTTCGGCCAGCATTGAAGATGATTCATGCGGATGAGCATCGTATACTGATTGCTGACAGCGTCGGTGTCGGCAAAACCATAGAGGCCGGGCTCATCATCAAAGAGCTTGAAGCCCGCTCAGACTTGGAGCGAGTAGTTGTGATTTGTCCTAGGCCTCTGGTCGCTGAGCGTAAATGGGAACTGGAAATGAAGCGCTTTGATGAGGAGTTCATTCCGATTGACGGCCCTACGCTCCGGCAGATCATATCTGATACTGACCGCGATGGTGAATGGCCTGTAAGATACAATAAGGTTATTATTCCTTATTCCGTTTTGGATTCAAGGGCTTACAACGGAGAGGAAGGAAAACATATAAGATCGTTTGGCCTTTCAGAACTTGACCCAGAACCTCATTTTGACTTAGTGATAGTTGATGAGGCGCACCATATCAGAAATGGCAACATGGACAAAGAAAAAGCCTTTGCCTATAAATGTACGAAGTATTTCTGCGACCGCGCCGATGCGGTTGTTATGTTAACCGCAACCCCTCTTCAGACAGGAGACAAGGATTTGTTCACGATTTTAAATGTCCTCCGGCCAGATATCGTAATCGACCAGAAGACTTTTGAAATGATGTCACGCCCTAACGCTTATATTTCGCAGGCAGTTCATGCCATCCGTGCCGCCCAAGAAGGATGGGCTCAAGAAGCAACATCCAATCTCTGTGAGTTGCAAAAAACGCAGTGGGGCGATAATGTTATCGCGGAGAATCCATTATATGATGACATTCTGGTACGCCTTGAAAAAGAAGATATCACCCGTGAGGAAAGGGTTAAGCTCATATCCGATATTGAGTCTCTTCATAGCTTCAGTACAATGCTGAACCGCACCCGTAGAAGAGACATACAGGATTTCTGTGTCCGGCGTCCTCACACGGTATCCATAGAGTTCACTGATTATCAGCGTATGCTCCATGACGAGTTGCTGTCCTTTGAGCACCAAACGCTTTCTGTGCTTCATGATAGCCGTGCTGTTCCTTTTATGATGAGCACTATCCGGCGACAAGCGGCAAGCTGTATTTTTGGACTTGCTCCGCATATCCGAGATATCATTGGCCGCAGAATCCAGCAAATGAATGATGATCCAGAGATAGATTTCTCTGGCGTTGATATGAGCGGAAAATCCAGCGATGTCATTTTATCCCTTGCAAAGAAACTGCTTGAGTTGGCAGATAATCTGCCTGAAGAAGATCCGAAGTTTGATGAAACACTAAAGGTGATCAACAAAAAGCAGGAGATACCGAACAATAAGATCATGCTTTTCAGTACATTCCGGCATACGCTCAACTATCTTAAACGGCGGCTGAGCTCACTTGGTTTCCGCGTCGAGCAAATTGATGGCAGCGTAAAAGATGATGATCGGTACGGTCTGAAGGAAAGATTTGAACTTCCCAAGGATAATCCCGACGCAATAGACATCCTGCTGTTTACCGAGGTCGGATCTGAGGGCTTGGACTATCAGTTTTGCGACATGATGATCAATTATGATCTCCCTTGGAATCCTATGAGGATAGAGCAACGTATAGGCCGAATCGATCGTCGTGGTCAGAAGAGCGAAGCTGTTAATATTTATAACATTATCACTGAAAGCACCGTGGATGCGGAAATCTACTATCGTTGCATGATGAGGATAGGTGTCTTTGAAAAAAGCATCGGCGATTGCGAGGAAATTCTTGGAGAAATTGCCGAGAACATCGAAACAATAGCTCTTGATACCACCTTGACTGAAGAGGAGCGTAAGGCTAAGCTTGAGCAAATGGCAGATAATGAGGTCAGAAAAATTCAGGAACTGACTCGTTTGGAGGAGGAGGAAAAGGAGCTTTTCGGATTTGATCTAACAGAGTTCACCACTTCACAGGAGATTCGGCAGGCCGAAAGTCCCTGGCTGACACAGCATTGTCTGCAAAGACTCATTGAGAATTATATCAGTGAGCGGGTAGGTGCAGGCACCTATATCATAGGCGAAACCGCTATGAAAAACCTGCGGCTTTCTGCCACTGCACGCGGAATCCTACGTGACGATTTAAGAAAGCTTCCGGGTGGAAGAAATGCTCTTAGGCGAACATGGGAAAACTATTTGAGTGGAAATAAGCCAAATCATACGCTGACCTTTGATCCGGACGCGGCAATGAAAGACAGAGAGAGTTTTTTCATTACCGCTATGCATCCGCTGGCAAAACAGGCAGCGGAGTACTTTTCCGGTGGTGAAACGGCATATCTTCGCCTCCGCTATTTCACTCAGCAGATCCCGGAGGGAGAGTACGTCTTTTCGGTTTTTGCCTGGAAATATGTCGGGTTTAATACATACACGAGGCTCATTACAGTTTGTGAAAATGAAACCGTAGCCAGCGAACTTCCCTTTATTTTAGAGGATGCCGTCAATGTTGAAAGCAAAGCCGAGAGTGGTTATGACTGGTCTTCTTTGGAAGATAAACATGTCAAGATGTGGCTAGCGGAACGGGATATCCACAAACGGGATGTCAAAACAACAATAACCTTCAAACTGGAAAGCCTCGCAAACACTCACCGAAACCGTATTCGTTCTCTGGAACAGCAAGTCCGAGATGCATTTGATGATAACATTAGAAGGATGCGTCAAAGCGAACTGGAAACTGCACAGGGACAGTATGAACGAAAGGTCACAGACATAAAAGAAACTGCTGATCGGGCAGAAATCTATACGACATTGCTGGTGAACGGAGTTATATCGATCTTGGGGGGCTGAGTATGGCGAAGCTTCAGCAATTAAGGCAACAGTACGGAAGTGTGGACTGTCGTGATCTCGGCGCAAGGCAGCTTGAGCTGCTCCGTGATGGGCTTAAGAGTGTTGCGCCCGATGAGATCACATCTTCGGAGGATGGGAATGCGTATATTGATCTTTTAAGAAAATTCCGGGAAGCTGTCGCTGAAAACGATAAACTACATGGCGAGAATTATCCCGTACTGCTGAATTCGCTTCTCTCTGTAGGCGAGGATGGCCTATATTCCAACAGCCTGCGTTTTATATTTGAGCTTATTCAAAATGTTGATGACTGCGATTATCATTCACCGGATGATTGCAGGCTTGACATGCGTTTCGATTATAATTCCGACCAAATCGTTCTGACTTATAATGAAGTCGGATTCACACCCTTTAACGTCTTTGCGATTACAGGCATTGCTGAAGCCGCCAAGAATGTTTCGTCTTCCAAAAATGAGATCGGGGAAAAGGGGATCGGTTTCAAATCGGTCTTTGGCGTTGCAAAAAAGGTTCTGATCCGCAGCGGCTGGTTTTCTTTTGAATTGTACAAAGAGAACTTTACGATCCCTGTTTCTGCTTACCGCTCCCCGGATTATTGTCCAGGAACACAAATGACACTTTATGTTCCTGGACAGGCTGAAAAAATCTATCGTGAAATCAAAAAGCAGTATTGTCAGAAAGATGCGCTCTTTAGCAGAAACCCTTTGCTTTTCCTCAACAAACTGACGTCGTTAAAGATGTATTTTGATACGTGGCGTAGTATGGAGTTTACCGTTTCTCGTTCTGGCGTTACAGGCAACAACAAAGTTGAAGTGGAACGAGATGTTGAATTATCAGTAAATTTGCATGACTACGAAAACGGAACCGAGATTGATGTCAAAGAACAAATCAGTTGTTCCCGTTATTCATACCCCGTAGTCTTCAGCAGGAAGGCTTGTCAGTCCCGCTATGGGGAGGATACCCAAGTAGGAAAGCCAGATGGCAAGCCCATGACCTTGCGCGTCATTTTGCCAAACCTGGCACACATTGATGATGTGGGCATGGGAGCACTGTATTCTTTCCTGCCTACGCAACTAAAGCTTACTGTACCTCTTGTATGCCATGTTCCGTTTAAACTTGATGCTTCGCGGGAGTTTGTAGATCCCCAGGGTGAAAATATATGGTTTCAGGAGGCCAGCGGCTATCTGTCTGAGTTGATCGATTATGCTTATACGGATTGGCGCTCAGTCGTGAAAGAGAATATTGTGCAATATATTCCTGGTGCCAGGGATAATCTTTTTGCTCCTAACAACGGGAAAGAGTTGTGCCTGAGCCGGCAGAAATCATTTTCTGGAGCACATTACCTTGACCTTCCGCTGTTTTTAACAATGGATGGATCGTATCACAATGCCCAGGAGATATTCTGTTTTGCTCAGGAGGAGCAGATCACAGAGCCGGAAAAAGTGTGCAAACTGATGGGCTATCAGAGTTTTTTGTTTGTCCCAAGTGTCTCCGCAAATAAGTTGCGGCTGAGAACCGAGCGAAATGTCAAAGATAAACTGTTTAGGCGGGCTTTCTCTATCCCGACCATCACCGCGGATGCGTTGAACTATCTGGATTCGGTTGGATATATCTACTCCGAAGAGCAGGTTCCTGATCGGGACACTCTTTCATTGACGCCAAATCAAGTCGAAACCATATTCAGGCACCGTAAGCTTGCTACTTTGCTTCAAACCATAGGGTGCAATTTTGTACAAAAGAACATGCGGCTTAAGTATACGGTTACAGATGCAACGGAACAAGACCTGCCAGATGTGCTGTATGAGGATTTTGAACTAAGCGAGACTCCGCATGCCGTTGAAAAATACATGCTTCTCTGCCATGAAAAGTGTATTTGCCTCGATATCGAAGAGGATGACTACCTTCCTCTTTACAATGCAGTGATCCTTTCACGGAAAAACCCATTGGCATCGTTTGCGGCCTTTTGCTATGCCATAGACCAAAGGGATACATTTGCCATCCGTATTAAACTGCGCGAGGCCTCAAAGCAATTGAACCAGTATGTCGATGAAGAGACTGGTTCTGCATCAGATTATCTCCGCAGCTTACTGAACATTCGACTTATGATTAAAGAATCGCTGGGGAATAACGGGTATCGGAGCTATATTGACCTGATTCTTAAATCCGGAACTGACAGCGGCCGGTTCATCCAGGAGCTTCTTCAGAATGCGGATGATTGTGACTATCTTCCCGATGAAGTTCCGACTTTCAACTTAACGCAAAAAGGAAAATCTGTTCTGACAGAGTATAATGAAGTCGGCTTCAACCGGGCCAATATCCGCTCGATCACTGCTATTGGAGAGTCCACAAAAAACAAATTATTCAATGGTCAATATGCGGCTATCGGAGAAAAGGGGGTCGGCTTCAAAACTATTTTTGCTGTTGCGTCGGAAGTTAAAATATATAGTAGAGAGTTCTCTTTTTCGCTTACAGACCGAGAACCGACTATACCGAAAGCTCTGAAGCCTTCTGAGCAGGGTCCTGTTGCTGGAACAAAGATGGAGGTTATCCTTAAAGATCAGAGTTCTTTCCCGGCATACAACGAAAGGGCGATTCTGGAATTATGCCTCTGTCTGCGCAAATTACGATCAATCAAAATTGGGGATCACACCATCTTCATTAAAGACTCCGACGATCATCGAACTATAACGATTGATAAACGGCAGCATGTTTTCAAACGATTCACCCATACGTTTTTCGTTATGGATGAGAAAGCATTAAAAGAGCGCAGGGGTGGAACGAGGGCAATTTCTACTGAACAGTCTATCATATGCTTTGTGCCGGAAAAGGGCGGATTATCTGACTATGCCCTATATAACGGACTTCCGACAAAGCATAGGATAAAAATTCCGATGGTAATTGATGCGCCCTTTGCGCTAACAACATCCCGAGAAGAAATAGAAACCGAAAGCTCAGCATGGAATAATATCATTCGCAGAGAACTTTACGCGGCTATCTTGTCCGTGATCGATTCGCTCAAAGCTGAAGAGCGTGCTAAAATATTCAGATTCACGAGATTTGTACCTCGTCGGCTTGGTAATGTGAGCGTCTATGCCAATGACATTTCGGATTGCACTTACCTGACGTCATATGACTTCTTGAGTGTACTTAAATCCAGCAGGATCATGCCCACTTTTGACCGAGAGGTGTTCCAAATTCCGCAGAGCAAGGAAGCGTATCGTTTCCCTGATGCCGCCACTTTTCTTTTCGGCAAGGTTGCTCAATCAGAATATGCCGGAATTCGACCATCCAGCATTATCGACGTGGAAGGAACAGATTATGATGCGGCGCTAAATGCTTTGGAATGCGTATCCGCATCATTTGAGCAGGTGTTCCCGATCATTGAGGCACATGCCGAGCGTTTTATTCGTCAAGAAGAATTTCGATCTAAGCTGTATGAACTGCTTCAAGATGTTCCTGATGAATTCAAGGAGAGACTGAAGAACTTTTCTATCATTCCCGTTTATGGACGAGTCCCGGGGAGTACTGAATACATAAGCTGGAAAGAAGACAGCATTTTTGTCAAGAAAGGGGTTTCGACATCTGCAGCGGACTATTATGTGCTGAATGAAAAGCTCCTATCCAAGACGGCCTGCGAGAAAATGTTCGATTCAAACATCAACGAAATGAACGCAGAATGGGAGCGCAATCGTTATAATGAACGTTTAAACCGAATCGTGCATGGTAACGACGTCGAAAAAATCTACCGATATTTGATTTCAGAATTCCAGGCTGGCGCACTCCAGAGGAATGATTCGTTCGCGACCCTTTATGCTGTTTCTGAAATGATTCCTTTGAAAAATGAATTGAATGAAATAGTTGATACAACTCTGTTCCTCTGTGATCAGCCATCTGGTTACTTCCCCGTGGAAATGCTTCAGCGGCTGATCGTTCATCGGGAATGCTCTGATTTTGCAAAATATATGCGCCGTTGCGCTCTAAGCGGTATTCACTATGATGACATCGATTATTATGAAACGCTGACCGCAGATGATGTCGAGGCCCTTCTTGATGACTATTTCGTCAACTCGGAAGAGATTTTGCGTGGATTTTACAGAGATGGTCATCTTCCGGATGAGTTATTAAGCGAATATGAGTTGGAATACTTGGCCATCGGGCACACAAATGATTATGGAGAATCCTATCAGTTCCCATCTGCACCTGTAGGAGACAGAAACTCGCTTAGAAACCATGTGCGCGAATTGTGGAAAACCCCGGTAGAAGTTGTTTCAGTCAAAGAAGAGCGAACCGTTCGAAAAGGAAAGAATAGAGACGGTTCTACCTTTGATCTTGGTTCACGAGATCGTGATGGTGCATTACGAATTTACACCCCAGAGGGTGCCAATAAACTGTGCTTCTGCCAGATGTGTCACAATGTCAAACCACATAAACTGATCGAAGTAAATAACATTGAATTGCTTCCGCAGTACTATTTCCCACAGCTGAGAATCGCTCTATGTTTGGAGTGCAGTAAACGTTTTGAGTCTCTGAGGAGCAATAAGGCTATCAGAGCCGAATACATCGAAGCTATTAAGAAAGCTTCTATTCAAGATCAGGGCACGGTAGACATCTGTATTGGTCGTGAGGACACAATAACATTTACCGCAAAGCATCTGGCCGAAATCCAGGAGATCCTTCAGCAGATGCCGAACAGGAAGAAATGATCAAACAAGAGTGTATGCTCTCTATGCAGCTTAAGCATACAAAAAGGAATTGACCGACGCAGAAGAAATTGAGATAAGAAAAACATGTGTCTGATGACGATATGCTGTTTCTGGAGGTCTCCTTATGCCTTTTGATGATTTCTGGTACGATGACTTTGACGGCGACGGGAAGATAAGCGAATCAGACAAGTTTTTCTCCGACTGGATGTACGACGACCTGGCTCACAGCTGGCGCAAAGAAGTCGAAGATGGAGCTGAATATGGCCTAGATCCCCGTGACTATGAGTTCCGGGAGAACTATGAAAAGGCGCTGGACGAAGCAAAGCATGAGTGGCGGGCCACCGCCGAGTTTAGCTTCAAACTGAGCCCGGAGGATTACGAGACTGAGGAAGAATACAATGCGGCCCTCGCTGATCTCAAAGCCCGCGGCGAAGATGAGTTTAGCGTAGAGGACTGTATCCCGTCGCATAGCATCTATGAAAGCGGTGCTTACCCACTGCCAAAGGCCGTGCCGGTGAAGGTCCGCCCAAACAACAGCAAACCAGCAAAGCCGCCTGCCCCGCCCCCAGCAGAGCAGGTCTACCGGTCCCAAGGTATAAAACCCCGCACAGCAATTGGCATCTGCGTGGCCCTGGTGTTATGCCTCCTGCTGATCCTATTCTGTGGGGTTCGTAAGTATCGGCAAACCAATGCCGTCCGGCAGGCCTATATAGACGAAGTAAAGGCCGTGTGCTTAGCGTATGGCTTCGATACTGTGCAGGTGACTTTTTCCGTGACAGAGGACGAGTCCCTCTTACTTTACTATCCAGACATCACGGTGAACGGCCTTCACGGGCTCACCCTCCCGGACCAGTATGCGCTGGTGAAAGCTCTCAATGATCTGGAGATCGGGCGCGTAAACAAAACCAGCATCACGATGCCGACGGTCCACAGCGACGGCAGAAAGTATGATATAGCTCCTTGGAATGCACCCAATCTGCGGATAGATGGCAAGGACGTCTATCCCGCCCCCACGAAAAAGCCGTCCTCATCCTCTACCTGGAGTTCTAAATCCTATACATCATCCTCTTCCTCGAAAAGCACTACGACCACGACGAAGAAGGCTGCCACAACCAGTAAAAGCACCACGACGAAAAAGACTACAACTACCCGGTCCGACCCCTTCGATATACAAGACTATTCCGACCCGGAAGAGTTTTACTATTACCACTACGACGACTTCTACGACTACGAGGATGCCGAGGACTACTTCAATGAGCATGGGTGAATAGCGGCATCGAATTACCGCTATGTACATCTGAATGAGCATAATATGACTATCCCATTCAGGGAACTGACAAAGGAGGCTACTATGCAATATCGCACACTGCCCCACGGCGGGGAACAAATCGGCATCATCGGCATGGGCTCGTCGGTAGTGGGCCAGCAGAAAGAAAAGGACATCATTGAGACGGTGCGCACGGCGGTTGAGCTGGGCGTCAACTACTTCGACCTGGCGGCGGGCCACGCTTCCTGCTTCCCGGCCTATGGGAAGGCTCTGGCCGACTGCCGGAAAAACGTTTACTTACAGATCCACTTCGGCGCCAACTATACCACCGGCGAGTACGGCTGGACCACCGACCTGGAGGCCATCAAGCGCTCCATCGGCTGGCAGTTGGACAACCTGAAAACAGACGCCATCGACTTCGGTTTCATCCACTGCCTGGACGAGCGGACCGACGTGGAGGCATACGAAAAGAGCGGGGCGCTGCAATATGTGCTGGACATGAAAGCCCAGGGCGTGGTGCGGCACATCGGCCTGTCCTCCCACAACCCGGACACGGTCCACCATGTGCTGGACAAGGGCATCGTGGATATGCTCATGTTCTCCATCAACCCCATGTACGACTACGGCCAGGGCGAATACGCCATCGGCTCCGACGGGGAGCGGCAGGCGCTGTACCGCCGGTGCGAGGCGGAGGGCGTTGGCATTGCGGTGATGAAGCCCTTTAACGCGGGGCAGCTCCTGGACGCGAAGCAGTCGCCGTTCAAGCGGGCCCTGACGCCCGCCCAGTGCATCCAGTACGCCTTGGATAAGCCCGGCGTGCTGACGGTGCTGCCCGGCGCGGCCAACGTGGAGGAGCTGAAGCGGAACCTCGCCTATCTGAATGCATCCGATGAGGAGCGGGACTATTCCATCATCGCCAGCCTCACCCCGGAGGGGTCCCGCGGCCGGTGCGTGTACTGCAACCACTGTGCGCCCTGCCCGGCTGGGTTGAATGTGGGCCTCATCAACAAGTATTATGATCTGGCCAAGGCGGGGGACCCCCTGGCGGCGGAGCACTATCACACCCTCGCCAAGACCGCCGCGGACTGTGTGGGCTGCGGGCACTGCGACAGCCGCTGCCCCTTCCATGTGGAGCAGTCGGCCCGGATGAAAGAGATCGCGGCGTATTTTAAATAAGTGCCACATAAAGAGCAGACAACAGCCCCATCGTTTTGAACTGCCCCAGGACAAGTGGACAGGGAAAAGAAGAGCTCCCTGCGTAGGAAAAAGGAATTAAGCGGAGTGGCGCA
>CANPWM010000065.1 GCA_947584295.1 uncultured Oscillospiraceae bacterium | reverse complement strand
TTTGGGGTTCTCCCCAAAGTGCGTTTGGATATCCAAACGCTATGCTTGCCAAACCAGTCGCACCGCCTGATTCGGTCACTCAGTCAGAGTCAGTGATTCTGATCTGCTGTATCGGTCCAAAATTCACCGTGCCATCTGACGGTGCTGACTCCGGCGCTGTATCGATACCATCCTGGCATAATCCACCGCTATATCGATCAGCACCGCTTTCTCATCCTCACCGCCCTTCACTCTGTCCAGATAGGTTTCCAGACTCATGACTGGCATATGTTTCATTCCTTCCTTTTCCATGACCAGCAGGGCATTCTTCTCTCCTCTGATCTCTGCTTCTTTGATATGAACCTGATACTCCTGATAGCCCATTGGCAGGTATCTCCGTATTCCTGTCCCTATCATCTGATAAAACTTTTCCCGGTTCATTCTGCCTCCTTGATCCTAATCAGCCCATCCAATGTCGTGCAGATGATATGGAGCCTGTCTGCCATGCTGATCTCGCTGTTCATGGTACCGGACACCTCTTTCCCGCAGACCACCACCATCCGGCACCTCTTTAAGATCAGGTGGGACATCTTGGTTTTATCCTGCTGTTCCTCTGCTACGCCATCATCCAAAAATGGCGCAAATGCATACTGCGGACAGATAGGGACATAGCCCAATTCATAAATCTTCCGGCAGTATTTCTGTACTTTCGCCCTGCTCTCATCCGCAGGGCAGCACACATAAGCCAACGCCTGTTCCATTGTGCGCCTCCTTTCCGGCATCCACATGGATGCCTATCTTTTTTATCAGAGGGAACGGTCATCCATGTGGATGCCTACCGCTCCTGCCCAGGTTCCATCATCACGCATTCTGTCCGCTGTCCTCTCCGGCTGCCGCACTCAAGGCAAACTGTACACGGTCAGTGCCGAGCTTATAATAAGCGTCCGTCACTTCAATGCCTACTGCCTCATATCCTTCCTCCACTGCAGCAAGGATCGTTGTTCCTGCCCCGGCAAACGGATCCAGGATACGGCCTCCCGGCTCACAGATCTGGATGACATCCTTCATTAACTGCAAGGGCTTCTCCGTCACATGGATGCGGTTCTGCGGATTCCCATAACGGAAAACACCGGGGAGGCATGACACTGGCCGGTTCACAGGCATCGGGCCATTACTTCCCCAAACGATATATTCAGCCTGCTGACGAAAGCGCCCTTTCTGCGGACGGGAATTTCCCTTATCCCACACAGCGGTTCCCCTCCAGATCCAGCCTGCCCACTGCAAGGCATCGGTGATGGACGGATACTGCCGCCAGTCAATAAACAGGCAGATGGGCGCACCTTTTTTACAGGCTTTTCTCGCATCATACAGCCACTCTGCCATCCAATGGGTCCAGGAACGCTGGTCTTTGTTATCCCCATCAAAATCGGGCAGGGCATTTTCCGCTCTCATGCTGCTGTACTTCTGGTTGGTGGTACGGTTACGCTCATTCTGCTTCGTACCACCGGAAGCATATGGCGGATCTGTGATCAGGGCATCAAAAATTCCCGGACGGAACGCCTGTACAAGCTGCAGTGTATCTCCATGCAGGATACGCCACCTGTCACCGCCGACAGACTCCACCGGGAATGTCCCTTCTTTCATCAGGTTATCAAGTTGCAGGTTATTCTCCATAGGCATCATCCTTTCCTTTATCGTTCTCTATCTTTTCTTTTATTCTTTTCTTTCTGGTATTCCTCCGGCGGATCCAGTTTCCGCTGTTTTACCAATACTTCCCGTTTTCCATTCTCCAGAATGAACATATCTTCCGTGCGGTTTAAGTAATGTTCTCCCTCAAAGACATTGTCATTAACAACAAACCAGCCGCAGACGGTTCCATAAACATTGCTCTTTCTCCCAATCAGCGGGGACTGACCATTGTCTGATTGCTTGACTACCGCATTTCCGGCGAGCCTTGCATCTTCCTTCATTTCGCCACTGAAAAAGCTGCTGTTCCCCTCTGCCATTGCCCGCTCAAACATTCTGGCATTGCCGCCTACCAATGCGCTCCCCCGTGCCACGGCACCATCAAACATCCGTCCGTCATCTGAAACCACAGCTTCTTCACAGCAGACCGCCTGATCATAAATCCAGCAGGTTCCCTCCTGGGACAGATTATCTTCCGTCTGAACATATCCTCCAAGCATTCCAGGACTGACCTGCTCATTTACCTGGCATAAAGCACGGATACGGTGCAGCCATGGGTACTTCGGGTGCACCTCCTTTGTAATTTCATATTTCTTCCGGCTCATCGGCTGGTTCCCCCTTTCTCCGGCTTCCGATGCGGCTTTTCCTTCTCCTGTCTCGGCACACTCAATTCTGTTTCCACATACTCGCTGATAATCCCAAGGGCCTGATAATAGTTGTCACAATTCTGCACTCTCTGAAACATCTCATCCGCTTCCTTGCCTTGCCCATTTCTCACAAGCAGCCTTCTGGCATCTCCCATAATGGAAAAAATATTGCCATCATGCCCAAGCAGTTTCATTTTCGGCCGGCGCACCGCTTTTTCCCCCTTGCCTTCCTGCTTTTGGCTTTCTATCTCCGATGCCTGCCGGAAGCGGAAATTTCTGTTGCACTGCCAGAAATGAACATTTATATTCCCGCCATCCACACGAATGTCTCTCTGCTCAAATCCTTCTCCCCACCCGTCACTGTACTGGCCGGTAATGTATTCACACAGTTTCGTCAGCTCATGGGACTCCAGATAATCATTTAACCGGAGTGTCATACAACCATACAAAACATGGTCTACTTCTTTTACAGACACTACCGCACTTTCCACCTTTTCTTTTATGTCCGGGCTGCCGCCAAAATACTGCATCAGGTTACATGGTTTTCCATCCACACTGCCAAATGTATTTTCTTCATCCACCATTTTCTGAATGGCATCCTTGTACTGCACAAGATCGGCTCCATCTAATGGCATTCTGCCAGAATCCTGATCCCACACGCCATCATCTTCCTCCAGATCGTCCCAATCATTTTCATCCGGAATAAATTCTGCTGTCAAAGGTGTCAGCAATTCTATCTGCATGTTTTCTTCCTGTTCCACCAGCATCACCTACCTTTCCGGTGCTGTACGCACCTTTTTCTTTTCTTCCTTTTTCATCTTCGCCAGATCCGCATAGTCCGCCCCTTCGATCTGCGGCAGGTTCTCTATGATCCGATAGGCAGCTCCGTAGGCTTTTTTTAGATTGGCACATGCCCATCGCCCTGCAAAATCGTTATCCGTGCAGATCTCGATTTCTTCAATCTCAGGATGCTTTGATAGAAAATACTCCAGCGCAGGCGGGTTCTTCATCTCCCGGTATGTTTCCCCTTCTTTTGGCGCACTGATCCCGCCAAGCTCCAGACGGTATTTATCCAGACTGCCGCCCTCCAGCGTCAGATGGGCCAGTGCGTCAATGCAGGCTTCGTAAACCGCTACCCGCTTGGAATCCTTTTGGGGAGGCACACAAAACGCATACCTTTTTTCACTTCCTGCCTGCTCGATCTTAAAGGATTTTTTTCCATTATCATAAATCCCACGAAGAAAAGCATACCGGGCTTTCCCGTTTTCGTCCCGTCCAACAAAAACAGCATTATGATATGATCTGCTCTCATAGAGGATTCCCAATCTCAGGCAGTGCCGGATAGCGGCCTCGCTGATGCCTCTCCCGGACAGGTATTGCAGGATCCTGCGGTTGTTCATGTTCTTCTCCGGCAGCACAAACGGTTTCCTTTCCGGTGCCGGAACATCCTGCGGGATATAGACAAAATTTCCTTCCTGTAACAGACTGACCGCTTCCATAAAACTGTACCCATCTACCTGTGTCAGAAACCGCAGGGCACTGATGCCACCGATATCCCTCGATTTCCAGTGCCATTTGCTGGTTACCTCGTTGATCTTGAAACTGTCATGATCCGTCAGTTCCCATTCATTGATTGTCCTTGTTTTCTTAAGACGGTAAGGCTGGTTCTCCCTCAGATACTCATACGCCCGGATTTTCTTCAGTTCCCGGATCTGTTCTTCACTGACCCATGGCATTACATGACGGTATTCCGCAGCGCTTCCACCTTATCTGTCCGCTCCCACGGAAATTCCTTTCTTCCAAAATGCCCATATACTGCAGTCTGTTTAAAAATCGGCCGCTTTAAGCGCAGCGTATCTATGATCTGGTTCGGTGTCAGGGCGAACACCAGTGGGATCGCCGCCGCAAGGCAGTCATCCGCACAGATTTTTCCCGTTCCAAAAGTATCCACCTGCACCATGACTGGCTGTGCCACACCGATAGCGTAAGCGAGGGACACCTGGCATCGGCTGGCAAGGCCGGCAGCTACCATGTTCTTCGCAATATACCTGGCCATATACGCACCGGAGCGGTCTACTTTCGAACAGTCTTTTCCAGAGAAAGCCCCGCCTCCATGCGGAACAATACTTCCGTAAGTATCCACCATCAGTTTCCGGCCGGTAAGCCCGGTATCTGCATCCAGCCCGCCGCAGACAAATCTCCCTGACGGGTTGATATAAACAGCCGTATCCTCATCCGCAGGGAGCAGCCGTAAAGCTGGAGTCAGCACTTTGTTCCTGATCTCCTGCTCCAGCTTCTTCAGGTTCTTATCCTTTGTATGCTGGCAGGACACGACCACGCTGTCCAGACGGACTGGCCTGCCATCCTCATATTCCACCGTCACCTGTGCCTTTCCATCCGGCAAAATCCCCTCAATAAAATGGCTCCGCCTGCTGGCAGCCAGTTCCCGGACAATCCGGTTCGCCAGTACCACTGGCATCGGCAGAAACTGCGGTGTCTCGTCACATGCATAGCCGATCATCACGCCCTGGTCCCCAGCGCCATTCTCCCATCCCGGCTGGTTAGGTGGAAGACCGCAGCGTTTCTCCCTCGAACACTCCACAGCTTTTGCAATATCCGGACTCTGCTGGTGGATCAGCGCATCCATCTCAATATTGTCCGCATGGTATCCCACATCCGAAAGAATCTTTTTCATAATCCCAAACACATATGGCTCATGGGTACTGGTAATCTCCCCGGCTGCCAGGATCATCCCTTTCGTTGCCAGCACTTCGCAGGCTACCCTTGATTCCGGATCAAACTTCAAACACTCATCCAGAATGCTGTCTGCGATCAGGTCGCACAGTTTATCCGGATGCCCTTCCGTAACAGATTCTGCTGTATATAATCGTTTCATAATCAAATCCCAACCTTTCTTTTAAAAAAGGCGGGATACATCCTGATCCCGGACATACCCCGCCTTACTGACATTTTTATTTCTTATTTTCTTTATTTCCCGTCCATCAAACTCAGGACAGTAATACATCTCCCATAAAGAGATTCCTGCAGATATTAAGAGCCGGATCCCCGAACAGCCACTACGATGTTCCTGGCACCATTCCATTCATACGAACACGTTACCAGAGTAAGCACCTGCTTTAAGTCATCCGCTGCAGGATTTTTCCCATTGTCGAACAGTTCCAGGGCTTTTGCCTGCGCAATATAGGAAAAGAGCCCGTCCGGTTCCTGAAAAGAAACCTGCTGGAATGGGAACATAGAGACATCCGCTTTCAGGACTGCCACGACAGTATAAACAGATACGCCATCGATAGTCTGGAAAAGAACAGACGGGTGTTCCTTGCAGTAGCCGTAAGACGCATATCGGTCAAGGTTCCCGAACATTACACCGCTGTTCATGTTATGCCCGTATATGACAAGGTTCTCTCCTTCCCGGACATCGCAGTTCCATTGCAGGAACAGGCTCCCATTGATATCTGATTCGCCTTTATAATTCCGGCGCAGATAATATTCCGGCTCACCCGCACTGCCCTGGAGGACAGGGTAATCGATGCCTGTGTCCGGGATTGTAAGCCACCCTTTCACATCCGGGTATTGTTCCTGTAAAGCTGCGAGATCAACAAGAGGCGGCACAGTGCTTTTTTCCCCAGCTGGCTGCCCTTCCCCGGAGGTTTCCTCCGGAAGATGTTCTCCCGGAAAATCATCCTTCAGTGTCTCTGCCAGTTCCCGGTTTTCTTCCGGCACGGCTACCATGTGATAATACAGAATCCCCGCACTGGTACAAAAAACCAGAACCAGAAGCAACTGCAACATACAGTGGATGACAGCCTGATATCTGCATGGATTACCGTTCCCATCCCTTTTTCCTGCTTTTTGCATTCCTGGCCTTCACTTCCTTTTCTGTCCGGCATACGGCATCCATGACTGGCTCCGTTGGGATCCCATTCTGTTTACACCCCTCCAGGATTCCATGCAGATAAAAATCCGATGGCCGGGCCGGGTAGTCTTTATGGGGCACATTCATGACATACACCATGCACTTATAGGCAGTTCCATCTTCTGCCCTGACATGGATGGTTTTCTTCCCATACAAGTATGGATATCCTTCATATCGGTTCAGACTCTTTTCACACGCCCCGGTGATCTTCCATAAAACGCCATCCACATGGCTGCCCTTTTCCGGCAGGATCGTTGCCACGCCGCTTTCAGGGTTCTGGCTGCAAAAAGCAAGGCGGTAATCGTCCAGCCGGACATTCCCTACAACCTCTGCGGCCGGACACCGGAAGTCCATCTGGTCCAGGTTCATATTGCTGCCATAGGCGAAATACAGTGTCTCTGCCAATCTGCCACCTTCTTTCTGATTTTGGTTTAAAATATAGGAGCCCGCATCATGGCAGACTCCCATCGGTTCATGGCTGTTAACCATTTTTACGTTTCTTCCTTCTTCTGCTTACCGCAAATCCAGCTAATCCGGCTGCAGACAAAAGCATCAGGATGACCGGGATCCAGAGGTTCGTCTCATCCCCTGTTTTCGGCACATCGGTCGGTTTTGCCTCATCCTTCATGATAACTTTCTGGATTTCAGCGGTATCTTTCACTTCAAAGGTAATATCCTCGGCTACCAGATAACCGTCCGGGGCCTGCTCCTCGCGCAATGTATATGTGCCGATTGGCAGTTTTTCAATATAATGCGGCTTATCGGAAGATACCCAGCTTTCCACCACCTTGCCTTCACTGTCGAGGATCGTCAGTTTCGCCCCCGGCAGTTCTTTCTTTCCGGTGATATCCGTCTTGCTGATCTCCACTTTGGTTACATCGTCCTCCATCTTGACCTTCTGGATCTCCACGGTATCCTCAATGGTGAATTCAACACTTTCTGCTGTCACATATCCATCCGCAGGTTTCGTTTCGACCAGCGTGTAAGTCTTGCCGACCACCAGCTCTTTGATCACATGGGGTTCTTTTTCAGACACCCATTCATCCACGATTTTACCGGATTCGTCAACCACCTGAAGCTTTGCCCCCGGCAGTTCCTCCCCGGTGGTCAGATCAGATTTTGTGACCTCCACAGTGGTCGGCTCATCCTCAAAAGTAAATGCATAGGAAACTTCCGCAGTGTCCTCTCCCTGATATTCAAACGTAAATTCTTTTACCTCATCTGTCGTTGCGAAACCAGCCGGAGCATAGAACTCTTTCACATAATATTTTCCGTCCACCGGGAGATCTGCCACAAAGGTAATCTTCCCTTCTGCATCCGTAGACTTCAGTTCAATGACTGTATCTGCCTCGATCAGGACTTTTCCCGATGCAGACAGGATATCTTCTTTCGTGTAAAGCCCGAAGATTGCTCCCTCCAGTACACGGTCGCTGTCCTTTTCTTTCTTTAATACGGACACGGCCGCCCTCTGTCTGTTGTTCTGCCAGTCCTCATCATATACCACGACCGGGGTATCCTGGTCACGGTAAGAAAGATCCACATATCTCGGTTCCCCATCCAGCACATAGCCATAGGCTGTGCCGACTTCAACCACATAGTATTTTCCTACAGGCAGGTTTTCCACTTTTGCGATACCCATTTCATCGGTTGTTACCGTCTCGACCAGCTCATCCTTTTTATAATGATCTTCACTGACGCCATCGGCTGCTTTGATATCCTCGGCTGCATAGATTTCAAAGGTAACATCCGTCAGGTTCCCGGTAATATAGTGAAAGATATGCTCTACAACTCCCTTTACCTGGCTGACTAATGTCACGCTGTCAAGGAATTCACCCTTTTTATTGACGATCAGGGTTGCGGTTGGCACCTCATCCTCCATCTCCACTTTCTGGATCTCGGCTGTATCCTCCACCGTAAAGGTGATATCCGTTGTTTTCAGGTAACCAAACGGTGCAAAGGATTCGCGCAGTATATAAGTCTCTCCGGCTGTCAGACGTTTCATGACATGCGGCTCATCTTTCACGGATACCCAGCTGTCAACCGTATTTCCGTCTTTATCGATAACAGAAAGGGATGCGCCGGAAAGCTCCACGCCTGTGGTGATATCCGATTTCGTGATCTCAACCGTTGTCGGCTCATTCTTCTTTACGGATTCCAGTTTCACCACCGGGATATCCTGTCCCTGATAGGAAGCGTCAAAGGTGAGGATCTCATCCGAAGATACAAATCCGTCCGGCGCTGCCAGCTCTTTCACATAATATTTTCCGAGCGGCAGATCAAGCGTAAAGGCTGCCCGCCCTCTTTCGTCACTGGTTACCGTTTCCAGAAGGGTGTCTGCTGTTACGAGGGTCTTGTCACCGGATACGATATCTTCTGCATTATAAAGGCCGAACTCGGCTCCCGCTACGACCGCCCCGTTTTCTGCATCCTGCTTCTCTACCGTGATGCTGACTTTCTGCCTGTCATTGGTAAACTCTGCGTTTTCTGTAATAACCGGGGTGTCCTGTCCTTCATAGACAAATTCCACTTCCTTTGAAGAAGTATTCAGGACATATCCTTCCGGCGCAGTCACTTCTTCGATCCGGTATTTTCCGAGCGGCAGGTCCTCTACCACTGCTTTCCCTTCCCCGTCTGTTGTCACGGTCGCAACCAACGCACCGGAAGCATACTCCAGATTGCGGTTCCCGGATTCACCAGTCTGATGGTCTGCGGTGTAGATATCCTCTGCAGCATATACCTTGAACACAGCGCCTGCAAGGTCTGCCGTCTCATAGTGGAAATCCTTATCAAATCCGGACAGCACTTCCCCATCCTTATGGATGACAAGTTCACCCTTTGCCGGATGGTTCTCATAGGCCACTTCGATAATGGCATCTTTGCTCACGCCATCCACCTGATATGCGGTATTGGAATCCACTTTGATTTCTACATAGCCTGTATTTAACGTATATCCGTCCGGGGCTGTCACTTCCTCGATCCGGTAATTTCCCGGCTGCAGGTTCTCCGGCAGGATCAGGTACCCTTCCTCATTGGTAAAATAGGATTTATGCACGGTGGTATGCGGATACGTTGTTACCTGTTCCACATATTTCCCGTTATCCAGATCGTAGACCTTAAATTCCGTATTAGGAACCAGCACAGGCTGTTTGGTTTCATCATCTTTCTTGATGATCTTTAGCTTCGCTTCGAACTCATCGTCCAGCAGTACCCGCCATGTCTGCGGTTCGGTCTTATTCTCCGATATCGTCACCATAAAATCATCCACCGGGGTGAAGTTATGCGGGGTTGTTGTCTCACGCACGATATAAGTCCCATAAGGGATTGGGATTGAGCATGCGTATCCCTTTTCATCGGTAAACATTTCTGTTTTTCCATCTGCGGTCAGCACGATCGGCTCTGCGGATGCAAAATCATAGGAACCGTCCGCTTTGGTTTTCAGGCTGCTTACAAGGTATGCGGAAAATCCGGCGCCGGATAAAAGATCCGCATCCGTCTTGCCATTATTCGCCGCTTTGATCACCTGGAACGGCTGCTTGATCACCTGTTCCGGGGATTCTGCGGTACGCTCCACGGTTTTCACCTTGTCACCCTCATAGTTTACATCGATATCATGCTCTTTTTCATCCGCAAGGTATCCAACCGGAGGGGTAAGCTCTTTCACATAATATTTTCCGAGGTACAGGTCCTCCACGGATGCATTTCCCTTTGCGTCCACAGTCAATGTGGTAACCTGGGCGCCTGCTTTATAGAGGATGCCTGTCTTTCCATCCGGATGCACGATATCCTCACGGGCATACAATCCATATACCGCGCCCTCAAAGACCGCATCGCCCTGTGTCACTTCTCCGGTCTCTTTATCTTTCTTTACCAGATGGATCGTTCCTCTGACGCGCTCATCCGTCACATTCTGTGTGACCGTTTTCCCAAGCACAAGTTTTACGCCATACGCCTTAGTATCGATCAGATACCCAGTCGGGACAGAAATCTCTTTCAGATATACGGTATCCTGTGTTTTTGTGATCATCAGGCTGGAAGCGCCGTTGCTGTCAGTGGCCGGCATTTGGGCGATCAGCTTCGTACAGTCTTTGTCACTGTAAATGCCATATACGGCACCTGCAAGCCCGTTTCCTGTCTGGCTGTCCTTTTTAATGATCTCAACAGTTGCCACCTTTACCCAGCTCACTTTGAAATCTACATATTTTTCATCATCCACACCCTCACCAAATACAAGGGCCAGATCCTGTGTGCCGGATCCTGTGGTGATCTTATAAGCACTGAAATCCTTGGTGATGCTTCCTTTCATTGTAACAGCCCAGGCATCCTTTACATCCTCTGCCTGTGTCAGCGGTGCGGAGAGATAGAACTTTGTACCGCCGCTTACTTCCACGCTTGCGCCTGCCGCACTGGTCTTTCCGGTAGTTACGTTATGGAATTTGACTCCCTTTGGCAGTTTCATGGTGATTGTCTGCAGCTCATCCGCTTTAAATGTGATCTCTTTTGTCCGCTGTGAGTTTCCGTCAATATATGCAGTCACATCCGCATCGGAGAAGGACATCGCTACATCCGGGATATCCGGCTGGCTCACACAGTAATTGTAAAGTTCCATTGCCAGTTCCTGTCCGGTGGAATTCGTACCAGAAAAAGC
>CANPWM010000064.1 GCA_947584295.1 uncultured Oscillospiraceae bacterium | reverse complement strand
ATGCTCAAATCTTTTTTTGGGGTTAATGAATTTTTTTTGGTTGTTACCGCATAATTTGCCGACTTTGTAGAATTGCTTTGTTGGGTCATTCCACAAAATTATACGAAGAGCGTATTTTTTATTCAAAATTTTTGCCGTGTTATTTGGCTTTATCTCTTCATGCACAGGCTTTAGAAGCTGATCATCTCTTTTTAAAAGAGATGTCCAGCCATTTTTTACTATTTAGTACAATTTTTTTCTTTTTTTTCGCTACCCAACGAAAAAACAGCGCAAAGACGTATCCCCCTCTCCCCCAGCAGCCCGGAAGCCTCCGGGGTGTATATCTCTTTTTAAAAGAGACGTACACCTGAAATATTCGCAACGCCTTCGCCATAAATTGCTTCCGATGTTCAACAGGATGGAGAAAAATCAAATTCCCCCCTCTGTTATCGGGGGTAAAAAAGCGCGTTTTTGCTAGTTTTTCAACGTCTTGATCAGAACATCTCTTTTAAAAAGAGATATTCTCCGCTTGAGACCCCGTTCCAACAGGTATTCTTGGGGCGGGGAGAAAGTGATACTCTTTACACTACAATTACGTTACAACTATGAAGCTACACTTGCCCTCGGGACTTCGCAAGGCTTTGTTGGCCTGCCTTGCCGTTCTTGCTTCGCGCAGCCGTTTGCCGCGCACGGTAAGTACCAGTACAGCTTTACTGGGCGTCTTTACCGTGCTATGGAGTTCGGCCGCTCGCGCTGTCGGTGTGCAACCTCCTCCTGATCCCCAGCAACAGATTTCTCTTCCGGGCGATCAGATCCAGCTTTCTGACGAGGATCAGGATCTTAAAATAACAAATTTGGAGGCGTCCCAGGGGAGTACTGTCGCGAGCACGCGTACGCGCGCGACGTCGCACGAGCCCTCTCCCGAGGGCATCTCCTTGCAGGACGATGATGAGGAAACGGACGGCCAACTCCTTTCCTCTCTCCTCTCGACCGACGAGCCTCTCGCTGACTCTCCCTTTGCCCTGGCCAACTCGGACGATGAGGGAATCATGCTGACGGGGACGGGCGATACGTTGACGTGGACAGCGACAGCGCAACCCGACCAATCGACGCCGACGCTGAGCTGGGATGATAGCAGCACGGTTTGGACGAAAGACGAGGTCTCTCAAGCATGGGAGACCAGCTCCAACGCTACCCTAGAAGGCAACAACTTCGCCGACGTGACGGTGAATGTATTGGGTAACATCGAGGCGGGTACGGTGACTTTCAACAACGGCAACACGACAGCCACCACATGGACCTTGGCCGTGAATGGCAGTTTCACGTCTGGCAAGTTGGTGATTGGTGCTGGCGGCACAGTCAGCATGAGAGCCCCGCGAGGCAGTGAAGGCAGCACAGTCGTCTTGAAAGGTTTGAGTTTGGGGAACGACTCCATCTTTGACTCGGAAGTGGGGCGTGGTGCCCTTGTGAGCAAACTTCAATTGGCTGGGACCATCGAGGGCACTGGTTCGTCTGCAACTGTTTCCCTGCGGGCTAACGAGATCTCGTGGAACGAGAAGCTTACAATTACTGGTGGAGTAACCGTCTTGTTTGACAACACCGGCAGTGGTGGAGCTGTGAAAGGTAATGGAGGATTGTCCTTGGAAAATGAAGCCAAACTCATCGTGAGCGCGAACTTCGGCACCTCAGGTGATGACAAGACTCTGGGTCAAGTGAGCGTAGGCAGTGGAAGCACCATTACCATTCAAACCACGGATGAATGGGTCGCGGGGGGAAGTGCAGTCACAGGTGATGGCACGATGGTGTGGGATGGACTGAAAGCTATTGGTGCGAGCAACGATGAGAAAGTTGTGACTGCTCTGCTGGGAACCTCAGGCGAGCTTGCCGAGTTGAAGCTGAGCGGCACGCAGTTGACGGCTACGGGATCCAATGCGGCAAACCTCCGCACGGTGAAAAACTTGACATTGGGCGCAGAATCCAGCCTGACATTGAGTGCGGATTTGAAGAAAGGCAAAGAAGATAGTGGAACCGGAGCCGATGATAACACGATCACCGTGGCTGCCGATGCGGCAGGCGAAGCCATCATTTGGACCGGTGATTATAATTTGGCTTGGGGCATCAGTTTGCAGAAAGCCGCGACGGTTGAAGCCAGAAGTGGAGGTACCTTCAGCGGGACGTTATCTTTGGGAACAAACGACTTCACCATCGGCTCCGGCAACCTGACTTTGGGAAATGGTTTCTCCGTGGATGGATCAGGCAAGTTGAGGGTGGCATCATACGCGACGCTCACTCTTGGAGATGGAGCCACACTTGATTCAGCTACCATTGATTTGACCGAGGGCGGCACGCTGGAGGTCGGGACGGGGCATACGGTCAATAAGTTGGACAGCACAAGGGATGGCAATGGCGCGGTGACGGGTGCCTCTCTCACGGTGAAAGGAGGTGCTTACGCCGGCTCCATGAATTTGACAAGTCTCACCGTCAGCGGCGAATTTGCCTATTCCGGCAATGGAGCGAAAGTTGGCGAGCTCGCCTTGCAAGGCGAGAACGAGTTGATTCTATCCGGGTCCATGACCGCAACTTCGCTCGCAGGCTCGGGCAGTGTGAGCGGCGAAGGTACCTTGACCTTGGAGGCGACGCAGGGAGGTTTCTTCGAGGGGACAATCGAATCGGATCTCAAGTATTCCAACACAAACGCGCAGGCGAACTATACACTGAAGAAAGGTTTTAGTTGTGGCACGCTGGTCGTGAAGAGCGGCAGCCTGACCTTGGGAGGGTCGGCGGTAACCTTGAGTAGCGGTAGTGTGACTCTGAACGAAGGTGCGACACTTGCTCTGGGTGAGACTGATGCCACCGACACGACGTGCTTTAACACCTCAGGGAAAACCGTGACGCTCGGCGGCGCCGAACAGACCTCAAAAACCACCTTGCGCATGCAGGGCAGTCAAAGCAATACCATCGAGGGGGACATCACGTTGGAAGAAAACTCTGAGTTGAGCTTTGCTTCTACGTCAGGGGAAGGAGGAAACAGTATTACGGGTACGCTGACGATGAATGGAGGTACCCTCTCGTGGGAGAGCGCGTTGACAGTTACAAAGCTCGCCGGTGATGGAGATTTGGCTGTGTCCAAGGAGCTCACGGTGGGGGATCTGAGTACTTATGGGGGCAATATCACTTTGAGTGGCGGTACGCTCACTCTCCACAACAGCACGGGTTGGGGTGGTGAGCTAAGTATGAGTACCGTCGAGGGTGGCGACGCCAGCACGTTGAAAGCCTCCGGTACGATCAAACTTTCCGGCACGGTGAATAAATTATCGATCGATGGTTCTAACAAACTCACACTGTCCATGACGGGTGTGGTGACCGTAAAGGAAACGATCGCAATCGGGGCTGACCAAAACTTGATCTTGGAGCATGCAATCAAAGGAGGTACGGGAGCGTTGGTTGCGAATATTGATGTTTCCGGGACTCTGACCATCAAGGAGGACGGCCTTTTGGGTAGTGGATTGACACTGAAAAAAATAGGAGAGAATGGTACGCTTGCTTTCGCATTCGCAAACGAAGGAGACGTTCCACACTCTTTGACAGCCGTTTTGGGTAAAGGAACAACATGGGATGGTTCCATCAGCTTGGCTGAGGGAGCGTACTTGTATGACATCGAAAAAGGAAGTCTGCAAAATGCCAATTTTGTCATGGGTGGCGCCAAGTTGGTAGTGCAAGAAAACCTAGACGTCGAAGGCGGCATTGTGTTGGGTGGGGATGAATACTCTGTATCCAGAGTGGGAGTTCAGGGAGGAGAAGCTACTATCACAGGCGTGAGCTCTTCCGATGGGAAAAGCACTCGCAAGCTCAAGCTCGAAGACACGGGAACGATGACCTTGGACGGCACCTTGGAAAAGTTCGCCGGCTTGGAGGCTGAGAAGCAGGGAGCTCAATTCATCTTGGGAGGCAGCGACGTTGAAACGCGTCTGACGCTGGGAGAGGGGTTCACTTTCGCCGGCGCCGGCAACATCACGTTGTCAGGTGGCGAAAATGGCGTAAAGGTTGGCGACTTGAAGAAACAGATCAAGGTGGTGAAGACCGGCGAGGGCGTGCTCACGCTGGGTATCAGGCTGCCGGAGGACAAGTTTACTGACCCCACCGAAGGAGAAGTCGTCGTCGGAATGGTTGAACTGAGTATCGGTGCAGGCGAGGTTAAACTTGGGGAGGTCAGCGAAGGTCACATCCTGGCCGGATTGACGGGTAACGGCGGCACGTTGTACGCCGATGCACGGACCAGCCTTGAATTGGACAGCCTTTCGAGCGGGGCTTCCTATGTGTGGAAGGGTACTATCGGTGAGAATGTGGATCTGACAGTTGATGCTATCAATCAGAGTGTCAAGCAATTCGGAGATGTGGATGGGGTGAATGGCTCTATCACCCTTGTTACAAGTGGCAAACTGACCATTGGAGAAGGAGAAGGAGGAGGAGGCATGTATGCTTCATCTCTTTCCATTGCTGGAGGTTCTGTCCTTACGTTAAACGGAATGCAAAATGAGGTGGAAGGGCAAGTAAGCCTTTTGGCTGCAAACTCCCAGATCTTCTTGGGAAGTGGGACGACACTTACTCTGAATGATTCGATAGTAGGATCAGGTTTGGTTACGGTCAGCGGGGGAAGCGCGAAGCTGAGACTTGAAGGAGGCGGAACGTCGGTTTCTGCCCGATTGACCGGCGCAATCACTTTGGAGGTGGCAGCAGGCAAGAAGGTTACATTTAAGGGATCATCGGATAAGGACACGGTTTTCCATGTGGAACAAGGAGGTAATTTGAGTGTGACTGCCTCGCAGAGCAGTACAGCGGGTTTCCCATCTTTCATTACCGGTCATACCTTCGCGATGGGGGCGGTAAATCTCGACGGCGGCACGATCGAACTGAGCGTGGGAGAGCTCGGTGATGGCTCAAGCGTCGACAACATCTACCTCAAGGCGTTAAATTTTGGTGAAACGGAAGGCAGCGCGGTTGTTGTTAACTCCGGTAATCTTTACGTTGGTGCGCTGTCCGAGGGTACGGGCGCCAGCCTCAGTGCTGCGACGGGTAAAAACCTTGTTCTGCTCGGTAGCGAGGGCGGTTCGGACTTCAAGGGTACCATTGAGGGGGACATCACCTTCCACGGTGAACAAAGCTCATACGCGCAGACGCTCTCCGGTCGGGTGGGCAACACCATTAAGGTTGAGGAAGGCACACTGACGCTCTCTAAAACTGCAACAACAGGCAGTAACGAATTGGAGCTGAGTAGTGTCACCATCACCGGCGGTACGCTTGCGGTGAAGAGAGATGGCAGCATTATAACCCTGACCGGTGGTGGTGATGAGGTGGCTAGCACGCTCACAGTGGGTGGCGCAATCGAGGTAAGAACAGTAAATGATTTTGGGAGTGGCACCATCGACATCCAAGAAGGCGGCAGCGTGGTGCTGAGTGCGGACAGCGCAATCGGTGCATTACAAGGTGCGGTTACGGGTACGAGTATTGGGTCTGCAGAGGGAGTGGATCCGACTGTGAAGCTGTCTCTGAGCGGCTCCTCCGGCAAAACGGCTGCGAGTTACGCGGGCGAGGTGAACGCGAACATCGAGATGGTGGGTCCCGGTAAGCAGATACTCTCCGGCGCTGTTCAGGGCGAGGTCTCGGTGATAGGTGCGGGCGAACTCCAACTCACCGGTGCTACTTATGGTAAGGGCAACATCACTGTCAGCAATGGCAAGCTGGTGCTCGGCGGTTCGGGGGCTGTGCTAGGAGGCGGATTAGCCCTGTCTGGCGGCGCGTTGGAAATCGGGAGTGGTGCGACTGTGACATTAAAAGCGGGGGAGACGAATACTCTGAGTGGAGGCGGCCTGACTGTCAACGGCACCTTGAAAGCCTCGGCGTTGTCCGGAGACGCTAGTCTTAGTTCCCTGTCTCTCGGAGATGGCGGCAGCCTGGAGCTCGGTGAGCATGGGTTGGCGATCGGGGGAAGTGGTTTCAGTTGGGGTGCGGGGTCTTCTTTGAAGATCAAGCTCTCTCAAGAAGACGACGGTGGTTTAAAAGAGGATAAGATCGATCTCTCCAGCGGTGGAGCTCTGAGCGGTTCGGGTCTGCTGACCATTAGCTTGGATATGGCGGCGTTGGCGCCGGGAGCGGTGGGGCAAGATCAATCATACAAGCTGTTCAAGCTTGGTGTCGGCGCTTCTATTGACCAACGAGTCCTGGAAAACATCACGATCAATTTGGGGGAAAAGAGCATCTGGGAAGCAGCTCTGCAGAGTGACGGCAAGATCATTTTCTCGCGTATCAGTGGCGCGCTGGTCTGGAAAGACACAGAAGCCACAAGAACCTTGACATGGAACGAAGATCCGAATACCTCTGTCTGGTATGTGGCGGGGCATGAAAGAGTCGATGATGAGAAGACATTCTTCACCGACGGTTCAGATGTCATTTTGAAGGGCGAGGACGATATTACAGTAAACGTCTCTAGCGACGACGGCGTCAAAGCCAAGAACGTGACCATTCAAAGCGGCAACTACAATTTCGAGAAAGGAGATGGCACGGATACGACCTTGACCATCACGGGTATATTGGATCTTGGGACCGAATCCTCCCAACTGACCTTCGCGAATGAGACCACGGTGAGCCAGAGTGGTTCGCTCAAAGGCGGATCCGGTACCTCCATAACGGTCCTCGGAAGTGGACATTTGACGCTGTCCAATTCGGTTGATACCAGTAGTTACGGAGGAAGATTCACGCTGGGCGGTGGCAAGCTTACCTTTAGGAATGGTGGCACCAACGTGACTTTGAACATAGGTTCTCAGGCAAGCGAGGTAGAGGTGGGGTCGGGCCAACAATTGATGGCCAGCGTCACGAAAGAGGAAAGCGCAGGCGTGTTGACTCTTTCCGGCGGGAGCTATATTCTGAGCGGTCAGGCCGGTGAGGTGAAGTTGACGGGAACAGTTGATCTCACCGGTAGCGTAAATTCCCCGTTTGAGATGACCGGCGTGAATGGCACCGATACGGGTGCCAAGTTGAAAGGCTCCATCGTCATCACCGGTACAGGAGGCAACTTCTCCGGCACGGTAGGTGAGGCTTCGGGAACCGGTCTGACCATCGTGGTGCGTGATGCAGCGGAGCAGACTTTTGATGGTGGGAGCATCACCATTGAGTCTGCTACGGTGAATGGTCAGGGCACGCTGACTTTGGGTAAGGACAGTGGGGAAAGCACGGTGAGCGTGAATTCGGCGAATGTGGTCGAGGAGGGTACGCTGGTGCTGAAGGGTACGGGAACTCACACCGTCGGGACGTTGAGTGGTGGGGGTACGTTGGATGTGGATGCGGCGACGACGGTGACGGGTGGTAGTATCGGGACCGTGGATGTCGGGGCGGATCTTACGGTGAGTGGCAGCTTGAGTGTCGGGACCCTGACGGGTGGTTCTACTATCAAGGGTCCGGGTACCTTGACGCTGACGGAAGCCACGAGCGCGTTTAAAGGCGCGATTGGTGAGAGTGGTAGCGCGATAGGGACGTTGGCGCTGGGTGATGGCGCGAGCGTAACGCTGTCGGGCAATGTGTACACGAATGCTACGACGCTGGAGAGCTCGGCTCAGCTGACCGTGGGTAGTGCGTCCGAGGATTCGGGCGTGACCGTGGAATTGGGCAACGTGACTCTTAACGGCACGGAGGGGCAGGTCAGCACGCTGACGGTGAAGGGGAGCGTGAGTGCAGGTTCCTTGTCGGGTACCGGGACGATTGCGGGTGATCAGGAAGGTGACACGCTGAGCTTCACCGGAACGGGTGATGGCGGCTTCGGCGGTGCGGTGAACGTTACAAACCTGGTGTACGCGGGCGAAGGAGATGCCAAATTGACGGGAACCTTTGGTGGCACCAAGCTGACCGTGAACAGCGGCACGCTGGAGCTCGCTCAGGCGTTGGGAAGTCAGGGTGCCGGCAAGACGGTCGAACTGGCCAAGGGAACACTGACGTTGGCGGCCGGAAGCTACATCAGCACGCTGACGGCGGCGGGTACAGACGGAGACCGCAACTTGGTGCTGAACGGGGATGCCACGATCGATGCGATGGCAGAGAGCAGCTCCCTGACGAGCTTGAGCTTGGGTGGTGGTGAGCTGACCTTGACTGAAAAAGCAGTGTACGATGTCGGTGAATTGAAGCTGACGAACAATGCCACGCTGAATCTGAGTTTGAGCTCGACGAAGGTGGGGAGTGATGCTGAAAACCTCTACCAGAGCGCGACAATCAAGCTTTCCAAGCTCACAATAGGTCAGTCAGAGGAAGGTGCCAAATACAAGCTTACCTTGGATCTCTCCGTCATCAAGGGCTTAACCACGAGTGGGAATGAAACCTACAAGTGGAAGCTCTTTGAGACGGGTGGAGCCGGTACCACCTGGGACAAGAACCCATGGGATGAGGAAGGACTCGAGCTTGCGAATGGCTATTACCTGCAGTTGGGTACGGACGGCGTGCTGAAGTACGCGATGGCAGAAGGCACTCTCGAGTGGAACGGCGCGAGTAAGACATGGGAACTGGGGGGATCAGAGAAAGATTGGACGATCACCGATGGCGATGAAAAAGTCGATGCTTACTTCATTGCTGCGCGTGATGTGAAATTCGGTACGCTCGATTCAGAAAAACTCGGGAATGCCGAGATTACTTTCAGTGGTACGCTGAGCGTCCTGAACATGACCGTGGCCGATCCTACATCTGATGACACGACCACTCACTACAGCTTCACCGGAGCACAGGATGCTCAGTTGACCATCACCGGCACGCTGACTCTCAACGATGATGCAACCTTCAACGGCACGGTGAGTGCGGGCAAGCTGAAGGGCGAGAAAAACTTGACGCTGACCGGCGGCGAGATGAAGGTGACGACAGCTTTGGACGACACGACCGGCGACACGGAGGCATACAGTGGCACGATTACGTTGCAGGGCGGTGGATTGGTGGCCAACAGCACGGACGTTGTGAATGTGATCGTTGCTTCGGATAGCACGTTGACCGGCGATAGTGCTGGCTTGACAGCGAAGTTGAGCAGCACCGGCAATCTGACGGCGAAGGGTACGCTGAATCTGAGCGGCCAGGTGGGTGAGTTGACGCTGGTGCAAGATGATGGCGTCACTACCACCATCGTGGACGGAGTGGGCATGGGGGCGAACGTGCTGAGTGTGACGGGAGTGAAAGGCGAAGCGGGCACGCTGAAAGGCACCATCACCATCACCGGCACGGGCGGTGAATTCAAAGGCACGGTGGGTGATGCTTCGGGAACCGGTTTGACCATCACGGTGGGTTCGGACGACGAGTCGGCGGAGCAGAAGTTTACGGGGACCAGTGTGTCCATCGCGGATGCGACGGTGAAGAATATTGGCAGCACCCTGACGCTGGGCATCGAGACAAGCGCGGTGACCGTGAATACGGCGAATGTGGCGGATGGCAAGCTGGTTCTGGCGGGTTCGAGCAACACCATCACGGGACGGCTGCAAGGCGCGGGTACGCTGGATGTGGATGCCGCCACGACCATTGAGGAGGGCGGTTCCATCGGCACTTTGGATACGCAGTCGAGCTCGGCAGTGACGCTGGGCAAGGACTCTGCCGGTGCGACGCTGGGTCTGAGCAATCTTGTGGGTTCGGGCACTATCACGGATGCCGTCTCGATCGGAGAAAACAAGAGCGCCCTGAAGCTGACCTACGACAACGCGTTAGCTGGCGAGTACGCCGGCAACATCGGTGTGAACTTCGAGTACGGTGTCGCCGCAGGTGCCGGGAAGAGCAGTGAATTCACGCTGAGCGGTAACTTCACGGGCAGCAGCCTGACGGTGAAGGGCGGAACCTTGACGCTGGTGAAGACCGGTACTGGTGCTGAGGGTGCGGCGATCATCGATCTGAGCACGGAAGGCAAGACGGTGAAGGTTGAGGAAGGCACATTGGTGCTGGGCGGTGGGAGTACGGCCGAAGTGAAGGTGGGTGCCATTACGCAACCCAACATCGCGGGCGCTCTCGAGCTGAAAGGTACGACCAGCAACACGGTGACGAGTAACGTCACGCTGGCTTCCACGGCTAGTTTGACTTTCGGCAATAGTGGGACGAACAAGGTTGAAGGTGACGTCACGATGGAGACGGGAACAGCCTCGCTCAGCTTCGGCACGGGAACGAACAGCATCGAGGGCACGTTGACTTACTCTGCCGGCACCCTCACATGGGATAGCGAAGGCTTGACTGTTGGCGCGTTGGGAGGCAGTGAGGACATCGACGCCTCGAGCAAGACCATGACCCTGACGGGCGGTGAGGCGTCGGAGCATAGCCTGCAAAACAATTACAGCGGTGCGCTGACGCTGGAGACCCTCACGGTGAACGGCGGTACGCATGCTCTAAAAGGTGGCTACACCGGCGGCATTGTGATGAGCGATAGGGCTTCAGCGACGTTGACGCTGAGTGCCGATTCAGGTGACGGTACAATTAGCGTGAACGGTGCGGACGTAGCTTCCGGGAACACGCTGAACATTGGCTCCGGTGCGTTGACGGGTCTGACCGGCGGGGGCAAGGTCACGGCGCAGGGTTCGTTCAGCCTCGCTACGGAGGCCACCTTCACAGGTGAGCTGAATACCGGAACGAGCGGAACAACTACCGTGACGGGCACATCGGCGCTGACGCTGGGCTCCCTGAGCGGAGCGGGTACGTTGACGCTGGGTGGCGAGACAGCCAACCTCCTGACGCTGGGTAACGGAACGAGCAGCTTCAGCGGCACGCTGGGGACGAGCGATTCGAGTGGGAAGGCGGATGTGACCATCACCGGCGGCATGCATGATCTGAGTGCTAACAATAAAACGCAGGATCTCGGCACGGTGACCTTGAATGGCGGTACACTGACGATGCAAGGAGCGATTGCTGCGTTGGCTGGCGAGGCGATCGAGCCAGGACAGAAAGGCGCTCTGACCATCAGCGGTGCCACGACGGTGACCACGGCGGGCGGTTCGCTCGGCATGCTGACGCTGGGCGGCGCGCTGGAGATCACGGAGGGTACGCTGGATGTGACCGGTATCACCGTGAGCGAAAAAGGTTCGCTCAAGATTCACTTCAAGAAAGAAGGTGATGGTGTCAGCGGTGTGACGTTCGCGGACGGGCTGGCAACTCTCACGCCCGAAGGTACTGCTTTGTCCGAAGGCAAGATGATGATTGGGCTCGACATCGCTGATGTTCTCACTTTGGATCAGCAGAAAGACGGGTCGTACAAGTACCAGCTCTTCAAGAGTGAGGTGAACGATGCGGAGACCTTCAATCAGCATTTCGGGTTCGCATTCAACGGAAATGAGGAATTCGCTGATCAAAGCGATATAGCTCGTTGGACGGCGGAGCTCGGTAACGATGGGAAGCTGACCATCAAGATGCAGGCCTTGAGTCTCACCTGGGATGCTACCGATACTAACACGCTGACTTGGCGGGATGGAGAAAAGGGTGGTGCTGATGGTAAGTGGGACGGTGGTGAGGACAAGACCTTCCGCAACGGGGATAGTGTCACCTTCACCACGAACGCGAGTGACGACAACAACAATACCGTGACGCTCGTGGGTCAAATCGAGGCTGGGAATGTGACTGTGGAGGGTGGGGTAGGTGACGGGTCCGCCAC
>CANPWM010000063.1 GCA_947584295.1 uncultured Oscillospiraceae bacterium | reverse complement strand
GTAGTCATGGTAGTCGGCGCTCTTGTCTTACCTGCGTCTGCGGCGTACAAAGACGTTGATAAGATCGACAAAGACTATACGGCTGCTGTCACGAGCCTGACGACATGGAAGATCATGGAGGGCGAGAATAACAACTTCAAGCCCGAGGCTTCCATCCAGCGCCAGGAGATGGCCGCGATTGTCTATCGTATGCTGACCGGCGACGTTAAGGATGCCGACGGCAAGGACAATTCCGCCATCTACGCACCCTACGCGGCGAAGTTCACCGATGTTGACACCAAGGGCTGGGCAGCCGGCTACATCGGCTTCTGCGTCAACAAGGGCATCATCCTTGGCACCAACGCCGAGGGTACCACCTTTGAACCCACCCGCGCCATTCCCGCCGTTGACGTTCTGGCCATGCTGCTGCGCTGCCTGGGCTACACGCAGAAGGATGAGTTCACCGGCGTCAACTGGAGCCAGAAGGTCGCCTCCGCGGCTACCCGCCTTGGCCTGACCAAAGGCATCACCAGGACTCTGGACAAGGTCAGCCAGCGTCAGGAAGTCGCTCAGATGACCTATCAGGCCTCCCAGGCCGCCCGCGTCACCTGGAGCGAGTCCGAGCAGAATTACATCCCCTATATCAATCCCAACGAGCCTGGCAGCACCGGAAACAGCAAGCTGGTCACTGAGACCGCTGTCGCCGCTGTTACCGCTGCTACCCGCGACCAGTGGGGCGGCGTTTCTGGCGGCAAGTCTGCCGGAACAGACGTGACCTTCAATTATCCTGTTCCCGCTGTTACGAAGCACGTCGTTCTGCCTGCTGCTGTCGACTCCGTCCTCAAGAGCTGGGTCGTTCCTGTCAGCCAGTGCGACTTCGCCAAGGCTCTTGGCCTTGAGAAGACCACCACTTTCGACGTCTACACCAACGGTATTGAGAACAGAACCACGGTTTCCGTGGATCCTCTGAACACCACCGCTCAGATCGGCGCTCAGGGCCGTTACACAGCCGTCTACAAGAACCCCGCCTTTGTAAGCACTGCTTCGACCCCCACCGTGAACCCCTATATCATTGTTTACAAGGACACCCTGCTTGCCAAGGTCACCGACGTCAAGGCGCACACCAATGACGCTCAGGGCCATGTCAAGACAAAGGCTTCCCTTACGCTGAAGGTCTTTATCGGCCCCAAGGGAACCACTACTCCTGTCATCACCGCCACCACTGGTACGGGCGTTCAAGTTATCACTCTGACCAGCAAGACCGATTTCACCTATGCCAAGGGCGACTATGTACTGATTAACTACCATCAGAATGATACCCTTGGTACGGATGGATATCTGTATACCAAAAATGCTGCCCCCTATGCCATTCGTGAAAAAAATACTGATTGGGCTAAGAATCAGAAGTATATTGCCGCTACAACCAAGTTTACCGAGGGCAACACTGTGATGGGTGACTGGAACGGCGATGAAGAATACAGCTTCAACGACTTTGTAACCATCGTCGACAAGGCCGGTTCCTTCACCGGTTCTCAGACTCTCGTCTCCTACACCAGCGATAAGCACACCATTGACGGCACTGCCTATAACGACAATAACCGTTATGTGCTTGATGAGGCTGGCACCACCATGAAGGTTCCCTTCACTTGGTACACCGATAAGAATGGCAACGTCATTGGCTCCACCTTGATTGCCACCTCCAGCAGCTATGGCGTCATCAACAAGATTTACTGGACTGGTAGCAACGGCGATGGCGCTGTGTATGCCGAGGTCACCTATATGGACGGCACCACCGGCAAGCTTCCTGTTAACATTATGTCGGTTTACAGTGCAACTGCTGGTACTCCTGTTGCTTCTGCCAATGTTTATATCGGCAAGGCTACCAACGCATACAACAATTCTGCCATGTCCTTTGAAAATGGCAACTTCTATGTCAACGCTGATGCCTCTGTGAACGCAGCTGCAACGAAGGGCGGCCACGATATTGTCAACGGCCACCTGTTCAAGATCACTGCTTCTACCACAGCCTCCGGCTCTTATGACTTCACAGAAGTCGCCGGCACCAATTCCGCCACCAAGATTGAGGCCGTAGCTGCAAGCCTTAACAAATATAAGGCTGACTTCACTGGTCTGGGCAATAACACCACTGCAATCACCAGCGGCAAGGCTAAGAACAATAATATTGAGGTTGATGGCGACACTGTGTTCCTGATTCGCTCTGCCAGCGGCGCCTCCTACACCTTCACCTCTGTTACCGGCTTCAAGGCTATTGACAGCTATGTTTCCGGCGAGGTTGACTATGTCAACTGCGACGAAGATGCTGCTGCCGAGTATGTCTACATCATCGCCGGTAAGAAGGGCGCTGAGGGCTGGCACCTCTTCTATGCCTCCTCCAATGTTACCAGTGATGGCAGCAAGGCGCTCGTTCACGTGGACGACAACGGTTCCAATTACACCGTTTGGGGCTATCTGGACGGCGTGGCCGGTTCTGTGACCATTGCAAAGACCCAGAAGGGTTATAACACCAATACAGGTAAATACGATGGTGCTGAAATCGGTAAGCTCCTCGGCAACGTTGAGAATGGTAATGCCATGTGGCTCGTTTACATCAAGGATGGTAAGGTCATTGATATTAACGGCGCTCAGGCTCAGAATGGCGCGAGCTACGCGATTAACAAGGAGAATAAAGCTTATTACACTACGGCGCGCGCTTTCACAAATACTCAGTTTGGTATGCTGAATCCCACTGGTATTCCTTATGGTACCGATGTTGAGACTCTGGGCAACTATGCCAAGCAGTCCATTATGGTTGCTGATGTGCCCACCGCTCCTGCTACCGGTACCGGAACCATCACTCTGAACAACACCGTCTTTACCACTGCCACTCCTGTTGTTGGCGATTGGGCTGACCTGCAGAATGCTGGTGAAAAAGATACCAGTGGCAAGACCATCACCTACACCGTGATCGTTGTTTTCGATCAGAACAATGTCATCACCCAGGCCTACATCTACAACAACAATGCTGGTACCAGCTATACGGGTGGCAAGGACACCGAAACTGATGCCAACACCTATACGATTAATGTCACTAAGAGTGAATACAGTGATGATAAGGCCGTAGTTGAGGGTACCTTCAACGCATCTATTACCTTTGAGAAGGATACTACGGCAACGATTACTGTGTCGTTGCAGAAGATGCTGACAGGTGTTTCCAACGGTTGGACTGAACTGGTTTCCGACAAAGTTACTACCGATAAGGTTGCTGTTGAGCCTACTTACGCTCGTGGATTTGAGTTTGAACTGGAGTGGGCTGGCCTGACTGATGGCGATTACCGTGTGGTCGTGACAGCTACTTACGGAACGACTAAGGTTGAGAAGATTGTTCCTCTCATTTTCGCTTCCTAACCCCCCGCCCCCCCTGAAAATCTAATTTTCAAAGCCCCTGGGCCTCGGCCCAGGGGCTTCTTTTCACGCGGGCCGCCGTGGGCGGCGGCCCGTACAAGGTATGGGACAGCTTTCCGTTCATGTTGTAGGAGCCGCCTCTCCAGGCGGCCCGCCGAATTTCCGGCAATCTATCTTTCATCGCCGTACGGGCCGCCGCCCACGGCGGCCCACCGTCTTACGTAACAAATTCCCCAAATCTTTTTATTCCCTCCCAACGCAAAATCCCCCCGTACGGGCCGGACACCCGGCCGGCCCGCCTATCGAATTTCGCTTCCGCCTCCCAAAAAGGTTGCGGCTCCGCCACGTCCTCGCGCGAGCCGCTTAACCTCGGGCTGCAAGTGTTCGCCCTCAGGCGCAGGCTCGGCTCGTCCTTTCCCCATCGGGCAACGGCCCGATGGGGCCCCCATTTTCGGGCCGCCTCTCCAGGCGGCCCGCCGTCATACGCAAACGTCACCGAATTTCGCATTTCCCCCGTCCAACGCACCCCCACAAAACACAACGCCCCCTCTCCCGCGCGGGAGAGGGGGTCGCACGTTCAACCTCTTTATTTCTCTTTCGCCAGCGTCTCTAACAGATTGCAAATCGCCGGGGCGGCGTCCTGGGGGATATATTTGCGCTGACAGGCCGCCATTTCCGTGCGCGCGGAAACGTCCGTCAGCCGCTCCAGGGCGGCGGGCAGCTCCTTCTCCGGCTCCGTCACCGGGAGGCTCATGCCGTGGGAGGCGAAAAACGCCATGTTCTTTGTCTCACAGCCGGGAATGGGCGTCACATGGATCAGCGCCGTGCCTACGTTGGCCGCCTCAGTGGAGGACAGCCCCCCGGGCTTGGACACGAAGATATCACAGCACCGCATATAATCGGCCATGCGCGGGGTCTGGGCCATGATCTGGCACTGTCCGCCGAACCGCTCCGTCAGCCGCCCCTGGAGGCGTGCGTTGTTGCCGCAGATCACCACCAGATGCCCGTCAAAGGAGCCAAGCGCCGTCTCGACCACGGCCTCCAGGCTCCCGGCCCCGATGCTCCCCCCGGCCACCAGGACGATCTTTTTATCAAAGGGGAGGTTCAGGGCGGCTTTCAGGGAGCTGGCGTCCCCCCGGGCCATAAAATCCTGCCGCACCGGGATCCCCAGGGGTGCCAACCGTTCCCGGGGTATGCCACGGGAGGCAAATTCGTCCAAAAACAGCGGGGAGGGGATCACGTAGCGGTCGCAGTCCGTCTCCTCGGTGAAGGGGATACAGGCGTAGTCCGTGGCGATAAACACCGTGGGTGGGACGGCCCTGCCGTGATCCTTCATGCTGGTCAAGATCTCCGCCGGGAAAAGGTGCGTGGTCACGATGACGTCGCAGGGATGCTCGTCCAAGTATTTTTCCATCAGCGGGACCATGGAGCGGTTGGCGAAATACACCGGCGAACGGAAGGGGAGCCGCCGGTAGGCGTTTCCCAGGGCGTACACCGCCCCGAAGGCGTGGGGCGCGTGCTGGGCCACGCCGATGTAGGCGTTGTTGATGGTGGAGGAGGTTCTGGCCCCCTTCAGCAGAAAGGGATCCATAAAGGCCGCCCGGTGGCCCGCCGCCGTCAGCGCCTGCTCCACGGCCCTGCCGGCTGTGTTGTGGCCTCCGCCCGTGCCGCAGGAGAGTATCAGCGCATCCACAGAAGCTTCACCTCGATCCGCTCTTTTTCCTCATGACTTAAGAACATACGCACGCACACAAGCCCCGCCAGCAGCAAAAAGCTGAAGCAGATCCAGCCCTTCACCCGCGCCAGGGGCATCACCGCCGCCGTCAGCACATAGGCGGCGATGGTGCGGTAATAATGGGGGCTGATCCTGACCACCACGGACAGGAAGATGAACACCGCCGCAAAGACCAGCAGCGGCTTGGCGTAGGGGAACAGCCCCACCAGCACCCCGAAGGTCACGGCGATGCCCTTGCCGCCGTGGAACCGGCTGAACACGGGCAGGATATGCCCCACCACCGGGGCCGTCAGGATAAAGGGCAAAATCTGCCGGGACAGCGCCGGTTCCATGCGCAGGGCCATATAGACGGGCAGAGCGCCCTTTAAAAGCTCGCAGATCAGCGTCAGCGTGCCGCACCAGAAGCCCCCGTACACATAGGCGTTGGTCACGCCGGGGTTCTTGTCGGCGCTTTCGGCGTAGCGCTCCTTCACCCCGAAAAGAGCGCCGAAAATATTGGCGTACAGAACACTGCCCGACAGATAGGACAGCGCCAGAAGTATGATGATGTTTCGCATGGCTCGATCCCTTTCTTTCTGTGCCGCAGCGAAAACTACGCTTGCCTAAATCAGTATAGCACACGGCCGCCGGATTTTCAATACGCACTGTGACAGAAAAAGCGCCGGGCGGGGATATGCGCGGGCGGAGATTGACGGGGCGGCGGATTTGCCGTATACTGTTTAATAGAAAAAAGGGGTGATATATGTGAAAAAATACGGAAAAATCCTCCTGATGGCCGTCAAGATCGGCATCGGCAGCAGCGTCGCCATCTTCATCGCCCAGAGCCTGCGCCTGGAGTACGCCGTCTCGGCGGGTACGGTGGCGCTTTTGACGCTGATGACCTCCAAGCTGGAGACCTTTCGCCTGTCCCTGAGCCGCTTCGTCACCTTCGGCGTGACCTTGGCCCTGGCGGTGCTGATCGTCCCGCGCCTTGACAACATCTGGCTGGCCTACGGCCTTTTGCTGATGCTGGTGGTGTTCATCGCCGAGTGCTTCGGCCTGCGCTCCACCATCTCCGTCAACGCCGTAGTGGCGGCCCATCTGGTGACCAGCCCCGGGCTTGACGCCCAGGCTGTGCGCAACGAATTCCTCCTGGTGCTGATCGGCGTGACGCTGGCGGTGGTGCTGAACCTGTTCCACGCCAACTGGTCCCACCGCCGCCGCATCGTCGCCAGTATGCGCCGGGTGGAGGGGGAGCTGCGGCAGATCTTGAACGAGGTGGCCGCGTATCTGCGCCAGGGCGACAGGCCGGGGGAGGTCTGGCGGGAGATCGGCGGCCTGGAGGCGGAGCTTCAGGAGTATGTCAACAGCGCCTACGAGTACCAGGACAACACCTTCCACTCCCACCCGGAGTATTACATAGCCTATTTTGAGATGCGCCTGGAGCAGTTCAGGATCATACACCGGCTCCACCAGGAGATCAAGCGCGTCCGCTCCATGCCCCAGCAGGCGGCGGTGGTGGCGGATTACCTGGACTATCTGGCCCGGTACGTGGTGGAGGTCAACGCGCCGGACAGGCAGGTGGAGCGCCTGGACGAGCTTTTTGAGGATATGCGCCGCCAGGAGCTGCCAAAATCCCGGGCGGAATTTGAAAGCCGCGCTATCCTGTACCACGTCCTCATGGATCTTCAGGACTTCCTCGACTGCAAGACCCGCTTCGTGGCCGGGCTGGACGAAAAACAGCGCAAACGCTACTGGAAACAGGCGGCGTAGCTTTCCCTTCCCGACGGCGGGGACAAATAGTTGCCCCGGGGGATCCGCGCGATCCCCCTCTTTTTTGTCTCAGCGGCCCGATACGTCCCCCGCCGCCCGATTGGGGAAAATTTCATTTATTCATTATATATATAGCCCCGTAAAAGCCTTGACTTTTGTGCGAAATGTGTATATAATGGGGGCGGAAATTGCAGAATCTTACAATCCCCCGTCGTTCTTTGCCGAATCAAAGTGTCTCCGGCGGGGCTTTTTGACTGTACGGCGCGGCGCCGTGGAGAGGGTGGAACACCTGTGGCCACCAGCTCCCGCCGCGAATGCAAAGCTCAAATATACCCCGCGGCCGCGACTCACCCGATGGAGAAAAATTCCTAAAATTTTTTGTCCTTCCCTATTGACTTGTTCACGGGTGAACGTGGTATTATTATGTTGAGAAATGTCGAGGCGGGATTTGTCAAGCGTGTAATAAAAGGTAAAAGAGCTGGGCCGGCCCAGCTCTGTCCGTGGGTTCCCCACGGACAGAATGACCTCTCACGACTCGTGAGCATGTCCGTTACATCGGGAAAAAGTGCAATTCAGGTCGTATTTTTGTCGTTTCAGGACAAAACGGTTGACATCTGCCCCGGAGTTGTGAATACTTATACTGTATGGAGGCGCAACAGCCGACGGGGCTTTTTGACTGTACGGCGCGACGCCGTGGAGAGGGGGGAACAACTGTGGCCTATATGCGTTTGGGCGACCTGCTGACCAGCGTGGGACTCATCACCCAGGAGCAGCTCCAGCACGCGCTGGACGCGCAAAAGACCAGCCATAAGCGGCTGGGCGAGGTTCTCATTGCCGAGGGGATCATCAGCGAGCAGCACCTGATCGAGACGCTGGAGATGCAGCTGGGCATCGACTTCATCGACTTGAGCAAGGTACATATCCCCATGGAGCTGGCCCAGATCCTCCCCAAGAGCATCGCCAAGAAGCACAACGTGGTGCCTGTGGCCATCAACAAGGACGAGCTTGTGCTGGCCATGGCCGACCCTCTGAACTTTGTGGCTGTCGAGGACGTGCGCTCCGCCACCCGCCGCCGGGTGACGCCCCGCATCGCCACCGCCGCGGCGGTGGACAGGGCCATCGCCACCCTCTACGGCAACGAAAACGCCGCCCGGGCCATCGAGGAGATGCGCTACGAGTCCGGCCCCGTCCCCCGCGACGTCCAGGCCGCGCCCCGGAGCGAGGAGATCGACGAGGAGACCCAGTCCGCCCCCACCGTGCGGCTTGTCAACTCCATCATCGAGCGCGCCGCCATGGAGCGGGCCTCCGATATCCACCTGGAACCCCGCGCCGACCAGCTGGTGGTGCGTATGCGCATCGACGGCCTTCTCCGCAATATCCTCACCGTCCCCAAGGATCTCCAGACGTCGGTGATCTCCCGCCTGAAGGTCATGGGCGGCATGGACGTATCCGAGCGCCGCGTCCCCCAGGACGGACGCGCCAACGTGCGCATGAAGGGCCACGACGTGGATCTGCGTATCTCCACCCTCCCCACCATCTACGGCGAGAAGGTGGTCATACGCCTGCTGGACAAGTCCGTTATGCTCCTGGACGCCCACGCCATCGGCATGGAGGGGGAGGATCTGGAGCGTTACAACGCCCTGCTGCGCAACGCCCACGGCATGATCCTCATCGTCGGCCCCACCGGCTCCGGCAAATCCTCCACCATGTATACCATGATCCGCAGCCTCAACACCGAGGAGGTGAACCTGGTCACCCTGGAGGATCCTGTGGAGTACGATATTGACGGGGTCAACCAGGTGCAGATCAACGAAAAGACCGGCATGACCTTCGCCGGGGGCCTGCGCTCCATACTCCGCCAGGACCCGGACATCATCGCCGTAGGCGAGATCCGCGACGGCGAGACGGCGGAGATCGCCATGCGCTCGGCCATCACGGGCCATCTGGTGCTGAGTACCATTCACACCAACGACGCCGTCTCCGCCCTGGAGCGCCTGCTGGACATCGGCGTGGAGCGGTACATCATCGCCGAGGCCCTCAACGGCATCATCTCCCAGCGCCTTGTCCGGCGCATCTGCCCGGAGTGCCGGGAGGAGTACGACCCCACCGAGGAGGAGCTGGCCCGCCTGGGCCTGAAGCCCGCCCCGGGCATGAAATTCTACCGGGGCCGCGGCTGCGCCCACTGCTACCACACCGGCTACCGGGGCCGGACGGCGGCCTTTGAGATCCTCATGCTGGATCGCGCCATGAAGACCGCCATCGTGGCTGGCCGCCACCGGGAGGGCGTGCTGGAATCCGCCACCGCCAACCGTTACTCCACCCTGGGCGACGCCGTGCGCCGCCTGGTACTGAACGGCACCACCACCGCCCAGGAGGCCGTCAAGGTCATCAACTCCACCGTGGACGAGTAAACTTTCAAGAAAATGTATGAAGGAGCCTTGCCCATGCCTTTACCCATAGAAGAGCTTATTTTCCGCGCCCGCGATATGCGCGGCTCAGATATCCACCTGGTCCGGGGCCTGCCGCCCAAGGTGCGTGTAGACGGCGTGCTTGTGGATCTCCCGGGCCACCCGCCCCTGACGGACGTGGAGTGCGAGCAGTACGCCCGCGCCCTGGCCGGGGAGGGCTACGAGGCCATGAGCGACATCGGCGAGCTTGACCTGGCCCTCACCTTCGGGGGCGAGATCCGCTGCCGTATCAATCTTTTCCGCCAGCAGGGGGCCGTCAGCGCCGCTATCCGTATTCTGGCCGACAGGATCCCGGATCTTGACACGCTGGGCCTGCCCCCGGCGGTGCAGGGCCTGCCCGATCTGAATCGCGGCATCGTCCTGGTCACCGGCGAGACCGGCTCCGGCAAATCCACCACCCTGGCGGCGCTGCTGGATCGGATCAACCACACCGCCCCCCAGCACATCATCACCCTGGAGGATCCCATCGAATACATCTACACCCCCGACAAGTGCGTTATCAACCAGCGTGAGATCGGCTCCGACACAGTCAGCTACGCCGACGGCCTCCGGGCCATTCTCCGGGAGGATCCCGACGTCATACTCATCGGCGAGATGCGCGATTTGAACACCATCGAGACGGCCCTCACCGCCGCCGAGACCGGGCATCTTGTATTCGCCACCCTCCACACCAACTCCGCCCCCGAGGCCATCGACCGCATGGTGGACGTGTTCCCGGAGGGCCGCCAGCGGCAGATACGCCTCCAGCTCAGCACCACCCTGATGGCCGTACTGAGCCAGCAGCTCCTCCCCCGGCGGGAGGGCGGCCGCGTAGCCGCCTGCGAGCTGATGATGGTCACCCCCGCCATTCGCAACCTGATCCGCGAGGGCAAGACCCCCCAGATCGCCTCCGCCCTTGGCACCTCCGCCCAGGAGGGCAGCATCACCATGGACAACTGCCTGGTCAAGCTCTGGAAGGAGAAGGCCATCTCCGCCGACACCGCCCGCCGCGCCGCCCGGGATACCGAGTACGTCCGTCGGCAGACGTTCTGACGGCGTCCGTATGAAAGGACTGTGACCCCCTCATGACCACATTCAAATACCGCGCCCAGGCCGCCGACGGCTCCACCGTCACCGGCGTGGTGGAGGCCTATGACGAATATGAGGCGGTGGATCAGCTCCGCGGCGCCTACCCCATCGTAGAGGCCATCACCGAGATCAAGGGCAAGCGCAAGATCAACATCGACCTGAACGAGCCGCTCTGGGTGGAGGACAAGTCCCTCTCCCTGGTGGCCAGCCAGTTCGCCATCATGCTCAAGGCCGGCCTCCCCATGAACCGCGTGGTGGAGCTGATCGCCGGGCAGACCACCGACAAGCTTTTAAAGCGTATCCTCACCGCCTGCGCCGCCGACGTGTCCGCCGGGTACTCCCTGGCCCGCAGTCTGGAGAAAAACGGCAAAAAGATCCCGGCGGTGTTCATCGAGTCCGTCCGGGCCGGAGAGGAATCCGGCACCGTGGAGGCCTCCTTCGAGTCTTTGAAGATCTACTACGAAAAGGCCCACAAGCTCAAGTCCAAGGTCAAGGGCGCCCTGACCTACCCCGTGATCCTGCTGATCCTGGCCGCCGTGGTCATCGCCATCGTCATGGTGGTGCTGGTGCCGCGCATGACAAGTATGCTCACCGGCATGGGGACGGACCTCCCCCTGCCCACCCGTATGCTCATGGCCATCAGCGGCTTCTTCCAAAGGGGCTGGCCCTTCATGCTGGCCGGTCTTGCCGCCCTGGTCTTCGGCTTTATCGCCTACAACCGCACGGAGTCCGGCAAGATCCGCCTCTCCGACCTGCGCATGAAGCTCCCCGTCCTGGGCCGCATCGCCAAAATGAACACCGCCGCCCAGTTCGCCAACACCACCGCCACCCTCCTGGGGGCAGGCCTGCCGGTGAACCGGGTCATGACCATTCTCAGCCGCGTGCTGGATATGCGCTGTGTGGGCGTGGAGCTGGCCCGGCGCGTCACCCTCCTGGAGTCCGGCAAGAACCTGGCCGACGTGCTGTCTGAGATCAAATACCTCCCCTCCATGCTGGTGGAGATGGCCCGGGTGGGCGAGAATTCCGGCTCCCTGGAGTCCACCCTGCGCACCATCGGCGAGTTTTACGACGGCGAGGCCGAGCGGGCCTCCGACAAGGCCCTCTCCCTGATGGAGCCCACCATCACTATCATCATGGGTATCGTCGTGGGCTTCATCGTCATCGGGATTTATATGCCCATCTTCAGTATGTCCACCTCTATTGGTGGCTGAATACGGTTTCAAACGCCGGAGCAACCCGCCGGCGATGGAATAAAAAAACTTTCTTCTAAGGAGGATAAAAATGGAAAA
>CANPWM010000062.1 GCA_947584295.1 uncultured Oscillospiraceae bacterium | reverse complement strand
AAGCTGGAGGACATCAACACCTCCGTCATGCCCGTCACCATGATCTTTATCGCGGGCTTTTTCGTGGTGGTGTTCGGTATGTCCAGCGGCAGCGTGGACAACCCCCTGATGGTGGCCTGCTCCTTCATTCCCTTCACCTCCCCCATGGCCATGTTCACCCGCATCGCCATGTCCCACCCGGCCCCGTGGGAGATCGCGCTGTCCGTGGCTGTTCTTGTGGCCTCCTGCGCCGGTGTGGGCGTCCTGGCGGCCAAGATCTACCGGGTGGGCGTCCTGCTCTACGGGGCCAAGCCAAAGCTGGGAGAGATTTTGCGTACGCTGAGAAAAGCGTAAAAAAACCAAAATACAGACAAACGTTCACCCCGCCTCCCGGCGGGGTGAAACAGATTGTCAAAAAACTCGAATTTGATATTTTTTCCGGCGGCATGTACGTCGGAAAAAATCCCTTTTGTCGCCCAAGTGTGTCCCTGCGGGGCGCGCACAGGGCGACAGCAGGGTAATTTTCTCTGAATTTCGCAAAATTCAGAGAAAATTACCCGCATGTTCCCCTTGTCGGAAAAAGCCCGTCAGGGCTTTTTCGACAGTCTCATTCACCCCGCCTCCCGGCGGGGTGAAAAACTATCTTGATTCTCTCAGGCAGTCGGCGTCCGGCCCGTTCTTTTTCTCAAAAGAACCGCTCCGGCTGCCCATGCCGCTGGCTTACGCGCGCCTCCACATCGGGGAACCGCTCCTCGATCAGCTCCGCCAGGACGGGAACCACCACGTTTTCGGTGGAGAAGTGGCCCGCGTCGATAAGGTTCAGGCCCAGCTCCCGGGCGTCGATGAACTGGTGGTGCTTCACGTCGGCGGTCACATAGGTGTCCGCCCCGGCCTCCAGGGCGTCCAGCATATCGTTCCCCCCGGCCCCGCCCAGGACGGCCACCCGGTTTACCGGCCTGCCCGCGTCCACGAACCGCAGGCCGTCGGCGTTCAGCGCCCCCTTCACATGGGGCAGGAACTCCGCCATACTCTGCTCCGGCACCCAACCGACGCGTCCGCACCGCTCCGCGCCAAAGGGTTCTGCCTCCATAACGCCCAGCGCGGCGGAGAGGGCATCGTTGACGCCCCCGGGGGCGATGTCCAGGTTTGTGTGCATACAGATGGCGCTGATCCCCGCCCGGGCCAGGCGGAGGACGCGGGCGGCGGTGGTATCCGAGTCCGTCACGGTTTTCAGCTCAAAAAACAGCGGGTGGTGGGACACGATCAGATCCGCCCCCAGCTCCTGCGCCTCCCCGATCACCTCCTGGGTGATGTCCAGGGCGCACAGGACGGCGTGGATCTCGTCCTCCCAGGAACCCACCAGCAGACCCACGTTGTCAAAATCCAGCTTCAGCTCCACCGGGGCCAGCCGCGCCAGCTCCCCGTAAAGTTCGCTCAGTTTTGCCATTTTTTCGTCTCCTTCAGGATCGTCTCAAGCCGCGAAAGCTTCTCTCTCAGCGCGGCCAACTGGCCGCCGTCGGGGGCCTCCCCCCGCTCCATACCCGTAAGGGCCCTTTGCACGCGCCCCCGCTCCCGCTCCGCGAACGGCTCCAAAAGCGGGTCGCGCCCGTCTATCAGCGCCCGGGCCGGATCAAAGCCCCCAGGCCCCGCCGCCGCCCTCAGCACAAGGTACGGCTTCCCCCCGTCCAGGCACAGGACGGCCCGCTCACACACAAAGCCCGCCCCGTCCAGATACGCCGCCAGCTTGTCCACCCGGCTCTGGGGCTGGAGTACCAGCCTCGCCCCGGCGATCCAGGGGCAGGCCGTCAGGATATCCGCTGCCGTCTCCCCGCCCATACCGGCAATGACCACGGTCTCAAACGTCCCCGGCACGCTTTTCAGGCCGTCGGACAGGTAAAAGTCTATCCTGTCCTCCACGCCGTGGGCCCTCGCGGATCGGCGGGCGCTGTCCAGCGGGCCGGGGTTTATGTCGGAGGCGGCGACGCGTCCAAAGAGGCCGTTCCGGGCAAAATACACGGGCAGATACCCGTGGTCGGTACCCACGTCGATAACGCTCTCTCCGCGCCCCGCCAATTCGGCCGCGGCCGCCAGCCTTGGTGACAGCTTTATCATAGTGCTACGTACTCCCGTAAAGCGGAAGGCGGACTTCTGTCCGCCTCAGCTTTTAAAAAACTCAAATTATATTTTTTCCGGCGGCATGTACGTTGGAAAAAGCCCGTCAGGGCTTTTTCCACAGCCTCAGGCCTCGCTTGCCAGGAAGCTGTTCAGCTCCTCCAGAAAGTCGTCCGGATCCACGCCATGGGTCATGCAGGCCTGCTCGATGGTCTCGCCGGTGGCAAAGGCACAGCCCAGGCAGTGCATACCGATGTTCAGGAAAAGCGGCTGGGACTGGGGCGCTTTCATCATGACCTCCGCCACGATGGTATCTTTTGTGAATGTCATAAAATGACCTCCCGATCAGATTTTTCGTCTTTATTATATCACCGATCCGGGGAATTTCAATAGGAAAAATTGCGGATCGCCAGACCGGGAGGCCATGTGGGAGCGGGCCGGCCAGGTGTCCGGCCCGTACAGGCGGGGGACGGCCCTTATTCCTCCGTACCCACCATCTCCCGGTAGTCCTCCAGCTCGCAGACAGCGTCGGGCGGGAAGAACTCGTTGACGGGGAAATCTATGCGGTTAAAGAGGGTGCAGGGATCTTCGCCGCCGGTGCCTACGCACTCCTTCTCCGGCATGCAGTAGTCGTACACCGGGATAAGCAGCTGGGAATCCCGCTCCAGCCGCACGATGGTGAACTGGCCCAGGGTGACGATGACCCTCCGGCCCGCCCCGTCGGAGACGATGGGGGAATCGAACAGATCCAGGATATACTGGGGCAGCTCCAGCGGCTCCGGGGTCACGTCGGAGCAGGCGTCCACCACGTCCAGGGTGAGGACGATGGGATCCACCGCCTCCACCACGGCCCGGGGGAGGTTGGTGCTGTCGATAACGTTTCTGTCCACGCAGGAGGGGCCGATGTCGGAGGTGAAGATCTTGGCGCTGCCCTCGCTGCCGAAAAGAAGCACCCGCTTGGTGAAGGAGGCCAGGCCCTCGATGGGGGCGATAAGGCCGCTGGACATGCACACGTCGGCCCTGATCTTGTAATAGAAGCGGATATCCACGGTGTAATAGCCCCGGTTGAAGGTCACCGGCTCCACCATGGGGCTGGCCCAGAGAAGCTCCGCCGATCTTGCCCGCACATTGAGGCCGTTGTCCAGATTCACCTGGGAGGTCTCCGTCAGGTAGACCCGCATATTCTCCAGGCAGTCCTTATCCTTGCAGGAATCGTATATCTTGCTCGTATGTACGCATACGGCCTCGCGGATGCTCACGTCGCCGCCAACGGGGCCAGGCACAACTTTGGATGACATGGAAAATTCCTCCTAAACTCGCGTCTGCCGACGCGTGATTTTCATTACAGTCTATGCCCCGCGAAAAGATGTGTGAATAAGTTTGTGGGAAGATGTTGCGGTTTTTTTCATCTTGTGGTACAATGTATTGTAGATAATCTTGGGCATGGGAGGCGAGGCGTTTGGCCGTCATACTGGGCATCGACCCCGGCGTTGCCACCGTGGGCTTCGGGGTCATCGACGCCTCCGGCGTCAAGCAGCGGTTTTTAAAATGCGGGGCCATCACCACCCCGGCCCACACGAAGCTCTCCTCCCGGCTTGACCAGATATACCATGATATGCGGGAGCTTATCGGGACATTCAAGCCGGAGGCCATCGCCATCGAGGAGCTTTTCTTCAACACCAACATCACCACCGGCATCGACGTGGCCCATGGGCGGGGCGTCATACTTCTGGCCGGGGCGGAGATGATGGTGCCTATGTACGAATATACGCCCCTGCAGGTCAAGCAGGCCATCACCGGCTACGGCAGGGCGGACAAGAAGCAGATGATGGAGATGGTGCGGCGGCTCCTGGGCCTCCCCTCCGTGGCCCGGCCCGACGACGCCTCCGACGCCCTGGCCCTGGCCATCTGCCACGCCCGGTTTTCCGGCTCACTACTGACTTATGAGGGAGGACGAGACGAATGTTCTACTATATAGAAGGCCCCGTGGCCGCCCTGGATAAAAACCTGGCTGTCATCGACGCCGGCGGCGTGGCCTTCGCCGTCAACACCACCGTCAACACCCTGTCCCGCCTGCGCGCCGGGGACAGGGCGCGGCTCTACACCTATCTCAACGTGGGCGAGAACGCCATGGATCTCTACGGCTTTTACGATCTTTCCGAAAAACGCTGCTTCGAGCTGCTGCTGGGGGTCTCCGGCGTGGGGCCCAAGGCGGCCCTGTCCGTCCTCTCCGTCTGCACGCCGGAATCCCTGGCCATGGCCGTGGTGACGGAGAACGAAAAGATGCTCACCGCCGCCCCCGGCGTGGGAAAGCGCGGCGCCCAGAGGATCATCTTGGAGCTTCGAGACAAGATCGCCAAGGAGATGCCCTCTGTCGGTTCCGGCGCGGGCGCCGCCGCCCCGATCCCCTCGCCCGCCTCCGGCGTGCCGGGGAAGAAGCTCAACGACATCACCGGCGCGCTGACCGTTTTGGGCTACGCGCCCCAGGAGATCACCGCGGCCCTCCACGGGCTGGACATCGAGAGCATGAGTGTCGAGGAGGCCATCAGGGCTGTACTCAAGGGCTCCGTAAAGTGAGGAGGGCGGGCGTATGATCGACTATTCCAAGGACACGCCGGAGACCGGCGCGGAAAATATCCTCACCACCAAATTCACCCCCGAGGACGACGCCGAGGGTTCCCTGCGGCCCCGGTATTTAAAGGAATACATTGGCCAGGAGAAGGCCAAGCAGAACCTGAGCGTGTTCATCGAAAGCGCCAAGCGGCGGGGCGAGCCGCTGGATCATGTGATCCTCCACGGCCCCCCGGGCCTGGGCAAGACAACCCTGGCGGCCATCATCGCCAATGAGATGGGTTCCACCCTGCGCAAGACCTCCGGCCCCGCCATCGAAAAGCCCCGGGACCTGGCGGCCCTGCTCACCAGTTTAGACGAAGACGACGTCCTGTTCATCGACGAGATCCACCGGCTCAACCGCCAGGTGGAGGAGATCCTATACCCCGCCATGGAGGACCGGCAGATCGACATCATCATCGGCCAGGGGCCCGCGGCCACCAGCATCTCCATCGACCTGAAGCCCTTCACCCTGGTGGGGGCCACCACCCGTTCCGGCCAGCTCTCCTCCCCCCTGCGGGACAGGTTCGGCATCGACCTGAAGCTGGAGCTTTATAAGCCCGAGGAGCTTCGCCGGATCATCACCCGCTCCGCCGATATCCTCCAGGTGGAGATCGACCCGGACGGCGCGCTGGAGATCGCCTCCCGCAGCCGCGGCACGCCCCGTATCGCCAACCGGCTCCTGCGCCGGGTGCGGGACTTCGCCGAGATCTACTCCGGCGGCGTCATTACCCGGGATCTGGCTGACAAGGCCCTGCAAATGCTGGATATCGACGGCTATGGCCTGGACGCCATAGACCGGCGGCTCCTGCGCAGTATCATCGAAAACTACTCCGGCGGCCCCGTGGGGCTGGACACCATCGCCGCCACCATCAACGAGGAGTCCGTCACCATCGAGGACGTGTACGAGCCGTACCTTCTCCAGCAGGGCTTCCTCACCCGCACCCCCCGCGGGCGGTGCGTCACCCGCCGCGCCTATGAGCATCTGGGGATCCCCTTCGCCGGAAATACCCCCGATCTGGGGGGCCAGACGTCCCTCCCTATGTGAAAAAACGAAAAAATTCACGAAATTTTAAAAAATTTCAGCAAAATAGCTTGACAAAGATTGCATCAATTCTTATAATGTGTGTATTCCTAACAGTGAAAAATTGGCATAGCTGACGAAAGGGGACCGCGCCGCCTGTCAGCTATGTGACCGGCGTGACAACAGCATGACAGACGAACAGCTATGGCAGAGGGCCGCGGCGGGCGATACCGTGGCCGAGGAACAACTTGTAAACCGCTACACCGTCACCGTGCGCATGTGCGCCAGGCCCTTTTTTCTGGCCGGGGGGGACAGTGAGGACCTCATTCAGGAGGGCATGTTTGGCCTGCTCTCCGCTCTCCGGCATTTCGACCCCGCGAAAGACGTAACCTTCAAGACCTACGCGGAGCGGTGCATCAACACTCGGCTCGTGACAGCCGTGCGCACCGCCGCCCGCTTCAAGCACAAACCCTTAAACGATTCCATCTCATTTGAATCCCCGCAGTTCGACGAAAGACAGATCCTGTCCCAAGGCAATTTGCGAGATCCCGAAGAAATGGTTATCACCAGGGAATTGACGGAGGAGCTTCAATCCGCTCTGGACACCGGCTTATCCAAGTTAGAGCGTCAGGTGCTGGATCAATATCTGGAGGGGCTCTCCTACACGGATATAGCCGAAAAATGCGGCATAAGTGTAAAATCCGTTGATAACGCCGTCCAGCGTATCAGGCGAAAGCTGGCGGCAGTCTCTATCTGGCGTTAACAGCTTTAAGCTGACGCAAATATAGCCCACAGGGCAGATTTGTCAAAAGGAAGGTCCAAAGAAACATGTACGAAGACAAGACATTGGTATGCAAAGAGTGCGGCAAGGAATTTGTCTTTACCGCCGGTGAGCAGGAGTTCTACGCTGAGCGCGGCTTCCAGAACGAGCCCCAGCGCTGCAAGGCCTGCCGTGACGCCCGCAAGAACGCCGTTCGCGGCCCCCGTGAGTTCTTCACTGCTGTCTGCGCCAACTGCGGCGGCGAGGCCAAGGTTCCCTTCGAGCCCAAGTCCGACCGGCCTGTGTACTGCAGCGATTGCTTCGCCAAGATGAAGGAACAGCAGCAGCACTAAAAAACCTTAAAAAAAGAGCGGGCCATAGGCCCGTTCTTTTTTTGTTCTCTCCCCCGTCATATTTCCCCTTTATTTTCGTCTACCACCGTGAAAGGAAGTGATCCGGGTGGACGACGCGGCCATCATCGACCTCTACTGGGCGCGGGACAGCCGTGCCATCGACGAGACAGGCGCCAAATACGGCGCCTACCTCACAGGCATCGCCATGAACCTTCTGCGGCTCGCGGAGGACGCCGAGGAGTGCGTCCTGGATACCTACCTGGCCGCCTGGAACGCCATGCCGCCGGAGCGCCCCGGGTTTCTGCGGGCCTTTCTGGGGAAGATCACCCGGAACCTGGCCCTGGACAGGCTCAAGCGCCTCCGGGCCAAAAAGCGCGGCGGCGGCGAGCCGCAGGTCATCTTCGACGAGCTTTCCCAGATCCTCCCCGGCGGGGACGGGCCGGAGGCCGCGCTGGACAGAAAGGAGCTTCTGCGGGACATAGAGGCGTTTCTCCTGGCGGAGCCGGAGCGGGCGCGGAACATGTTCCTGCGCCGCTACTGGTACGCCGACAGCGTCACCGCCATCGCCGCCCGGTACGGCCTGCGGGAAAACGCCGTTTCGGCCCAGCTCATGCGCACGCGGAACAAGCTGAGACGTTACCTGACGGAAAGGGGGCATATCATATGACGGGAGAGGCCCTGTTCGCCCTGCTGGGCGATCTGGATCAAGCTCTGGTGGAGGGCGCGGAGGCCGCCCCGGAACGGCCTTACGGGCGCTTTAAGGCGGCCCGGCGTACCCGTTTCCGGCCCGCCGCGGCCCTGGCCGCTTGCGCGGCGGTGGCGGCGCTGGCCATAGGCGTAGGCGCCTGGGACCGCGGCGGCGGCATGAGTTCGGGGGACAGTATGAGTCCCGGCCAGATCGACGCCTCCGAAAACAGCGCCCCGTGCACCGGCGTAGACCGCACCGATGCCGACTGCACCGGCGCTTCCGACGGCGCCCTCTGCCCCCCTGGCAGCGCCATTGGCGACACCACCGGCGATGCGGGGCCTGCCGCCGCCTCCACGGGCTTTTACGCCGTAGTCGCCGCCCTGTCGCCGGAGCTGACAGTGGCCCCGGCGGAGGGGTCTCCCCTCCGGGACGCGGCGGAGCTGGTGGTATTGACCATGACCGAAACCGCCCCGGAGACGGGAAAAATACCGGCGGATCTGCGCCCCGGCGAGACGGTGTGGGTGTCCTGTGACCTGGCGGCCCTCACCCGCCGGGACAGCGCCACCCTGGAGGCCCCCGTCGTCTACGCCATCACCCGTGAACCCTGAAATTCTATGGCCGCCTCTCCGGCGGCCTCTCTGTCGAATTTCCGTGAATCTTATTTAAACGCCGTACGGGCCGCCGCCCACGGCGGCCCCTCTGCCGAATTTCCGAACGCCTTCCCCTAACCTTCTGTGGCCGCCTCTCCGGCGGCCTTTTTTCACCCGGCAAACTCCGTCATTTTTTCACTTGACTTCTTCCTTTTACTGTAGTAAAATAGCCCATAGTTTTTGATCGGGAGTGATTTGTCATGGAAGCTTACATACCCTCCGGGTACAGCCCCAGCCTGGGGATCTACGACACACAGCGGGCCATCGCCGTCATCAAGCGGACGTTCCAGGACGCCCTCTGTCGGCGGCTGAATCTTCTGCGTGTCTCCGCGCCGCTGTTTGTGGAGGCCAGCACCGGCCTCAACGACGATCTGAACGGCGTGGAGCGCCCCGTCAGCTTCGATATCCCCGACGGCGGCAAGGAGGGCCAGGTGGTCCACTCCCTGGCCAAGTGGAAGCGCATGGCGCTCCACCGCTACGGCTTTCAGCCGGGGGCGGGCATCGTCACCGACATGAACGCCATTCGCCGGGACGAGACGATGGACAATCTTCACTCCATCTATGTGGATCAGTGGGACTGGGAGAAGGTCATCACCCGCGAGGATCGGAACGTGTCCTACCTGAAAAGCACCGTCCGGGACATCGTGGCCGCCATCGCCGAGGCCAACGCGGAGCTGCAAAAGGTCTTCCCCGTGCTGGACACCGCCATCGACACGGACGTTAGCTTCGTCACCAGCCAGGAGCTGGAGGACCGCTGGCCCGACCTGACCCCCAAGGAGCGGGAGAACGCCTATCTTGAGGAGCATCACACCGCCTTCATCATGCAGATCGGCAAGAAGCTCAAATCCGGCCAGATCCACGACGGGCGCGCCCCGGACTACGACGACTGGGACTTGAACGGCGATATCATGTTCTGGAACGACCTTTTAGGCTGTGCCTTCGAGGTCAGCTCCATGGGGATCCGGGTGGATCCCGAGTCCCTGGACCGCCAGCTCACCGAGCGCGGCTGTGACCAGCGCCGCACGCTCACCTTCCACAAGATGCTTCTGGAGGGCCGCCTGCCCCTGACCATCGGCGGCGGCATCGGCCAGTCGCGCCTTTGTATGCTGCTTCTGAAAAAGGCCCACGTGGGCGAGGTCCAGGCCAGCATCTGGGACGACAACACCATTCGCGAGTGCGCCTACTCCGGCGTAACGCTGCTTTAAACTGAATAACAACAGCAATGCCACCCATCAAAAGATGGGTGGCATTGTTGTTGGGTAGATATTCGGAAATACGGCGGGCCGCCTAAAGAGGCGGCCCCTACAAGCCCTGATAAAAGATTTTGCAAAAAGAGAGAAAAAATCTTCCTCAAAACCGTAGGGGCGGGTTCAAAACCCGCCCGAAAAATTACGGAAAGCTTCCCCATATGTTGTAGGGGCCGCCTCTCTTGGCGGCCCACTATTTTTTAATATGCGGCGAAGCCGCAACCTTTTTGGGGAGGGCGGAATCGTAATTCGTTTGGCGGGCCGGCCAGTGTCTGGCCCGTACGAGGTGCGTTTAACGTAATCCGCCGGGAATTCCCCGGTCACTGTTCCTCCTGTAAATCCCTTATATCCGTTTGCAGCTGACCGATCTCGTTTCTGATCTCCGCAAGCTTTTCCCTCAGCTCCGAAGAGGTGATCCCCGGGAGCGGCGTCAGCATCGTCTCCGTCCCGTAGGAACCCCCGGTCACCGGCCTTGCCAGGATAGCCGACGGCTCCGGCAGGGGCGCGCCGCTGTCGTTGGAGATAATGAACCCCAGGGTCACAGTGCGCGTCTCCCCCGGCTCCAGCCGAAAGGCCAGGCACGCGTTGGCGGCGTTGTAGTTCTCATACGCCCCGGCCGCCTCGGCGTCAAAGCCCTCCCCGTAGAAGGAGTAGAAATCCGGCCAGTAAGTCCTGCGCGTGTTCCCTGCATCTGTCAGCTCCAGCAGGTATTGCCCGCCAAACAGATACGGGTCATTCAGCGTGCCTCCGCCCTCCCCCAGAACATAGCTGGAGCAGTCCAGGTTTTTGATCTCCAGCTCCACGAAGATCATATACATTCCCTCGTCAAAGGAGCCGTCCTCCCGGATAAACGTGGGCGTGCCGCCCTGGATCCAGAAGCCGATGATGGGGTCGGTCTCATCGCCTTCCAAAAGGCTCAGATTCACGTTGCAATAGGGCTTGAATTTCCCCTCCGGGATCTGGCTCTCGTCGCGGGCCGTCCAAGCGCGGGTGATGTGATAGCGCAGCTCCCCGCTTTTGATATCCCCCGCGCCCTTTTCGGAGAGTACGAATTCCTTCCCCTCCGCCCTGTCCGCCATCTCCGGCGTCAGGGCCAGGGCGGCCACGGCGCAAACCGCCAGCACCGCCGCGACGATCCCCGTGATTGTGATTTTCTTGTATTTCATAATAGATACGATCCTTTCCTTGGTCCTCCTTCGGATAAACCCGGAGGAAAAGGCCGCCCCGCCGGGGGCCGCCAGGCTTATGACGGCGTTGGCGTACTCCGCCCGCCTGTCCGGGCCAAAGCGGCGCAGCACCGCCCGGTCACAGGCCAGCTCCACGTCCCGCCGGATCAGCGCCGCCATCAGCCACACCGCCGGGTTGAACCAGTGGACGCACACCGCCAGCGCGGCGGCGTAGTGCCACAGGTTGTCCCCCCGCCGGACGTGGGCCGCCTCGTGGGCCAGCACATAGGTATACTCCTTCCCCTGAAGCCCCGGCGTCACCACCACGTCGGGCCTTACCACGCCAAAGGTCAGCGGCGCGCCGGGAACACGCCCTATCCGAAGCCGCGCCCGGGCCGGGAGAACGCCCTCCGGCCTCTCCCCCGCCAGCGGCACAGCCCGGACCCGCCGCCGGGAGCGGAACCACGCCCACACCCCCAGCGCCGCTAAAAGCGCCGCCAAAGCGGCCCAGACCGCCGGTAAAGCGTCGGCAAAGCTCCGCGCCGGGGCGGGGATCTCCTCCCCCCAGGCCCCCGGTTCCGTGGCGTCCGCCGCCGTCCCGGGGACGGCGGGGCCGGGCGCCTCATATCTCTCCGCCCACGCCGCCGTCTCCGTCTCCCGGATCACCGGCCCATAGGGGGACAGCGTCCCCGTAAGGGGTACCGGCGTCAACAGCCGCGCCAGGCACACCGCCCACAGCAGCAGCGCCACGTTGGGGCTGAGCCTCCCGCGCAGTATGCGCCGCAGCGCCGCCGCCACCAGGATCATCACGCCGCCCAGCAGCGTATTTTCCAAAAGCTGTCCCATACGGTCACCTGAGCTTTTCCACCAGCTCCCGGAGCTTTCGCGCCTCGTCCTCCGTCAGCTTCTCCGAGAGGAACGCCGACATAAAGGCGGTCCTGGAGCCGCCGAAGAAACGGTTGATCAGGCCCTCCGTCTCCTGCCGCTGGATCTCCTCCCGGCTCACCAGCGCCCTGCAAAGAAAGCCCGGCTCCCGGCGCTCCACCAGCCCCTTGTCCACCAGCTTCTTGATGACGGTGTAGGTGGTGTTCCGATTCCACCCGCAGGAGGCGTTGAGCTTTTTGGCCAGCTGTCCGGCGGACAGCTCCCCCTCCTCCCACAGCGGCTCCATCACCCGAAGCTCCGATTCAAACAGTCTCTCCATGTGTTTTCCTCCTCGTATAATAAGATTTGACAGGAATTTTGTAAGTGTTATCTGTCATTCACTCCGAAAAACCAGCAGGC
>CANPWM010000061.1 GCA_947584295.1 uncultured Oscillospiraceae bacterium | reverse complement strand
TTTACCGCCAAGTGGCCCGACCGGATCATCAACGTCCACCCGGCCCTGATCCCCAGCTTCTGCGGCAAGGGCTTTTATGGGCTGAAGGTACACGAGGCGGCCCTGGCCTACGGGGTCAAGGTCACCGGGGCCACGGTGCATTTTGTCAACGAGATCCCCGACGGCGGGCGGATCATCGCCCAGAAGGCCGTGGAGGTACAGGACGGCGACACGCCGGAGATCTTACAAAAGCGCGTCATGCAGGAGGCCGAGTGGGTCATACTCCCCCAGGCCGCCCAGACCGTTTCAAAAGCGATTGTGGAGGGGAAAGCATGATCTACGACATAGCGAAGCTGCTGAGCGAGAACACCTACCCCGGCCGGGGCATTGTCCTGGGCCGGACGAAGGACGACAAAAAGGCCGTTGTGGCCTACTTCATCATGGGCCGGAGCCAGAACAGCCGCAACCGGGTCTTTGAGGCCACGGAGGACGGCATCAGGACGCGGGCCTTTGACGAGTCCAAGATGGAGGATCCCAGCCTCATCATCTACCACCCGGTGAGGGTTTTTGACGGGACGACCGTCGTCACCAACGGCGACCAGACGGACACCATATCCGAAGGGCTCGCGGCGGGACTGAGCTTCGCCGACGCCCTCAGGACCCGGGAATTTGAGCCGGACGGCCCCAACTGGACGCCCCGCGTCTCCGGCGTGGTCACGCCGGACGGCGGCTACAAGCTGTCCATCTTAAAGAGCATGGACGGCGATCCCGCCTGCTGCTGCCGGTACTTCTACGAGTACCAAAAGCCCATCGCCGGCATGGGCCACTTTATCCACACCTACAAAGGCGACGGCAGCCCCATTCCCAGCTTTGAGGGCGAGCCGGAGCGGGTGGCCATCGAGGCGGAGAGCGCCCGGGAATTCGCGGAGCTTCTCTGGGATAACCTCAATGGGGACAACAAGGTGTCCCTCTATGTGCGCTTTATTGATCTGGCCACCGGCCAGGCCGACAGCGTCATCATCAATAAGAACGTGTGAATTCCTGGGCCGCCGTGGGCGGCGGCCCCTGCGGCGTTTTTTTGAGCTGTTTCGTGAATGGCTGTACGGGCCGCCGCCCACGGCGGCCCACCACGACCGTGTCATTATAGAACAAGGAGACAGAATATGACAGAATTTGAACTGAAATACGGCTGCAACCCCAACCAGAAGCCGTCAAAGATCTATATGCGCTCCGGGGCGGAGCTGCCCATCGAGGTTCTGAACGGCCGCCCGGGGTACATCAACTTCCTGGACGCGCTGAACTCCTGGCAGCTGGTCCGGGAGCTGAAGCGCGAGCTGGGCCTGCCCGCCGCCGCCAGCTTCAAGCACGTCTCCCCCGCCGGGGCCGCCATCGGCCTGAAGCTCTCCGATGCCCAGAAGGCCGCCTGCTTCGTCCGGGATATCCAGGGTCTGGACGACTCCCCCCTGGCCTGCGCCTACGCCCGCGCCCGCGGAACGGACCGCATGAGCAGCTTCGGCGACTGGATCGCCCTTTCGGATATCTGCGACGGCGTCACCGCCAGGATCATCAAGCGGGAGGTCAGCGACGGCGTCATCGCCCCCGGCTACACCCCCGAGGCCCTGGAGATCCTCTCCGCCAAGAAAAAGGGCGGGTATAACGTGGTGAAGATCGACGAAAAGTATGTGCCGGAGCATGAGGAGACAAAGGACGTTTTCGGCGTCACCTTCTCCCAGGGCCGCAACGACTTCAAGATCGACTACGCCCTTTTGGACAACGTGGTGACGGACAACAAGTCTATCCCCGACGCCGCCAAGCGGGATCTGGTGATCTCCCTCATCACCCTCAAATACACCCAGTCCAACTCCGTGTGCTACGCCTCGGACGGCCAGGCCATCGGCGTGGGGGCCGGCCAGCAGAGCCGTATCCACTGCACCCGCCTTGCCGGCGGCAAGGCCGACACCTGGCACCTGCGCCAGTCCCCCCGGGTGCTGGAGCTGCCCTTTATAAAGGGCCTGGGCCGCGCGGATCGGGACAACGTCATCGACGGCTTCATCAACCACAATGAGGAGGACGTCACCGCCGACGGCGTGTGGCAGCGGTATTTCACCAGCCAGCCCCAATATTTCTCCGCCGAGGAGCAGCGGGCGTATCTTGACAAGATCACCGGCGTCTCCCTGGGCTCCGACGCCTTCTTCCCCTTCGGGGACAACGTGGAGCGGGCCCACAAGAGCGGCGTCAGCTATATCGCCGAACCCGGCGGCTCCGTCCGGGACGACAACGTGATCGAGGCGGCCAACAAATACGGCATGGCTATGGCCTTCACCGGCATGAGACTCTTTCATCATTAAAAGGGCTGCCGCCCTTTTAATGATAGGGGAAACGTGCGGGCAATTTTCTCTGAATTTTGCGAAATTCAGAGAAAATTGTCCTGCTGTCGCCCTGCGCGTCGTCGTCGCGGAAGTCGCGATACCTCACCTCCGCGCAGGCGCGAAGGCTCAGTCGCGGACTTCGCTCCGCCTCTCCCCACCGGGCAGCGGCCCGGCGGGGGCCCCATTAGCACACTTGCGTGACAAAAGGGATTTTTTCCGACGTACATGCCGCCGGAAAAAATATCAGGAATTTGGGAATCAAAAAACGGAGGCGTTTTCATGAAAATTCTTGTGGTGGGCGGCGGAGGCCGCGAGCACGCCATTATCAAGGCCCTGAAAAAGAACCCGGCGGTGGACGTCATTTACGCCCTCCCCGGCAACGGCGGCATCGCCGCGGACGCCCAGTGCGTCCCCATCGGGGCCACGGACATTGAGAAGATCGTCGCCTTCGCCGTGGAAAAGAAGGTGGACTACGCCGTGGTGGCCCCGGACGACCCCCTGGCGCTGGGGTGCGTGGACGAGCTGGAGCGGGCGGGGATCCCCGCCTTCGGCCCCCGCAAAAACGCCGCCGTCATCGAGGCCAGCAAGGCGTTCTCCAAGCGTCTCATGAAAAAGTACCATATCCCCACCGCCCGGTTCGAGACGTTCACCGACATGGACAAGGCCATGCGCTATGTGGACAGGGTAGGCGCGCCCATCGTGGTAAAGGCCGACGGCCTGGCCTTGGGCAAGGGCGTCACCGTGGCCCGGACCGTGGCCGAGGCCAAGACGGCTGTCCGGGAGATGATGGCGGAGGGCAAATTCGGCGCCTCCGGCTCCACCGTAGTCATCGAGGAGTACCTGGAGGGCCCGGAGGTCTCCGTCCTCAGCTTCACCGACGGCAAGACCGTGGTGCCGATGGTGTCCAGCATGGATCACAAGAGGGCGGGGGACAACGACACCGGCCCCAACACCGGCGGCATGGGTACCGTGGCCCCCAACCCCTATTACACCCCGGAGGTGGCGGAGCGGTGTATGAAGGAGATCTTCCTGCCCACCGTGGAGGCCATGAACGCCGAGGGGCGGCCCTTCCGGGGGTGCCTCTATTTCGGCCTGATGCTTACAAAGGACGGCCCCAAGGTCATCGAGTACAACTGCCGCTTCGGCGACCCGGAGACCCAGGTAGTCCTGCCGCTTCTGGAGTCCGACCTGCTCACCGTCATGCGGGCGGTGACCGAGGGGCGGCTCTCTGATACGGAGGTCAAGTTCTCCGACAAAGCCGCCTGCTGCGTGGTGCTGGCCTCCAAGGGCTACCCCGTCAAATACCAGAGCGGCTTTGAGATCGTCCTGCCCGCCCTGGGGGAGAACCGGGAGATCTATGTGGCTGGGGCGGAGGCAAAGGACGGAAAGCTCCTGAGCCACGGCGGGCGCGTCTTAGGGTGCGTGGCCGTGGAGGATTCGCTTGAAAAGGCCGTGGAGGCGGCCTATCAGGTGGCGGACAGCGTGACCTTTGCCAACGGCTTCTGCCGCCGGGATATCGGAAAACGGGCGCTGGACGCCCTGAAGGATTGAGAAGGGGACTGGACATGGTTTACAGAGTATATGTGGAGAAACGAAACGGCCTGACCCTGGAGGCCGACGCCCTGGCGTCGGATCTGCGGGAGCTTTTGGGAATCAGGGAGCTGCGGGGCGTGCGGATCCTCAACCGCTACGACGTGGAGGGGATCGACGAGGCCCTGTTCCACACGGCGGTGCGGACGGTCTTCTCCGAGCCGCAGCTTGACGTGACCTATTCCGAGCTTGACAGCACCGGCGGCACGGTGTTCGCCGTGGAGTATCTGCCGGGCCAGTTCGACCAGCGGGCCGATTCGGCGGCCCAGTGTATCCAGATCATCTCCCAGGGGGAGCGGCCCACGGTGCGCACCGCCAAGGTGTACGTCCTGCGGGGCAGGCTCTCCCAGAAGGACGTGGAGCGGATCAAAAAATACGTCATCAACCCCGTGGAGGCCCGGGAGGCGTCCCTGGACAGGTTCGCCACCCTGAAGACCGACTACACCGTTCCCACCCAGGTGGAGACGCTGACGGGCTTCACAAGCCTTGACCACGAGGCCATTGCGGAATTTGTGGCCAAATACGGCCTTGCCATGGACGCCGACGACCTTTTCTTCTGCCGGGACTACTTCAAGTCCGAGGGCCGGGAACCCACCATCACCGAGATCCGCATGATCGACACCTACTGGTCCGACCACTGCCGCCACACCACCTTCCTCACCCACATCGACAGCGTCTCCTTCGACGACCCGGAGGCCCAGGCGGAGTATGAGAACTATCTGGCTATGCGCATCGAGTGCGGGGACAAAAAGCCCCCCTGCCTCATGGACATCGCCACCGTAGGCGCCAAATATCTGAAGCATAAGGGCCTGCTGCCCCGGCTGGACGAGTCCGAGGAGATCAACGCCTGCACGGTGAAGATCAAGATCGACGTGGACGGGGAGAGCCAGGACTGGCTGTTGCTTTTCAAAAACGAGACGCACAACCACCCCACGGAGATCGAACCCTTCGGCGGCGCGGCCACCTGCATCGGCGGGGCCATTCGCGACCCCCTGTCCGGGCGCAGCTATGTCTATGCCGCCATGCGCGTCACCGGCGCCTCCGACCCCACCGTGCCGGTGTCCGAGACCCTGGCCGGCAAGCTTCCCCAGCGCCAGCTTGTCACCGGCGCGGCGGCGGGGTACAGCTCCTACGGCAACCAGATCGGCCTTGCCACCGGCATCGTGGACGAGATCTACCACCCCGGCTACGCCGCCAAGCACATGGAGATCGGCGCCGTCCTGGGGGCGGCCCCGGCGGAGAACGTGCGGCGTGAAGCCCCCCTGCCGGGGGATATCGTGATCCTGCTGGGGGGCCGCACAGGCCGTGACGGCATCGGCGGGGCCACCGGCTCCTCCAAGGCCCACAACGCCCACTCCGTAGAAACCTGCGGGGCCGAGGTGCAAAAGGGCAACGCCCCCGAGGAGCGCAAGCTCCAGCGGCTTTTCCGCAACCCCCTGGCCACCCGCCTCATCAAGCGGTGCAACGACTTCGGCGCCGGCGGCGTCAGCGTGGCCGTGGGCGAGCTGGCGGACGGGCTTCTCATCGACCTGAACGCCGTCCCCCGGAAATACGAGGGCCTGGACGGCACGGAGCTTGCCATCTCCGAGTCCCAGGAGCGTATGGCCGTGGTGGTCTCGCCGGAGGACAGGGACGAGTTCATGGAGCTGGCGGACAGGGAGAACCTGGAGGCCACCGTAGTGGCCGTGGTCACAAGAGAACCCCGGCTCGTGATGGAGTGGAACGGGAAGAAGATCGTAGATATCTCCCGTGACTTTTTGAACACCAACGGCGCGCCCAAGCACACCGCCGTCAAGGTCCCGGCCCCCCGGGCGATCCCCACGGGGGTGGACGGCTCCTTTACCGAGAATATGCTGAAAACCGTCTCCGACCTGAACGTATGCTCCAAGCGGGGACTTTCCGAGCGGTTCGACTCCACCATCGGCGCGGCCAGCCTGCTGATGCCCTTCGGCGGCAAGAACCAGCTGACCCCCATTCAGGCCATGGCCCACCGGCTCCCCCTGGATCACGGGCATACGGCGGACTGCTCCTTTATGGCCTGGGGCTACAACCCCGCCGTCACCCAGGCCAGCCCCTTCAGGGGCGCGTATCTGGCGGTGGTGGAGTCCGTCTCCAAGCTCATCGCCCAGGGAGCGGCCTTTGAGGACGTGTACCTCACCTTCCAGGAATATTTCTGCCGCCCGGGCAGCGACCCGGAGCGTTGGGGCCAGCCCCTGGCGGCCCTGCTGGGCGCGTTGAAGGCCCAGCGGGAGCTGGGGATCGCCGCCATCGGCGGCAAGGACTCCATGTCCGGCTCCTTTGAGGATCTGGACGTGCCGCCCACCCTGGTGAGCTTCGCCGTCACCATGGGCAAGGAGAGCGACGTGGTCTCCGGGGAGTTCAAGGCCCCCGGCCACAAGGTCATCTGGCTGAAGCCGGAGACGAAAAACGGCCTGCCCGACGCGGAGAGCCTGAAAAAGCTGTACCAGCGCGTCACGGCCCTGCTGCGTTCCGGCGAGGCCGTGGCCGCCTGGACCCCCACCTGCGGCGGGCCTGCCGAGGCGGTGTTCAAAATGTGCGTCGGCAACGGCGTGGGCTTCAAGTTCTCCTCCGCCGTGGAGATGGACGCCATCTTCGCCCCCTGCTACGGCTCCTTCCTGCTGGAGATGACCGGGGAGACCGCCGAGAACGTCCTGGGCGTCACCACCGCCAGCGGCGAGATCGAGTATAAGGACGAAAGCCCGGAGCTTTCCACCCTGCTGGCTGCCTGGGAGGGACGGCTGGAGAAGGTCTATCCCACCCGCGCCGGGGAGGACGTCCCCGCCCCGGAGTACAGCTTCATGGCCATCACCCGCGTCACCCCCAAGGCGTCCGTGGCAAAGCCCCGGGTGCTGATCCCCGTGTTCCCCGGCACCAACTGCGAGTACGACACCGCCCGCCGCTTTGAGGAGGCGGGCGCCGAGGCCGAGATCTTCGTGATCCGCAACCAGTCCAGCGCCGCCATCGCCGAAAGCGTCGAGGCCTTCGCCAAACGGGTGGAGGATTCCCAGATCCTCTTTATCCCCGGCGGCTTCTCCGGCGGCGACGAGCCGGACGGCTCCGGCAAGTTCATCACCGCCTTCTTCCGCGCGGGGAAGGTCAAGGACGCCGTCACCGACCTTCTGGAGCGCCGGGACGGCCTGATGGGCGGCATCTGCAACGGCTTCCAGGCCCTGATCAAGCTGGGCCTGGTGCCTTACGGCAGGATCCTGGACACCGACGAGACGTGTCCCACCCTGACCTACAACACCATCGGCCGCCACCAGTCCCGCCTTGTGCGGATCAAGGTGGCCTCCAACAAGTCCCCCTGGCTGGCCGCCGCCGAGCCGGGCCAGATCTTCACCGTCCCCATCTCCCACGGCGAGGGCAAGTTCCTGGCCTCCGCCCAGACAGTGGCCCAGATGGCCGAAAAGGGCCAGATCGCCACCCAGTATGTGGACTTCGCCGGCCGCCCCACCATGGACATCGCCCACAACCCCAACGGCTCCGTGGCTGCCATCGAGGGCATCACCAGCCCCGACGGACGCGTTTTCGGCAAAATGGGCCACTCCGAGCGCGTGGGGGGCCTGTATAAGAACGTCCCCGGCGAGTACGACATGAAGCTGTTCACCTCAGCGGTGCGGTACTTCAAATAAACATCAGCATAGTATATTATATCATAAAAATAACTATTGTCAAGCACGCCAAACAAATTTATTGATGCAATTCTTAAATAGATGTACGGGCCTCCCACGCGGCGGCCCGTACATTGCACTTGACAAATTTTATAAATTGATTATGATAGAACATAACGGGGCCGAATCTGCCCCGGTCGCGGGAGAGAGACAGATATGAAAGAAAACAAGATGGGCGTCATGCCGGTAGGGAAGCTGCTGATCACCATGTCGCTCCCCATGATGGCCTCCATGCTGGTCCAGGCGCTTTACAACATCGTGGACAGCATGTTCGTGGCCCGTGTCAGCGAGAACGCGCTGACCGCCGTCTCCCTGGCCTTCCCGATCCAGACGCTGATCATCGCCTTTGCCAACGGCGTGGGCGTGGGCATGAACGCCCTGCTGTCCCGGGCGCTGGGGGAGAAAAAGCCTGACGAGGCCAACAAGGTGGCCCGCCACGGGATCTTGCTGATGGCGGTGTGCTATATCCTGTTCCTGATTTTTGGCCTGCTGCTGACCCGGCCCTTTATGACCACCCAGGTGACGGCGGACACGGACCCGGAGATTTTGGAATACGGCGTGCAGTATCTGTCCATCGTCTGCGTCTTCTCCTTTGGCATCTTTGCCCAGATCGCCTCGGAGCGGCTGTTCCAATCCACGGGCAGAACCGTCTGGTCCATGGTCACCCAGGCCACCGGCGCCATCATCAACATCATCTTAGACCCCATCATGATCTTCGGTCTGGCGGGGTTCCCCCGTCTGGGCGTGGCCGGGGCGGCGGTGGCGACGGTCATTGGCCAGATCACGGCGGCGATTTTAGGGGCGGTGCTGAACCGCCTGGTCAACCGGGAGATCAGGATAGAGCCCCGGCTCCTTTTCCGGTGCGAGCGGCGGGTCTTCCGGCAGATGCTCCTCATCGGTATCCCCACCACGGTGATGCAGGCCATCGGTTCGGTGATGAGCTATGTGATGAACCGTATCCTCATGGCCTTCTCCTCCACCGCGGCGGCGGTGTTCGGGGCGTATTTCAAGATCCAGTCCTTTGTGTGTATGCCCGTGTTCGGCCTGAACGCCGGCATGGTGCCTATCATCGCCTACAACTACGGCGCGCGGCAGAGGGAGCGCATCATGAAGACCGTGCGGTACAGCGTGATCTTCGCCGAGTGCATCACGGCGGCGGGGTTCCTGGCCTTCCAGCTCTTCCCGGAGGCCCTGCTGGGCATGTTCGACGCCTCCCCCTATATGCTGGAGATCGGCGTCCCGGCCCTGCGCATCATCTCCATACACTTCCTCCTGTGCGGGGCCTGCATCGTCATAGGCAGCGTTTTTCAGGCCCTGGGCAACGGGGTATACTCCGCCATCGTCTCCTTCCTGCGGCAGATCGTAGTACTTCTGCCGGTGGCCTATATCTTCTCCAAGGCCTTCGGCCTCCGGACGGTGTGGTGGTGCTTCCCCATCGCCGAGACGGTGAGCCTGGCCGTGTCCCTGTTCCTGCTGCGGCGCATCTATAAAAACGTAGTACAAACGCTCTAAAGAAAGGGGTTTTTCAGATGTTTTCCAACTCCCGCGAGATGAAGCTCCGCGCCAGATCGCGCCTGCGCCAGCGAATGTTCCCCATTCTGCTGGTGGCCGCCGTGTATATCGTGGCGGACTACCTCATCAACTACTTCTCCAACGAGCTGTCCGGCGTCAACGCGTACGTCAGGGCGGTCAACGACCTGGTGAACTCCTACACCGGCCAGGTGCGGGAGGCCATGAACGACCCGGAGAAGCTCCAGGCCATTCTCAACCAGATCTACGCCTCCATTCCCCCGGTCACGGAGTTCTTCGCCGGGCGGGGCGCGATGGGGCCGCTGCTGTCGGTGCTGGTGACGCTGATCTCCCTGCCCCTGGCGGCGGGCTACACCCATCATATCCTCACTGAGAGCCGCCAGAAGGACACCTCCGTGGGCTATCTGATGCACGGCTTCAAGATCACCTTCAAGACCGTCGCCATCGGCCTGCTGACGGGCCTGGCGGTGGCGGTGGGCAGCGTCTTCCTGGTGATCCCGGGCCTTATCTTCAGCCTCATGTTCTCCCTGTCGGTGATGGTGCTGCTGGACGACCCGGACAAGGGCGCCGTGGCCTGCATGAAGGAGTCTGCGCGGCTGATGCGCGGCCACAAATGGCGGCTTTTCAAGCTGTATTTCTCCTTCTTTTTCTGGTTCATCGCCGCCAATCTGGTGTCGAGCCTCCTGGGCGCGCCCCTGCTCAACATCTACCTGACGCCCTATATCAACCTGTCCGTGGCCAACTTCTACAACGAGCTGATCCACTACCAGCCCGAACCGGCGGAACCCATCGAGTTTTGACTGTCGAAAAAGCCCTGACGGGCTTTTTCCGACAAGGGGAACGTGCGGGTAATTTTCTCTGAATTTTGCGAAATTCAGAGAAAATTACCCTGCTGTCGCCCTGCGCGCGCCCCGCAGGGACACACTTGGGCGACAAAAGGTATTTTTTCCGACGTACATGCCGCCGGAAAAAACACTTGACTTGAGTTTTTTGACAAACTGAAAAAAGAGCGCCCCTGGGGCGCTCTTTTTTTGCCTGTTGATCAAATCAGCACAGCTTATAGCCCGCCGGAATGGCGTCGTCCAGCATGAGAAGGTGCAGCTTCTCCTCACCGTTCTCCTCCTTGACGGCGGAGATCAGCATACCGTTGGACTCCAGCCCCATCATCTTCCGGGCGGGGAGGTTCAAAATAGCCACGACGGTCTTCCCGACCAGCTCCTCCGGCTTATAGAACTTGGCGATGCCGGAGAGGATCTGCCTGGGGGCGCCGGAGCCGTCGTCCAGGGTGAACTTCAAAAGCCGCTCGGACTTCTTCACGTTCTCACAGCTCAGCACCTTGCACACCCGCATATCGCATTTGGCGAACTCGTCGATGGTCACGTCGGGCAGAACGGGGTCTGAGGCGGGCGCGGGGTTCTTGGCGGCGTAAAAGGCCTCGATCTCCCTGGCCTTTTCGGCGGGGTCGATGCGGGCAAAGAGGATCTCCGGCTTGCCGATCTTATGCCCCTCCGGGATAGCGCCGAAGGAGGCAAGGCTCTCCCAGCCGGACACGGGCAGCTCCAGCTGCCGGAAGATCTTCTCCGCCGTCTCCGGCAGGAAGGGGGACAGGAGCGCGGCGCTGATGCGCACCGTCTCCAAAAGGTTATAGAGCACGGTGGCCAGGCGGGGCTTCGTCTCCTCGCTCCGCCCCAGCACCCAGGGCTGCGTCTCGTCCACATACTTGTTGGCCCGCCTGAGAAGGGTGAAGATCTCGTCGATGGCGTCGGCCACATGGAGGGTATTCATCTTCTCCTGGCACCGCCTGGGCGTCTGGAGGGCCAGGTCGATCAGCTCCGCGTCCAGCGGCTCCAGGTTGGCGTTGGAACCCACCACGCCGCCAAAATACTTGTTCTGCATGGACACCGTGCGGTTTACCAGGTTGCCCAGAATGTTGGCCAGGTCAGAGTTTATCCGCTCGATGACAAGGTCGTGGCTCATGGTGCCGTCGGAGGCGAAGGGCATCTCGTGCAGCACATAATACCGCACCGCGTCCACGCCGTAAAGGGCCACCAGGTCGTCGGCGTAGAGGACGTTGCCCTTGGATTTCGACATTTTGCCGTCGCTCATCAAAAGCCACGGGTGACCAAACACCTGCTTGGGCAGGGGCAGGCCCATGGACATCAAAAACGCCGGCCAGTAGAGAGTGTGGAACCGCAAAATGTCCTTGCCGATAAGGTGTACGTCCGCCGGCCAATATTTCTGGTATGCCTCCCCGCACGGCGCCCCGTTCACCTCCAGGCCCGGGAAGGTGGCGTAGTTAAAGAGGGCGTCCAGCCAGACGTATACCACGTGCCGGGGGTCGGAGCGCACCGGGATCCCCCAGGTGAAGCTGGTGCGGGAGATGCACAGATCCTGAAGTCCCGGCTTTAGGAAGTTGTTGATCATCTCGTTCTTCCGGGCCTCCGGCTGAATGAAGTCCGGGTGTTCCTCGATGTATTGCCGCAGCGGCTCGGTGTATTTGGAAAGCCGGAAGAAGTACGCCTCCTCCTCGGCCCACTTCACCTCCCGCCCGCAGTCGGGGCATTTGTGATCCACCAGCTGGCTCTCCGTCCAGAAGGACTCGCAGGGGGTGCAGTACCAGCCCTCGTATTTGCTCTTGTAGATGTCGCCGGAGGCCAGCATTTTCTCAAAGATGTCCTGGATCTTCCGCTCATGCTCCGGGTCGGTGGTGCGCACGAACCGGTCGTAGCTGGTGTTCATCAGATCCCAGATGCGCCGGATCTCCCCGGCGGTGCCGTCCACAAACGCCTGGGGGCTGACCCCGGCGGCCTCGGCCTTCTCCTGGATCTTCTGCCCATGCTCGTCAGTGCCGGTCTGGAAGTACACGTCATAGCCCTCCATTCGCTTGAAACGGCAGATGGCGTCGGCTAAAACGATCTCATAGGTGTTGCCGATGTGGGGCTTGCCGGACGCGTAGGCGATGGCGGTGGAAAGGTAGAATTTTCCTTTACTCATAGTGTGCCTCCTGCTTATAGTAGCTGTTCATATTGTAGCCCTTTTCCGGGAAAAAATCAAGAACTGCGCGGGTTAAGGCGGCGGGAATCGAATATACGCCGGTTCACACCATCTGTTCGGCCATCTTCACGCCGCCAAGAATGTGAAAATGCAGGTGGGGGACGGTCTGGCCCGCGTCGGGACCGCAGTTGGAGATGACGCGATAGCCGCCCGTAAGGCCCTCCTCCGCCGCGATCTTGGCGATGACGGTGAAGATGTGGCCCACCAGGGCGGCGTTCTTGCCGTCGATGTCCGCCACGGACTGGATATGCGCCTTGGGAACCACCAGAATGTGGGTGGGCGCCTGGGGATTGATGTCCCGGAAGGCGTAGCAGAGCGCGTCCTCGTAGACCTT
>CANPWM010000060.1 GCA_947584295.1 uncultured Oscillospiraceae bacterium | reverse complement strand
CCCAGGCCAAGCTCCTGGCCGGCCTGCCCGTGGAGGATCTGTCCGCCTACTCCGAGGCCGTCTGCGCGCTGATCTGATAATCCCCCCCAAATTCCTGAAACAATACGTTAAACGCCCCCGTAGGGGCCCCAATGCGGCCCGCCAAATTTCTGGAAATTTAATTTCAACGCTGTACGGGCCGCCGCCCACGGCGGCCCACGTCATACGCAACATCTTCCCCATATCTTTTCGCTTCCCCCAGCGTAAAAATTTTCCGTACGGGCCGGACACCCGGCCGGCCCGCCTATCGAACCACGAAAATACCATCGTACGCCCTTGTAGGGGCCGCCTCTCCAGGCGGCCCGCCGAATTTCCGGCGCATTACGTTAAACGCACCCGTAGGGGCCGCCGTCCCCGGCGGCCCGTCCCGGTCAAACTCCGGGCTGTCAATCAACGATGGACGGGTCGCCCGGGAGGGCGACCCCTACGAAATCGTTGTACGAAATAAACATGAATTTTATAACCTCTGCGTAAGACGGCGGGCCGCCAAGAGAGGCGGCCCCTACAACTTATGGGGAGGCTTTTCGGTAATTCGGTGGGCCGCCGTGGGCGGCGGCCCGTACGGCGTTTAAAGATAGATTTTTCATAAATCGTCAGGCGGGCCGGCCGGGTGTCCGGCCCGTACAGTTTGTCAAAAAACTCAACTTGAGCGTTTTTTCCGGCGGCATGTACGTCGGAAAAAATCCCTTTTGTCACGCAAGTGTGCCGCCTTGCGGCGCGCGCGGCGTGACGGCAGGGAAAATTCGGGTGAATTTCGCAAAATTCACCCGAATTTTTCCGCACGTTCCCCTTTGTCGGAAAAGGCCAACGGCCTTTTTCGACAGGCAACAACGGGCCACCCATCGGTCGGCCCGTCTTTTTTCGTCGTCTATTCCCCTTTTTACTCCGTCCTGGCGTCGATCCGCCAGACGTAGAGGGCCAGGGCGGCGTAGCAGTAGGCGGACACCGCCGCCGAGAGGATCCCCTGCACGGCCGGGGTATCCGGCAGCAGGGAGGCCACCGGCCCGCCCGCCGCCTGGAACGCCAGGGCCGCCGTCACCAGGCCGAACAGCAAGAGCTTCTTGCGGCGCAGGGCCGTAAAGATCATCACCGCCATATACGCCCACCCCAGCACCGGCTGGAGCGCCGCGTAGCCCGGGGTGAAAAAGGCGATCATCAGGGACAGGATCATCAGCGCCGCCACGGCCAGATCGGCCCCGCGCCGCAGCTCCACATACCGCAGGGCGAACCCGGCGGCGGCCAGGATCATGCCCACGCCGCTGAGGGTACTGAGTACCCCCGCCGCCTGTCCCGCCGCGCCGCCGGTGATCGCCTCGTCAAGAAAAAGCTCCGTCAGGCTCTCCCCGGCGACAAGATACAAAAGGCCCAGCAGAGCGCCCGCCGCCCCCTGGAGCAAAAAGCCCCCGGCGGCCAGCTTTTTTCCCAGCTCCTTCATCTCCGCGCCCTCTTATTCGCCGTCATCGGCAAGCTCCTCTCCGTCCTCGTCGCCGTCCTCCGGCAAGGCCATACTCTCCGGCCCCGCCGTCTGCCCGATGGGCGCGGTACCCTGGACGAACTGCATCTCCTGCCACTGCTGATAGGTCATGATGATCTGCCGGGGCTTGGAGCCTTCAAAGGGGCCTAAGACCCCCACCTCCTCCAGCTGATCCACGATTCGGGCGGCCCTGGCGTAGCCCAGCTTCAGCCGCCTCTGCAGGGCGGAGACGCTGGCGATCTTCGTCTCAAAGATGATCTCCGCCGCCTGGGGCAGCAGCTCATCGTAGTCCTTGAACTTGTCCTCCTGGCTCTGTGCCGGCCCTCCCTTGCCGCCGGATTCCTTCTCCGCCGCGGCCTTTTCGATCTCATAGATCACGTCCTCGGAGTAGCTCACCTCGCCGGAGGCCCGCTTGACGTACTCGATAACGGCCTCCCGCTCCTCGTCGGACACCCAGGTACCCTGGATACGGGTGGGCTTGGAGGCCCCGATGGGGGCGTAGAGCATATCGCCGTTGCCCACCAGCTTGTCCGCCGCGCCGCCCGCGTCCAGAATGATCCGGGACTCCAGCGACGAGGCCACCTTCAGGGCGATGCGGGAGGGGATATTGGCTTTCATAAGGCCGGTGATCACGTCGGCGCGGGGGCTTTGGGTGGCGATCACCAGATGCACCCCGGCGGCGCGGCCCATCTGGGCCACCCGGCAGATGGACTCCTCCACCTCCTTGGCGGCGATCATCATAAGATCGGCCAACTCGTCGATGATCACCACGATCTGGGGGATCTTGGGCGTCTCCGGGTCAAGCTGGGCGTTGTAGCCCATGAGATCCCTGGCCCCGGCGTCGGAAAAGAGCCGGTAGCGTTTCATCATCTCCACCACCGCCCACTGGAGCGCCCCGGCGGCCTTCTTGGCCTCGGTGACCACGGGGATCAGCAGGTGGGGGATCCCGTTGTAGATCTTGAACTCCACCATCTTAGGGTCGATCATGATGAACTTGACTTCCTCAGGCGTCGCCTTATACATCAGGCTCAGGATCAGGGAGTTTAAGCACACCGACTTGCCCGAGCCTGTGGTACCGGCCACCAGAAGGTGCGGCAGCTTGGAGATATTCCCCACCATCACGTCGCCGGAGATGTTCTTCCCGATGGCAAAGGTCAGCTTTGACTTGGCGTTCCTGAATTCCGGTGCGTCGATGATCTCCCGAAGATACACGGTGGAGACGTTTTTGTTGGGAACCTCTATGCCCACGGTGGAGATCTTATTGGGAATGGCGGCGATGCGCACCCCCGTCACGCCCAGGGCCAGGGCGATGTCGTCGGCCAGATTCGTCAGCTTATTGAGCTTCACGCCGATCTCCAGCTCCATCTCATAGCGGGTGACGGACGGCCCGTGGACGATGTTGGACACGGTGACGTTGACGCCGAAGGATCTCAGGCACAGCTCCAGCCTGTCCTTGGTGGCGGCAAGCTCGTCCTGGCTGTCCCGGCTGCCGCTCCTCACCGGCTCGTTCAGCAGGGTGATGGGCGGGAACTGATACGCCCGCTCGCCCTCGCGCCTGGCCCCCTCTTCCACAAGGCTGGCGATCTCCCCCGCCGCCGCGGCGGCCTCCCCCTTGGCAAGCGTCTGGGCGGGGGCCGCGGGCGTCACGGGGATAGGCGCGGGCTTCGCGGTGGCCACCCGCGCCTCCGTCTCGGCGGGGCGCTTCACTGTCTCGATAGGTACGGGCGCGGGCTTCGCGGGCCTCTCCGGCTGCCGGGCCGTCTCCGCCTCGGCCTCCCGGCTCTCCTCCCCCGGCTGGACAAACAGGCTGTCCGGCGCGGGCGCGCCCTGCTTTTTGTTGAAAAATCCGCTCTTTTTCGGGGCCTCCGCCTGGGGCCGATCCCCGGCGTGTTCCGGCATCTCCTCCGGCTCGTCGTCCATGGGGATATCAAAGGGCGCGCGGCGGCGGACAGGCTGTGCCTCCTGGACCGGCGGGGCGGGGGCCTCGCCGGGAGCGGGGACGTTGATGCTCTGCCGGGCCTGCTCCGCCCGGCGGCGGCTCTCCGTTGGCCGGGAGGCCGGCTCCGGCTCAGACTCCGGGGCGTTCATATACGCCTCCATCTCCCGCTCCTCCCGCTCGCGCCTCCCCTGGCGGACCATATCCACCAGCCCCCGCAGGGTCATGCCCGACAGGGTCAGAAGGGTAAAGGCCGACAGGAAGATGAGAATGATCACCGCCCCGGCCTTGGAAAAGAGCCTGGTAAACACAAGGCCCACACAGCCCCCCACGGCGCCGCCTCCGGCCAGGGCCTGTCCGTCCTGCCAGAGATAGCGGAACATCTTCATATCCAGGTCATAGGTTTTGGCAAACACCTGGCAGAAGGCGGCGGTAAGCACCGGCACCGCCAGGGCGGCGGCGACCCGTCCCCCGGCCTTCCCGTCCCGATCCATCACCAGCAGCACCGCCGAGGTCAGGAGCATAGGCGGCAAAAGGTAGAATCCCCCGCCGAAAAGCCCCGTCAGAAGCCCCCGCAGGAGCTTCACCACCACCCCGTCGGAGGTAAAATACCCCAGCAGGGTCAAAAGGCCCACAAAGGCCAGCGCCAGCGCGCCCACAGTCCTCCTGCGGCGGGCCCTGGCCTCGTTCATTCTGGCCCTGGCCGCCGCCGTCTTGGCCTGGGCGGCCTTGGAGGTCTTGCTCCCGGCGGAGGAAGACCTGCTCTTTGACGGCTTGCTGCCGGAGGATCCCCCGGCAGCAGTTGTTTTTTTCTTCTGTTCAGCCATTGAAAAACCTCATAAAACTATCCGAAAAATACGCGTGTTGACTCCCGTTATCTTAAGTCTCAAATCACCTTAAATCTCAAATCACTCAAGGAACAGGGACAGGATCAGCGAAACGATACCCGCGCCCCAGCAGTAGTAGGCGAATTTGGAAAAGGCGTTGCCGGACATGACCATCTTTTTCAGCAATACCAGGGCGAAATAGCCCGTGACGCCCGCCACGGCCATACCCACCAGATACGCCGGGATATTGGTCCAGACGATGGTGCCGGAGGTGATGGCCTTCACCAAGGTCAGCAGGGCGGAGCCCAGCACGGCGGGAATGGACATGAGGAAGGAGAACCGCACCGCGAATTCCCGCTTATAGCCCCGGGCCAGGCCCACGGTGATGGTGGTCCCGGAGCGGGACACGCCGGGGATAGTCGCCACGGCCTGGGCCGCGCCCACGATGAGCGCGTCCACCACCGAGGCGGTCTTCTCGTTCTTGCGCCCCTCGGTGAGCTTCCCGGATATGTAGATCAGCACGCCGGTGACGATCAGGGCGAAGGAGATAAAGGGGGTATTCTTGCACAGGTCGCCGATGGCGTCGTTGAAGGGCAGTACCACCAGCAGCGGCAGGGTGGCCACGATGATAAGGAACACCAGCCGCACCGAGGGCTTCAGCCGCCCGCCCTCACCGGCGTCCCGGGTGTTCCCGGCCACAAAGCTCAAGGTGTCCGTCACCATGGAGCGGATATCCTTCCAGTAGAAGATGAACACCGCCGTCAGCGTGCCGATGTGCAGAAGCACGTCAAAAAGCAGATGCTCGTTCTCCTCGTACTGCAGGTTGAAAAGGTTCTGGAAGATGGACAGATGCCCGGAGCTGGAGATAGGCAAAAACTCGCTTATCCCCTGCACCAGCCCCAAAAACGCGGCCATGATCAGTTTCATTCCGATTGCCTCCCTGTCTATGGAAATCAGTTACCATAATCACTATAACACAGTTGCCCGCAAATTGCCACAGTTTTTTTGAAAAAGCTTGGAAAATCCCCGTAAATCACTGTTTTTTATGCCGCAAAAAGCCCGTTTTCCCCGGACGGAAGGGCTTTTCCTCCCCCTTCAGGAGCCTTTTCAGGTTCCCCCGGTGCATAATGAACACCGTCACCGCCGCCGCGGCGCCGAAAAGGAGCGTGGGCCAGTCCCGGATCCCCGCCGCCAGCTCGCCGGGGACGAAGGCCACGGTACACATGATGGAACCGGCGGAGACGCGCCGGGTGATGAAAAAGGTTATGAAAAAGGCCGCCACGATTATGACAAACACCTTCCAGTGGAGCATCAGCCCCAGAGCGGCCCCTACGGAGACGCCCTTCCCGCCCTTGAAGCCGAAATAAACGGGGAAGCAGTGGCCCAAAAGACAGCAGTACCCCGCCGCCAGGAAGCCGTAATAGCCGCCCACCAGCTTGCCCAGGAGCATGGAGGCCACCGTCTTGGCCCCGTCCAGAAGGAAGGTGGCCGCCCCCACGCCCATGCCGAAAAGCCGCGCCATGTTGGTGGCCCCGGCGTTGCCGCTGCCGTAGTTGCGCACGTCCTTGCGGCTGACGAGCCAGCTCATCACCACCGCCCAGGATACAGAGCCGATAAGGTACCCCAGGGCCCCCGCGGCCAGTATTTTGATGGCTTCCATGTTCCGCCTCCGTTCCGAAAAGCGCCCGCCCCGCGCCGCGTCCGGCGGCGTGTACGGTCCTGGGTGTATGGTCGTATATGGTAAAAAATTATTTTAGCACAGATTTCCTGCTTTGTCCAGACAAAGGCGTTATTTCGTACACATCAGCGTATTTTCGTTCAAGTCCGCCCTTTATTGCGTACACGCCTGCAAAACGGCGTTGGCCACCTTCCCGGCCTGGGAGGCGCCGGAACCGGCGTTCTCCACGCAGACGGCGAAGGCATAGGGGTGCAGGGGGTCGTCGATATAGCCCACGAACCAGGCGTTGGGCTTCTCCGTCCCCACCTCGGCGGTGCCGGATTTGGCGTGGAGCTTAAGGCCGGGGAAGTTGTCCGGGCCGTAGGTGCGCTGTACCGCGTACTCCATGATCTCCCCCAGCTTCTCCGCCGTGGTGGCGGCCAGGATATGGTCGCGGGTGACGCCCAGGTGGGTGTAGTCCCGCTGTAAGGTCAGGCGCGGCGTGTCCCCCCGGCCCGCGATGGCGGCCACGAAGCGAACCATGGCGGCGGGGTTCACCAGGTCGTGATACTGCCCCGCGCCGGACCAGCCCAGGTCGAAGCTCCCCGCCTCCCCCACGTCGAACCGGCCCGCCGCCGTGCGCATATCGTCCACCTCCTGCCGGGAGGTTAGGCCGAACCTGTCGGCGTACTCCTTCAGGGTCTCCCCGCCCAGCTCCACCGCCAGGGCGGCGAAGGTGCAGTTGCAGGACTCCGCCAGGGCGTCCTCGATCTTCATATCCCCGTGGGCGCGGCCGCAGGTCACCGTCCCGCCGCCGATCTTGGCGCTGCCGGAGCAGTGGAAGTCCCGCTCAAAGAGGTCGTCCAGGTTCTCGATGGCGGCGGCCAGGGTCACCAGCTTGAAGATGGAACCCGGCGTATAGGCGGCGGACAGGGGGCGGTTCAGATACACGCCGGAGGTGTCGTCGGCGGGGATCTCCGGGGGATCCTCCGGGTCAAAGGACGGGGAGGACACCATGCAGACGATCTCCCCGGTGACGTAGTCCGTGACGATAACGGCCCCCCGGCGGCCCTTCAGGGCCTCCCAGGCGGCCCGCTGAGCGTCCGCGTCGATGGAAAGCTCCAATACGCCGCCCTGTCCGTTGGGACTGTAAAGGCCGTTTATCGGGTCGTAGCCCAGGATCGTCCCGGCGTAGTGGAACATGGCCCCGCTGCCGATGAAACCGGCCCTGTCGCCGATAAGGTGCAGGCTTGCCACCCGGGTCGTCTCGTCCTCCGCCCAGCGCCCCTCCCCGTCCCGGACGGCGTAGAGAACTTCCCCGTCCCGGTCCTTGATGGTACCGGCGCGGATGCGCCCGGAGATAAAGGCGTCGCCGTTGGAGGGGAACCCCGCCCAGGAGCCGCCGTACAGCATCTGGCGGGCCGCGTAGAGGCCGGTGAGGCCCAGGATCAGCGCCACTAAAAGGGTGACGGCCAAAGCCCTGCGATGGATACGCCTCATGCCTCCTCACCTCCCGTTTCCTTGCGTCTTTTCTGCTTTTTTCGGTTCAGAGGAATGGCGAAGGAGGCGTTCTGGCGGGCGTCGGCGGCCTTGACGAAGGCCAGAAGCCCCCAGACGGAGATCATGCTGGAGCCGCCCTTGGACACCAGGGGGAAGGTGACCCCGGTGAAGGGCAGGATATCCACCGAGCCAAAGACGTTGAGGGTGAGCTGGGTCAGCAAAATGGTCATGGCGGCGCAGGCCCCGATGGCGTAAAAGGAGCTGCGGGCCTGGCCGGAGGAGCGCACGGCAAAGAGGGCCAGCAGGGCCAGGGCCAGAATGGCGGTAACGGCCACGATCAGGCCCAGCTCCTCGGCCACCATGCCAAAGGCCATGTCCGTGTCCGCGGCAAAGACCCGGTGGAGCCGCCCCTTGCCGCCGCCCAGGCCGAAAAGCCCGCCGGAGGCCGCCGCCGCCATGGTGCGGGTCTGCTGGAAGCCGCCCCCCTGGGCGTCCTCCCAGGCGTGGCCCCAGGCGGCGAAGCGGGACAGCACATAGGGCCGGGCGGTGAGTACCATAAAGACCCCCAGGCCCGTCCCCGCCAGGGACAGGAACACCGTGGCGAAGCTCCCGGAGCGCATGAAGGCGATGACGATATAGGCGGCGAAAAAGACGGCGGCGGTGCCGAAGTCGCTCATAGCCGCCAGGCACAGCACGCAGGCCGCCGCGAAGGCGATGAAGGCCACCAGGTTCCGCCTGGCAAAGAGCCTGTCCAATGTGGCGGCGCCGGTGAACACAAAGCAGATCTTGACAAGCTCCGAGGGCTGGAAGGAGACGCCGCCGATCTGCACCCAGTTTTTCGCCCCGAAGATGCTCTTGGCGGTGACCAGGTTCACTAAAAGCAGCAGGATCCCGATGACCGCCATAGGCGTGCGCAGCTTTTTGGCCCGGTCCAGATCCCGCAGATACGAGCCGATGACGAAGTACAAAACCACCCCCGCCAGCAGGCAGAGGAGCTGCTTCCACAGGCCCTCCGGGTCGGAGGAGGCGCACACGCCAAGGCCGATGGCGGTGAGGAAAAAGGCCAGCGTCTCCACCTCGAAGCCGGTGCGGTGGAGCCCCCTTGTAATGGCGTAGCAGGCCCAACAGAGGGCGATAAGAGCCAGGAATGAGGCCGGTACGGCGGGGTTAAGAGCCTCCCCCGCGGCGGCGGTGTGCTGGATCCCTAAAAGCAGGATAAACTCCGTCAGCAGGACAAGGGTGGCGCCGGGGCGGATCCGCGCCCCGGGCCTTATCCGGCTCTGGGCCTGGGCCTTCTCGTCCTGCACCGTGGAGGGGACAAAGACGCAGTTAGCCTTGCCGAAGGTGACGATATCCCCGGCGTGAATGGCGGCGATGCCCTCCAGGGGGCGGCCCCGGAGGCGGGTGCCGTTTTTGGAGCGCAGATCCCGCAGGAACCACCGGCCCTGGGGATCGCGGGTCAGGGCCGCGTGGGTGCGGGAGACGGTCTGGTAATTGAGGCACACGTCCGCCGAGGCGGCCCTGCCCACGATGTTTTCCCAGTTGGTCAGCTCAAGCTTGGCCCCGTTGGGCAGGGACAGCCAGCCCCACACCTCCCGCTGGGTCTTCCCCGACAGCATGGAGACGGCACAGCGCAGCAGGATCAGCACCGCCAGCACCGGCAGAACATAGCGGGTGACGGCGGTGATCACGCCGGAGGCGCGCAGCAGCGCCGACGGGTCTAAATTTTCAACGGCTTGGATCGTCTCCACGCTCCCGGCCTCCTTTCCTGCCCCCAACAGGGCGCGATTTTGCGGTCTATACAAACGTAACCCTAATATTATACCATATCCGCAAAGCGGAGATGGTATAATGTGCCATGTTTTTCGGTTCCCGGCGTAAGCCGGGGAGAAAAACGGCTGAAATCATATATAATATCCGCGTATGCGGATATTATAACATAAATCTCTTGAAATTTAAAGCCGGATACGGTATATTTGGGAAAGTACGACTTTTGGAGGTACACTATGCCCGATCAAAAATGGCTTGCCGCGATGGAGGCGCAGATCCCCCACGGCGGCGTGCGGACGCGGTTCGCCCCCTCCCCCACGGGGTATATGCACGTGGGGAACCTGCGCACGGCACTGTATACATGGCTCATCGCCCGCCACAACGGCGGAAAATTCATTCTGCGCATCGAGGACACCGACCAGGGACGGCTGGTGGAGGGGGCGGTGGACGTAATTTACCGCACCCTGGCCGAGTGCGGGCTTACCCACGACGAGGGGCCGGATGTGGGCGGCCCGGTGGGGCCGTATATCCAGACGGAACGCCGGGGGTTTTATAAGGAATACGCGGAGCTTCTCATCGAGCGCGGCCACGCCTACCGGTGCTTCTGCGAAAAGACGGAGTCGGAGGAGGATTCCGGCGATTTTGACCGGGGGCCTGATCCCTGCCGCGCCCTCACCCGGGAGGAGGCCGACAGGCGCGCCGCCGCCGGGGAGAGCTATGTCATTCGGCAGAAGATGCCGGAGACAGGCTCCACCACCTTCCACGACGCCGTCTACGGCGATATCACCGTGGAGAACAAGGAGCTGGAGGATCAGATTTTACTGAAGTCCGACGGCCTGCCCACCTATAACTTCGCCAACGTTATCGACGACCACCTGATGGGCATCACCCATGTGGTGCGGGGGGCCGAATACTTAAGCTCCGCCCCCAAATACGACCTTCTTTACAGGGCCTTCGGCTGGCCCGTACCCACCTATGTCCACTGCTCCTCCGTGATGGTGACGGACAGCGAGACGGGCGCGGCCCGGAAGATGTCCAAGCGGCACGGGGATCCCAGCTACGAGGATCTGATCGCCGACGGCTACCTCACCCCGGCGGTGGTGAACTATGTGGCCCTGCTGGGCTGGTCGCCGGGAGGCGAGCGGGAGATCTATTCCCTGCCGGAGCTGGCGGAAATTTTCGATATCCACGGCGTCTCCAAGTCCCCGGCGGTGTTCGACATCAACAAGCTGACGTATTTCAACGCCGCGTACCTGCGGGCCATGGCCCCGGAGGACTTCGCCGAGACGGCCCGGCCCTGGATCCGCCAGGCCGTGAAAAACCCCGCCATCGACTTGTCCCAAATAGCGGCGCTTTTACAGCAGCGCACGGAGAAGCTGACGGAGATCCCGGAGAAGGTGGACTTTTTCGACGCCCTCCCGGACTACTCCCCCGAGCTTTTCGTCCACAAGAAGTCCAAGACCGATCTCCCCGGCTCCCTGGACACCCTGCGGACGCTCCTGCCCGCCCTGGAGGCGGCGGAGAGCTGGGACGACGAGACGCTGCTGGCGCTCCTGACGGAGCTGGCGGAGGCCCAGGGCGTGAAAAACGCCAAAATAATGTGGCCCCTGCGCATCGCCATAACCGGCAGGGCCGTCACCCCCGGCGGCGCGGTGGAGATCGCGCGGATTCTGGGGAAGGACGAGTGCCTGAGGCGCATAAAGTACGCCCTGGAGAAATTCCAAGTATAGTATAGCATCGTCTCCATGGGTTGTCAAGCATATTTTTAAGTAAAAATAATTAATTTTTTGTTAAGGAAAATCTTTCAAGACGTAAAACGCCCCTTTTGCGGCAAAGCTATGGCAAAAGGGGTGTTTTATTATGGTTTTGTCGAAAAAAGCGGGCAGGCTCATCGTCATCTATTCTCTGGCGGCGGTGCTGGTGATGGGGGGCTTTGTGTGGAAGGCGCGCCGGGAGAGCGCGGCCCTCTCCCGGGCCCTGGCCATCGGGTACGACCACGCCTTTACGGAGCTGACCACGGCGGTGGGGGAGCTGGACGCCACCTTGCAGAAGGCCCGGTGCGCCGCCTCCCCGGCTATGGTCAGCACGGTCTGCGCCCAGGGGTACGCCCACTGCGCGGCGGCGGGCCAGGCCATCGCCTCCCTGCCCCGCTCGAACCTGGAGCTGGAGCATACGGCGGCGTTTCTCACCAAGGCGGGGGACTATCTATTTTATCTGGCCCGCTCCGCCGCCGGAGGCGGGGCCTTGACCCAGGAGGAGCGGGAGGCCCTGGGGAAGCTTTCGGAGAGCGCCGCCCAGGTGTCCGGCGCGCTAGGGGAGCTGGCGGCGCGGCTGATCGCGGGGCAGATCAGCACCGCTGAGCTGGAGAAGGCGGAGGCGGACATCGCGGGGGCGGAGGACAAGCTGGTGGACACGGGCTTTGCCGGTTCCTTTAAGGCCCTGGAAGATGAGCTGCCGGAGCTGCCGGCCCTTATCTACGACGGCCCCTTCTCCGCCCATATTGAGCAGGCGGAACCCCGGCTCCTCCAGGGCCTTGCGGATGTGGGCCAGGACGAGGCGGCCCGGGCGGCGGCGGAATTTCTGGACGTGCCGTCCGACGCCCTCACCTTCCGGCACGTCCGGGAAAAGCCCGTGGCGGTGTTTGTGTTCACCTGTCAGGGCGGCAACGAGGTGCAGACGGTGGAGGTGTCCCGGGCCGGGGGACGGATCGTCTATTTCGGCACGGCCCGTGAGTCCGGCGAGGGACAGACCACGGCGGAGCAGGCCCTGGAGCGGGCGGCGGCTTTTTTGGAGGAGCATGGCTTTGCGGGCATGACGCCCACCTATCACCAGGCCGAGGCCGGGGAGCTGACGGCCAGCTTCGCCTATGAGCAGGACGGGGTCATCTGCTACCCCGACCTTGTGAAAGTCACGGTGGCCCTAGACACCGGCAAGGTGGTGGGCCTGGAGGCCGGGGGCTATACCATGTGCCACCAGCCCCGCGCCCTGGGCAGCGCGCGCTTTGACACCCAGGCCGCCGCCGAGACCCTCTCCCCCTGGCTCACCGTCCGATCCCACCGGCCCGCGCTGATCCCCACGGAGGGGAAAAACGAGGTGCTTTGCGAGGAATACCTCTGTGAGACGCCGGAGGGCAAGCACGCGCTGGTGTATCTGAACGCCGAGACGGGCCGGGAGGAGCAGATCCTGCTGCTGTTGGAGTCGGAATCCGGGACGCTGACCGTTTGATACAGGGGCTGTGGCTGTAAACCAAAGGGGGAGGGTTTAGAACCCTCCCCTACATTTGTGGGATAGTTTTTTGGGAATTCGGCGGGCCGCCGTGGGCGGCGGCCCGTACAAGGCTATACGATGGTTATTTCGCAATTCGATAGGCGGGCCGGCCGGGTGTCCGGCCCGTACGGAAAAAATGTGCGTTGGGGGGAAACGAATAATTATTGGGAAATTGTTGCGTATGACGTGGGCCGCCGTGGGCGGCGGCCCACCGTATTACAGATAAGCTCTCCCATAAGTTGTAGGGGCCGCCTCTCTTGGCGGCCCGCAATTCAAATACGCGGCGTAGCCGCAACCTTTTTCGGAGGCGGTGCGGAAATTCGGTAGTGCCATGGGCCGCCGTGGGCGGCGGCCCGTACAGCGTTTTAGGCAAGATTTTCAGGAATTCGGCGGGCCGCCTGGAGAGGCGGCCCCTACAAGCTCTGATGAAAGATTTTGCGAAAATAACGCATAAATTTTCCTTAAAAACCGTAGGGGC
>CANPWM010000059.1 GCA_947584295.1 uncultured Oscillospiraceae bacterium | reverse complement strand
GTCACCTTGTCAAAGGTCTCGCCCTTGGCCGTCAGCATGATCACCGGCGTTTCGGCCTGGGCGCGGATCTTCCGCAGGACGCCCCACCCGTCAAGGCCGGGGAGCATGATGTCCAGCAGCACCAGCGCGGGCTTGGTGCGCTCAAACTCCGTAACGCCGGCCTCGCCGTCGTGGGCGATGGCCGTCTCGAAGCCCTCCCGCTCCAGATAGAGCCGCAGAAGCTCCGCGATGTTGGCGTCGTCCTCCACTACGAGTATCTTTTCAGCCATTTTTCCTTTCCCCCTTATGACCGAATACAGTCTGAAAGACGGAAAAATATATTTTTCGCAATCATCTGTATTTTACGATTATATTATAACATTTTTCCCGCGTCAAGGGTGAATTTTCTGTTAAACTACCACTTTATCCTACTGTTCAATTAAACCGCGGCATCCCGCGCCCGCTCCGGCGGCGCGTCAGTCCAGTGGGAGGCTGGCTGTCCACGCAACGTCGGGGAGGCCCTGGCCGCTGACGCGGACGGCGACGTTCCGCTCCGGCAAAATCACCGCCTGGGCGCGGCCCCGGTAGGACTCGTACCGGCCTGTCTCAAAGCGGCTCTCGGTGCGGGGCCTGGCACTGCCGAAGGCCAGCAGCTCCCCGCCGGTGACCTCGATCTCCAGCGGTCTGTCGGCGTTGGACTCCACGACGCCGTTCTCCCCCACGATCTCCACCCGGAGATAGAGGGGCCTTCCCGCCGTGGGGGCGGCCTCCGCCGTCAGGCGCAGGGACAGCGCCCCCGTGGCGGAGCGGAGGCTTGCGTCGTTGAGGGCGTTCCCCTCCCCGTCCAGGGCCACGGCCCGCAGGGTTCCCGGCTGGTAGGGCAGGGTGAAATCCGCTCGGTATCCCCGCGTCTCCCGGGCGTCCACCAGCCGGTCATTGACATAGAGGGCGGCCCGGGGGGCCTTGGTGTAGACCTCTACCCGCGTCTCGTTCCCCTCACAGCCCCGCCAGGACCAGGAGGGCAGAGCGTCGGTGCCCCGCCACGCGCCCCGGTACTGGGGCTTTCCGGGGCAGTCCGGCGGCGCGACGCCGATATAGGGCGTTTTCCGGGCGTCCCAGGTGACCATGGCCAGGCCCGCCTCGGCGTTGTCGTCCCCCAGGATATCGAAAGCGCCGGAGTCGGCCAACAGCCAGGGGCAGGGCTTGGCGAACACCATGCCGTCCGGCTCGTATGTCCACGCGCCGATGCCCGTCTCGCCCAGGTAGTCCCAGGCCGTCCACATGAAGTCGCCGATGAGCCAGTCGTTCTCCTCCACGGCACGCCAGTTCTCCGCCAGCTGGAAGGGGAAGGTCTCGCTGCCCACCACGATCCGCCCCGGGTGTCTCTCCCCCTCGAAGGCGTACCGGGCGGAGGCGTAATTGTACCCCGCGATGTCCAGAAGGTCAAAGTAGGGATCCACGGCCCTGTCCACCTCGGGGCGGGCGGAGAAGGCGCACATGCCGTGGAACTGCTCCGCCAGGAGCCGATTGAATTCCGCGCTGTCAGAAGCCCGGTCGGCGCCGATGCCGCCGCCCTGGCGCTGATAGTACGCCTCGGTGAGAATCACCAGATTGGCCCCCGAGGTGACGGGGCGGGAGTTGTCCAGGCGGTGGAGGGTCTCCACCAGCTCCCCCGCCAGGGTAAGGCCCCGGCGGCCGGCGGGTTCGGAGATCTCGTTGCCGATGGAGTACATAATGACGCAGGGGTGGTTGAAGTCCTTCTCCACCATGGCCTCCAGATCCCGCCGCCAGTGTCCCTCGAAGCGGCCGGCGTAATCCCCGGGGTTCTTGTGGGTAAACCACATATCCCAGCCCTCGTCCATCACATAGAGGCCCAGCTCGTCGCAGGCCTCCAGCAGACTCCGGGAAGCGGGGTTGTGGGCGGAGCGAATGGCGTTGAAGCCCGCGTCCCGCAGGATCCTCACCCGCCGCCGCTCGGACTCCGGGTAGCTGCGGGCGCCCAAGATGCCGTTGTCGTGGTGGACGCACCCGCCCCGGAGCTTCACGGTCACGCCGTTGACCCGGAGGCCGCGGCTGTCCCACGCCAGCGTCCGCACGCCGAAGCGGGTCTGCGCCGCGTCCCCGGAGGGGAGGACGGCCCGGCAGGTGTAGAGATAGGGCCTCTCGGCGCTCCAGAGCCTGGCGTCCGGGATCTCCAGGCGCACCCGGTCCCCCCGGCCGGAGGCCACCAAAATGTCCCCGTCATAGAGGGCGATCTCCGGCTCCCCCGCGCCGGTGTGGGAGACGGTGACCTCCACGGCGGCGGGACTGACGCTCAGCGTCCTGACCCGGAGACCATAGGGGGCGACGGATTCCCGCTCCCCCACATAGGCAAAGGCGGGCCGGTGAAGCCCCGCGCCGGAATACCAGCGGGAGTTGGGGACGTCCGCGTTGTCCACCCGCACGGAAAGGACATTCTCCTCCCCGGGCCTCAAGCCGTCGCCGGGGACGGTGAACTGCTCATAGCCGTAGGCGCAGCCCCCCACGGGGACGCCGTTCAGCGTGACCTCCGCCTGGGGATAAGCGCCTTCAAATTCAAAGATCACGCGCTTCCCGGCCCACGCCGCCGGGGGGACGAAACGCTTCTCGTAGAGGTACACGCCCCCGCCGTAATAGGCGCACCCCGGCCCGGAGGGATTGCCCGGGGCGCGCTCCTCCGTCTGCATGGCGTCGTGGGGCAGGGTCACCCGCCGCGCCGCGCCGCCGATCCTTCGGAACGTCCAGCCGCTGTTGAAATCGACTCTCTCCATAAGTCCGCCTCCCGCGATCCGTTCATAACAGTATGGGCCAATTGTAGCACAACTTGGGCGATTTGTCTATTTTGAGATAAAAAAAGCCCCTGACAGGGGCAAAATAAGAGGACGTCCCGTAAAGGACGTCCTCGGCAGCTTGTCAAAAAACGCAAATTCGCCCGATATTTTTTCCGGCGGCATGTACGTCGGAAAAAATCCCTTTTGTTTTGCGCAGTGTATGGCCCTCCGGCCATGCGCGGAGCAAAACAGCAGGGGGAGCTTTCTGAATTTCGCAAAATTCAGAAAGCTCCCCCGCACGTTCCCCTTGTTGGAAAAAGCCCGTCAGGGCTTTTTCCGACAGTCTGAGAGGACGCCTAAAAGGCGTCCTCTCAGTTTGGGTTTATGTCAGTCGGTCACATAGGGCAGCAGGGCGATCTGGCGGGCCTGCTTGATGGCCGTGGTAAGCTGACGCTGGTGCATGGCGCAGGTACCGGTGGCGCGGCGGGGAAGGATCTTGCTGCGCTCGGAAAGATAGCGGCGGAGCTTCGCGGTGTCCTTGTAGTCGATATACTGGCACTTGTCCACGCAGAACTGGCACACCTTGCGGCGCTTGCGCACCTGGGCGGGACGAGCGGGACGGGCTTCTCTCTCGTTAGTCATTGTCGTAACCTCCTTCTTTCAGGTTTATGGAAAGGTGTTTGGGTCTGGATCAGAAGGGCAGGTCGCCGTCGTCATCGGACAGCTCCGCGAAATCGGAGCCGGCGGGAGCGGCGTAACCGCCCTGGGCGGAGTAGCTGCCACGGTCGCCGTAGCCGGACTGGCCGCCGTAGCTTCCGCTGGTGGGGGCGTCGTAGGAGCGGCTGTAATTGCCGCCGGACTGGCCGTCGCCGTCGCGCTTGGAGTCGCCGAAATACACGTTTTCGGCCACCACCTCGGCACTGCGACGCTTGTTGCCCTCCTTGTCCTGCCAGTCCCTGATCTGGAGACGGCCGGACACTACGGCCATACGGCCCTTGGCGAAATACTTGGAGACGAACTCGGCAGTCCCGCGCCAGGCCACCACGTCGATGAAGTCGGTCTGGCGTTCGCCGCCCTCGCGGGAGGCGAAATCCCGGTCAACGGCCAGGGAGAAGGATACCACCGGCGTGCCGGACTGGGTGCGTCTCAGCTCGGGATCGCGGGTCAGACGGCCCATGATCACAATATGATTGAGCATTTCCGTTCCTCCTTATTCCGGCTGAACGGTGATCAGGGACCGCATCACGCCCTCGGTAATGCCGAGAACGCGGTAGAGCTCCGCAGGGAACTCAGGGGCGGCGGTGAACTTCACCAGCACATAGTAGCCCTCGGGCTTGTCGTTGATGAGGTAGGCGAGCTTTCTCTTGCCCCACTCCTCAACCTCGCCCAAGGTGCCGTTCTGCTCGATGAGGGTCTTGAACTTCTCCACAATAGCGGCAGTGTCCTCCTCATTGAGATCCGGGTCGATGATGTACAGCAGCTCATACTTTTCCGCGGTTTTTGCCATGCTTTTTGCACCTCCTTTTGGACTTATGGCCTCCGGGCAATCGGAGGCAAGGGTCGCCTCCTGTCAGGCTTTTGACAGCAAGCCTATAAATTATACCTGAAAGTGAAGATTTGTCAAGAGCAAATTTACAAAAATCCTTGAATTTTCCCGCCGGGAGGCTTAAAATAGGGGAGAAACGCGTCAGAGGAGGCGGGCAGATGGTGCGCGACTACAACCGGGAGATGGAGGCCGTTCTGGACGCCCTTCAGGGGCGGCGGCCCCGGCTTTTGCTCCACGCCTGCTGCGCCCCCTGCGCCAGCTCCGTGCTGGAGCGGCTGTACCCCCATTTTCAGGTGACGCTTTTCTACTATAACCCCAACATCCACCCGGCGGAGGAGTATGAAAAGCGCGCCGGGGAGTTCCCGAAGCTCCTGCGGGCCTCCGGCATGGAGGACGTGGAGCTGGTGATCCCCGCCTATGACCCCGCGCCGTTTTTTGAGGCCGCTCGGGGTCTGGAGGACGCCCCGGAGGGCGGGGCCAGGTGCGAAAAGTGCTTTGAGCTGCGCCTGGGCGCGGCGGCGGCATACGCCGGGGAGAGGGGCTATGACTATTTCTGCACCACCCTCACCGTCAGCCCCCACAAGAACGCCCCCCTGATCAACGCCGTGGGGGAGGCCCTCGCGGGGCGCTGCGGCGTCCCCTGGCTGCCGGGGGATTTTAAGAAACGGGACGGGTATCTGCGCTCCATACGCCTGTGCCGGGAATATGGCATCTACCGCCAGTGCTGGTGCGGGTGCCTCTACTCCGCCGGGGAGCGGACGGCGGGCGGCGAGGCGTGACCGGGCCGGTTTATTTAGGTTTATTTAAAAAGTATATAATTCCCCCCTGAACCCCCTTGCGGAACGGGGCGCTTTATGGTAAGATACCTCTCGACAGGTTTCCACACCCTGTCCAGCCGCGTAAGGTGACGGGAGTCACCTTAAAAAAATGTCCCCGCCGCGGCTTCTAAAAACAAAAAATGGAGGTAACTTGATCATGTCTGAGAAATTCCCCGTCCGCAGGCTTGCCGTCGCCGCCGTGACGGCGGCCATGTATACCGCCCTGAGCTATGTGGCCTACACCCTCAACCTGGCCTTCGCGCCGGTGCAGTTCAGGCTCTCCGAGGCGCTGACCGTCCTGCCCTTCCTGTTCCCGGAGACGGCCTGGGGCCTGTTCGTGGGGTGCGTCCTCACCAATCTTCTGAGCCAGTACGGCGTTGTGGACATCGTTTTCGGATCCCTGGCCACGCTTTTAGCGGGACTCTGGACCGCCAGGTGCCGCAATAAGTGGACGGCGGCCATTCCGCCGGTGGTGTGCAACGGCCTGATCGTCAGCGCGGTCATCGCCTACGCCGAGGCGGGCTTCACCGGGGCTTTCTGGGCCGCCTGGGGCTTGAATATCCTCACCGTCGCCAGCTCCGAGGCCGTTTTATGCTTTATCCCCGGAGTCGTTCTGATAGACGCCCTGCAAAAAAGCGGCATGGCCCGGAGGCTGGGCGCTCACGCCTGACGACCCGCCTGCCGCGCATATACACAAAGCTTATCTTACCGTGAAAAGAGAGGTTTCCGCCATGAAAGTCAGAAAGGCCGTTATTCCCGCCGCCGGCCTTGGTACGCGTATGCTCCCCGCCACCAAGACAGTCCCCAAGGAGATGCTCCCCCTGGTGGACAAGCCGGTTTTGCAATACATCATCGAGGAGGCCGTGGAATCCGGCATCGAGGATATCCTCATCGTCACCAACAGGGCCAAATCGGCCATGGACGACTATTTTGACTACTTCCCGGAGCTGGAACACAGGCTTTACCGCTCCGGCAAGGAGGAGCAGGCCCGGGAGCTTCGCCGGGTGGCGGATATGGCCAACTTCTTCTACGTCCGCCAGCGGGAGACAAAGGGCCTGGGCCACGCCATTGCCCGCGCCCGGCGCTTTGTGGGGGACGAGCCTTTCGCGGTACTGCTGGGGGACGACATCATGATGTACGATACCCCCGTCCTGAAGCAGCTCATCGACGCGGCGGAGAAGTATAACTGCTCCTGCGTGGGCGGCCAGGCCGTCTCCGACGAGGCGCTCCCCGCCTACTGCACCACCGACCTGACCCCTGTGGAGGGCCGGGTCTATGACCTCCACCACATCATCGAGAAGCCCAAGCCCGAGGAATTCATGAGCAACTACGCCATTCTGGGCCGGTATGTGCTGACGCCGGATATCTTCGACATTCTGGACTCCACCCCGCCGGGACGCAACGGGGAGATTCAACTCACCGACGGGCTGGCGGCCCTGTGCCACCAGAAGCGCATGGTCTATGTGGATTTTGAGGGCCGCCGCTTCGACACGGGCAATCTGACGGGCTTTTTGGAGGCCACTATGGAGTTCGCCCTCCGAAACGAGGAGACCGCTCCCTGGCTGCGGGAGTATATCAAGAACAAGGCGAAAAGCCTGTAAATTCAGTTGACGGGTGCCGGGCCGCGCAGGTTCGGCACCGTCGTTTTCTGTCCGAGTATATCAGGTCTGATAGAGGAGGTACGCATGGACATCTTTGACTGCCGGGTAAACCATCTGGAAAATCCCCTGGGCTTTGACCTGGGAAGCCCCGTTTTCACCTGGAAGGGCGGGAACGGGCGTCTTACGGTGGCCCTGGACGAAAACATGGAGGATCTGCTCTACGACTCCGGCGATACGCTCCTCGACCCCCTCTGCGCCCAGCCGGAGCTTGCTCTGTCGCCCCGGACACGCTATTTCTGGCGTGTCGCGGACGGGCCGGTGTGCCGCTTTGAGACGGGGAAGATGGACGAGCCGTGGCAGGCCAAATGGATCACCTGCGACGCCTCCGACCCCCGGCACCCCCTTTTCAGCAAGAGGATCGAACCGCACGGGCAGGTAATCTCCGCGCGGCTATACATCTGCGGGCTGGGCCTTTACGAAGCGCGGATCGACGGGAAACGGGTGGGGGAGGAGCGTTTCGCCCCCTTCTGCAACGACTACGACGAGTGGCTTCAATACCAGACGTACGATGTGACCGACGCCCTTAAGAACGGCGGCGAGCTTACTGTGGAGCTGGGCCACGGCTGGTATTCGGGCCGGTTCGGCTTTGTGTCCAAACCGGGGCAGGGCGGCTTTTACGGCGACGGCTGGAGGCTTCTGGCCGAGGTGCGGATACGCTGCGCCGACGGGCGGGCGTATACCGTCGGCACTGACGAAAGCTGGCGCGTCACCCGGGGGAACATCACCTTCTCCAACCTCTACGACGGGGAACACGTGGATATGGCCCTGCCGGAAACCGCGCCGGTGTCCGCGCTGCTTGCCGAACCCCCGAAGGCGCCCCTCCGGGCCCGCCTGAGTCCCCCGGTGAAGATCTGGCAGGAGCTGCCGGTCAGGAGGGCGCTCCACACCCCCGCCGGGGAGACGGTCTTTGATATCGGCCAGAACATGACCGGCATCTTCCGCCTGCGCGTACAGCTCCCCCGGGGACAGTCGCTCCGCCTGCAATTCGGCGAGCATCTGCAGGACGGGTGCTTCTACCGGGACAATCTGCGCTCGGCCAGGGCGGAGTACCTGTGGATCTCCGACGGCGCGGCCCACGTCATAGAGCCGAAATTCACCTTTTACGGGTACAGATATGTGAAGATCGAGGGCGGGGACGTCAGGCCGGAGGACTTCACGGCCCTGGTGATCCACTCCTATATCCCTCAAACCGGCACGCTGGTCACGGGGAACCCGCCGGTGAACCGGCTCATTCTCAACGCCCTGTGGGGCCAGTGGGGGAACTACCTGGACGTACCCACGGACTGCCCCCAGCGGGACGAGCGCCTGGGCTGGACAGGCGACGCCCAGGTTTTTGCCCCCACGGCCTGCTATTTTACGGACTGCGCGGCCTTTTTGCACAAGTATCTGACGGATATGAATTTAGAGCAGGAGCGGCGGGGCGGCGCGGTGCCTGAGGTAGTGCCGTCCTTTGGCCTCAATAAATCCTCCGCCGCCTGGGGCGATGCCGCCACGGTGATCCCCTGGACGGTGTATACCTTCACCGGGGACAGGGCGTTTTTGGGGGCCCACTATGACGGCATGGCCGGGTGGACGGACTACTGCGCCCGGAAGTATGACCAGGGCGTTTGGCTCACCCAGTTCCACTACGGCGACTGGCTCAGCATGGACGCGCCCCTCTATGACGACGACAGGCGGGGCGGCACGGACGCGGGGTTCATCGCCTCGGCCTATCTTGTCCGCTCCGCGCGCCTCACCGCCTCCGCCGCCCGTGTTTTGGGCAGGACAGAGGACGCGGGGCGGTTTGACGCCCTGGCGGAGCGGGTGGCCGGGGATCTTCAGGAAAGGTATTTTGACCGGGACGGGCGGTGCCGCGCCGACACCCAGACGGCCTATCTGTTGACCCTGGCCTTCCGTCTGCACCCCGACCGGGCGCGGGCGGCGGAGGGCCTGCGGGAGAGCCTCCGGCGGGCCGGGGGCAAGCTCCAGACGGGCTTTGTGGGGACGCCGCTGCTGTGTCCCGTCCTGTCGGAGCTGGGCCTTCAAAAAGAGGCGTATGATCTGCTGCTGAATGAGGAGCTGCCCGGTTGGCTCTATGAGGTGAAGATGGGGGCCACCACCGTATGGGAGCGCTGGAACAGCGTCATGCCGGACGGACGCATGAGCGACACGGGCATGAACAGCCTGAACCACTACGCCTACGGCTCCATCGTGGAGTGGATCTGGCGCAAGTGCGCGGGACTTGAGCCTCTGGAGCCGGGTTTTCGGCGCGCAAGGCTCCACCCCGCGCCGGACGCGCGGCTCAAGAGCCTGGACGCGGTATATAATTCCGCCTCGGGCGTGTGGGAGAGCCACTGGCGCTATGACGGGGACACGGTGCGCTTTGAGTTCACCGTCCCCCGGGGGTGCCAGGCGGAGCTGGCGCTGGACGGCCCCGCCCCCCGGGTCCTCCCGGCGGGAAAGTACGCCTTCGTCTGTCCGGCCGCCGCGGGATCGCCGTCCCCGGAGGCGTGAAGCTCTTTCGCAATCAGATTACTTATTTAAGAAAGGATACCGGCAACATGGAACAAGTGGAACGTGTCCTGCCTGCCCACATTCTTGCGGGGGCGGGGATCGTGTTAAACGGGGGCAATGAGATCCTGATGGTAAAGACATTTCGGGGCGGCTGGGTATTCCCGGGCGGACAGGTGGAGGTGGGCGAAAACGTCATCGACGCGGTGAAAAGAGAGATCATGGAGGAGGCGGGGATTGACGTGGAGGTGGGAGAGGTGTTCTGCGTCTCTTCCAACACCTGCAAGTACCCCGGGTATAACGGGGTAAAAGAGGTACCCACCAAAATCATGCTGGACTTTATTTGCAGGGCAGTCGGTGGAACGCCCAGGCCCTCCTGCGAAAACGCGGAATCCGCGTTCTTCCCGAAGGATCAGGTGTTGGGCTTGATCCAGGCCCCGGCGATCATCGAGCGGTTCAAGGCGTATCTGGAGTACGCGGGACGGCCCACCTATCTGGAATATGTAACGAAGCCGTCTTTTCAGCTAAAGCTGAAAAGGCTGATTTAGCGGCCCTTTGCCGGAGAATCTCAGTCCCCGGCAAGCGGCAATGACAAATAAGTAAAACTCCCCGGAAATCCGGGGAGTTTTGTATGTCCGTATGTGATACGGTGCATGTTAGTCCTTTTTGAACTTTGCTTTGAAGGCGTCGAAGTCGGCCTTGATCTTGGCCCGGTTCTCCTCCACCTTCTGCTTGCGCTCCGCCTTTTTGGCCTCGCGCAGCTTGGCGCGGGTCTCCCGCTCCAGCTCCTTCTGGGCGTCCTGAGCGGCCTTGACCTCCTCGGCCACCTCCGCCGCGTCCTCCTCCACGATGGACGTGTCGAACTTGGCCAGGGCCCGGCGCGCCGCGCCCTCCACGGACTCCTGCTCCAAGGCGATCAGCACCACCTCGCCGTCCACAAGCTGTTCCGTGACCAGCTCGATCAGGGAGGCGTTGTGGGCCGCGTCCCCGGCGTCGATGGCTCCTCCGGCCAAGATGCCGATGCTCCCGCCCAGCAGGACGCCCAGGGGGCCGCCCAAGATTCCCAGCAGGCTCCCGATGAGGCTTCCCGTGGCCGTGTCGTTGGAGGTCTCCAGGCCCGTGTCAAAGGTGTCCAGCGTCCTGATGACGCCGTTCTCCTTCTTGACCAGCACCGCCTGAGACACCGTGTAGTCGTTGGTGATGGGCGCTCTTTTAAGCTCGGTGATGGCCTGATAGCCCTCGCTCTCCACCTTGAAGATGACAGAAATGATTTTTTCCATATGTATTTACCCCCAAAATTTTATTTATATATCGCCTGATTTTTACCGCCTCCGGCCCGCCTGTATGTACCGTGTCCGCGTCGTGTACGGCCGGAGAAAAAGCGCGGAAGGGGATCCGTCAGGGTTCCCCTTCCGGTGACAGCGCCGCCGCGCGGCGGTCTTTTACTCGATCTCCAGGGTGTGGCTCTCGGGGAGCGTCTCCTGCTTCTTGGGCATGGTGAGCTTCAAAACGCCGTTTTCGTATTTGGCCTTTATGCCGTGGGCGTCGATGCCGGAGACATCAAACTGGCGGCTGTACTGGCCGTAAGAACGCTCCAGACGGATATAATTGCCCTTCTTGTCCTTGTCCTCGTGCTGGGAGTGGCGCTGGGCATTGATGGTCAGCACGTCGCCCTGGACGTCCAGGTGGATATCCTTCTTGTCAAAACCGGGCAGGTCGGCCTCCAGCAGATAGCTGTCGCCCTGGTCGGAGATGTCGGTCTTGAATTCCGCGATGTCGCCGGTCTCAAAAAAGCCGGTGAAAGGATCCTCAAAGAAGCGCTTTTCAAAGTCCTCCATGGCCTTGAAGGGGTTGTAGGTGAGTTCCTGGTTGCGATGGAAGGGTCTGAGTTCAAACATAATAAATACCTCCAATAATTTTTATTATGTCCGCCCTCTGTGTTTTTATGACCGATGGGGCAGGCCGGGGATTCGGTTTTCGGGCCGGGCCTTATCGCCTTGCCTTATGGTTCGTATCATAGACCCACATTATGAACATTTCATGGAACTTTTATGAAAAATTTGTTAATCTTAGCACTCTCGCAGAAAGAGTGCTAAGATTTGACCCCCCTCTTATTTCCCCACCGCCGCGTCGTAGATATCGTTTTTGGGGACGCCGGTGCGCTGGCTGGCGCGTTTGGCCGCGTCCTTGAGGCTCATACCGGCGGCGCGAAGCTCCAGGGCCATGGCCACGGCCTCCTCCAGAGAGACGGCGGGGCCGGTTTCCCCGGCGACTCCCGCCACCACCAGCACATATTCCCCCCGGGGGGCGTTTGCCTCGTAATAGGCCGCCGCCTGGGCCAAGGTGGTGCGGACGGTCTCCTCGTGTATTTTCGTAAGCTCCCGGCACAGGGCCACGGGGCGATCCCCCAGCACCTCCAGCATATCCCGGAGCGTCCCCAGGAGCTTGTGGGGCGCCTCGTAAAAGACCATGGTGCGCTTCTCCCCGCGCAGGGAGTCCAGATGCTCGAACCGGGCGCTCCTGTTGACGGACAGGAAGCCCTCGAAGGTGAAGCGACCCGTGGGGAGGCCGGACAGGGCCAGGGCGGAAATCACGGCGCTGGGGCCGGGGACCACCAGCACAGGGACGCCGTTCTCCGCGCACAGCCGCACCAGATCCTCGCCGGGGTCGGAGATGGCCGGCATTCCGGCGTCCGTCACCAGGGCGCAGCTCTCGCCCGCCTGGAGGCGGCGCAGGACAGCCCTGCCGCTCTCGGCCTTGTTATGCTCATAGTAGCTCACCAGCGGGCGCTGAAGCCCCAGGTGAGTCAGCAGCTTCAGCGTGACGCGGGTATCCTCCGCCGCCACAAAATCCGCTTTTTCCAGGGTCTCCACCGCCCTGGGGGAGATGTCGCCCAGGTTGCCGATGGGCGTACCCACGATGTAAAGGGTGCCTGTCATTGTTCTTCCTCCATGCGGTAGATCCGCCGCACCTCGGCAGTGTCCGTGCCGTCGGGATTTTTCAAGATCAGCGCCGGTTCCGTCCGAAGGCCCGGACGGCCGCCCTTCCGGCACTCGATAAGGGCAAGGCCGGGGGCCTTGTCCACGCGGGCCTGCACCAGTCTGAGGCGCTTTGGCTCCAGGCGCGCCGCCGTCAGGGTCACCAGCGCGGTACTGAGGCGCTCGCAGGGGTAGACCAGCGCCAGCCGCCCGCCGTCGCTCAGAAGCCGCGCGGCGCTCTCCGCCAGCTCCGCCAGGGTGCAGGAGGACTCCTGCCGGGCGTTTTGCCGGGAGGCGGCCGGGGCGGTGCCGGAACCCAGGGCGTAATAAGGGGGATTGGAGACGATCAGCTGATACCGCCCCGTCTGCGCCAAGGTCAAAGAGCGCAGATCCCGCCGCAGGACCCGCAGGCGCGTCTCTAAGCCGTTGCGTGCCACGTTCCGCTCCGCGACGTCGGCGGCGGGGCCGGACAGCTCCACCAGGTCGATGTGGAGGGCGGGGGCTCTGGCGGCCAGGATCAGCGACAGTACGCCGCCGCCCGCCCCGAAGTCCGCCGCCCTTGTAACGCCCCGCAGGGAGGGGAAATTGGCCAGCAGGACGGAGTCGGTGCAGACAGGCTCAGCGTCCGGGGACGCCTCCATCTGCGGCCCGCCCGGCCACAGCGCAAATCCGTCCATCGTCTCAGCCCCTTTCGTAAGGCGGCGGGCGTTGAACCCGTCACCCTGCCATTATAGCCCAACGGGGCGGAAAATGCAATAAAGAACCCCCGGCCCATGCGGGCCGGGGGCAATATGTAACCTTGGTTGAAAGAGAGCCGGTTTACAGCAGGTTGTTGCCGTCGGCGCCGAAGAGGTGGCAGAGAGCGGGATTGAAGGAGAAGTTCACGTTCTTGCCGA
>CANPWM010000058.1 GCA_947584295.1 uncultured Oscillospiraceae bacterium | reverse complement strand
CGGAGTGAATGACAGATAACACTTACAAAATTCCTGTCAAATCTTATTATACGAGGAGGGAACAGCTTGCCAATCGTTCCTGATACCTCTATGAACAAGCGCCTGGCGGTGCTGATCGACGCGGACAACGTGCCTCGGGGGACGCTGGCGGGGATCATGCAGGAGGTGGCCATCTACGGCACGCCCACCATCAAGCGCATTTACGGCGACTGGACGGGGCCGCACATCGCCGGGTGGAAAAATTCCCTGCTGGAAAACGCGGTGACGCCCATTCAGCAGTACAGCTACACCACCGGCAAAAACTCCACGGACTCGGCCATGATCATCGACGCCATGGACGTTCTCTACACCGAAAAGGTGGACGGGTTTGTTTTAGTGTCCTCCGATTCGGATTTCACCCGGCTGGCCATACGGCTCCGGGAGGCGGGCATGACGGTGTTCGGCATCGGCGAGCGCAAGACGCCGTCGCCGTTTATCGCCGCCTGCGACAAATTCATCTACATCGAGAACATCAAGCAGCCCGGGGAGGCCAACGCCCCGGAGGAGTCCCACCCGGTAAAGGACCGGCGGGCAAAGCCCGCCCAGAGCGAGAACCGTATCCCCAAGTCGCTGGTGCGGCTCATCGCCCAGTCGGTGGCGGATCTCTCCGACGGGGAGGACGCCGTGTATATGGGGGAGCTGGGGAACCTGATCATGAAGAAAAAGCCGGACTTCGACTGCCGCAACTACGGCTTCAAGTCCCTGTCGGCGCTGATCAAATCCATCGACCGCTTTGAGGTGGATTTCCGCCAGACCACCGACCCCAACGTAAAGCACCCCTATGTGCGGGACAAGGAGGCATAGCGTAAGCTTCTATGGAGCGAAGACCCCGAAAAAAACGAAGAGCCGTCTATGTCCTGCTGGTGCTGGCGCTGATCTTGGGCGTGTGCCTCTACGACAGCAACACGCGCCTGGTGACCGATGAGTTTCTGCTGGGCGGCGAAACGCTCCCCGCGGATCTGGAGGGCGTGCGGATCGCGCACCTGTCCGACCTGCACGCCAAACGCTTCGGCCAGGGGAACAGGGAGCTTATCGAGGCCGTCAGGGCCATAAAGCCCGATATCATCTGCGTCACCGGCGATATGGTGGACGGGGAGCGGGAAGAGCAGGAGCCTTACGTCCGGGAGCTGATGGGGGAGCTGGTAAAGCTGGCGCCCGTCTACTTCGTCTCCGGCAACCACGAGTGGGCCGCCGGGTGGGCCAGGGAGCTTTTCAAGACCCTGGAGGAGCTGGGCGTTACGGTGCTGCGCAACGAGTATGTGACCTATGGCCGGGGGGACGATTACATCGTCATCGCCGGTATGGACGACCCCAACGGGCTGAGAGATCAGAAAACGCCGGAGCAGGTGGTGGAGGAGATCCGGGAGGATCACCCGGGGAAGTATATCCTGATGCTCTACCACCGGGACACGGAGCTTGCCCTGTGGGCCGGACTTGGCGTGGACGCGGTGCTGTGCGGCCACGCCCACGGGGGCCTGGTGCGGCTGCCCTTTACCGACGGGCTGGTGGCCCCGGGACAGGGCTTCTTCCCCACCTGGACGGCGGGGATCTATGAGCGGGACGGCACCCAGATGCTGGTCTCCAGAGGGCTGGCCGGGTCGCACCTGGCGCCAAGGCTTTTCAATAACCCGGAGATCGTGTCGGTGACGCTGTCGCGCCATGCGAGATCTGAATGAATATTTTCTCCCGCCGCGCATAAAATGATATGTATTTCATTTTCGCGGGAGGGAAGAATTATGGAGGAAAAGGTCGAGAGGCCCGCGCCCAAGCCGGACATTGACGAGCTGATCTTTGGCGACGAGGACAAGGGACACTCCGAAAGATAGAGGCGAGAGCTTCTTTACATACCGAAGAAGGATTGATAAAACATGATCGTAGAATATGAGGATTATAAGACGAAAATCGGCGCGCTGAAGCCCCAGCTGGAGACGATCCGCCGGGCGATGAAGCTGGACGAGGTGTCGGAGGAGATCGACAAGCTCCAGGCCGAGAGCGAGGCCGACGGCTTCTGGAGCGACCAGAAGAACTCCCAGAAGGTTCTCCAGCGGTTAAAGCAGCTCAAGAACAAGCGGGAGAGCTTTGCCAAAATGGAGGGCCGCTACGACGACCTGGCCACGCTTTGCGACATGGCCATCGAGGAGGACGATATCTCCCTGCTGCCGGAGCTGGAGGCGGAGTTCAACGCCTTCGCCGCCGACCTGGAGACGACGCGCCTGGCCACCATGCTGTCCGGGGAGTACGACAGCTCCAACGCCATTCTAAGCTTCCACGCCGGGGCCGGCGGGACGGAGGCTCAGGACTGGACGGAGATGCTCTACCGCATGTATACCCGCTGGGCCGAGCGCCACGGGTTCAAGTACACCATTCTGGACTACCTGGACGGCGAGGAGGCGGGCATCAAATCCGCCACCATCAAGATCGACGGGGACAACGCCTACGGCTACTTAAAGAGCGAGAGCGGCATCCACCGGCTTGTGCGGGTGAGTCCCTTTGACGCCTCCGGCCGCCGCCACACCAGCTTTGCCGCCGTGGAGGTGATGCCGGAGATCACCGACGACAGCGAGATCGAGATCCGGGAGGAGGACATCGAGATGCAGGTGTTCCGCTCCTCCGGGGCCGGAGGCCAGAAGGTGAACAAGACCAGCTCCGCCGTGCGCCTTATCCACAAGCCCACGGGTATCGTCGTCTCCTGCCAGGTGGAGCGCAGCCAGTTCCAGAATAGGGACGCCTGCATGACCATGCTGCGGGCGCGCCTTGCCGAGATCAAGGAGAGGGAGCATCTGGAGAAGATCGAGGACATCAAGGGCGTGCAGATGAAGATCGAGTGGGGCAGCCAGATCCGCTCCTACGTCTTTATGCCCTACACCCTGGCCAAAGACCACAGGACGGGTTTTGAAAACGCTAATATAAGCGCCGTCATGGACGGCGATCTGGACGGGTTCATCAACGCCTATCTTGCCATGAAGGCGGAGGCGTAAACAGCGTCTGTCCGGGTATGGAAGATCGAATAAAATACGCGGGGGCCGCCAAAAGGCGGCCCCCGCGTCATACCGGGCGCATCCCGGTGGGACACACCCGGTATGACAAAAGGGATTTTTTTCCGACGTACAGGCCGCCGGAAAAATATCGTCGAATTTGCGTTTTTTAACAAGCTGATTGGCAGGGGAACCTTGACGGTTCCCCTGCCAATCTTTTCTCTCCGGCCATATGAACTTCTACGCCAAGACCGGCGGCGGGGGATTGGGTTGATTTGGAAAATATGGAGAGAAACAGGATTTTTCTGTAACAAATTGCGTGCGTGAACACATATTTCAGTAGAGCCGAAAAGAAGCGGTTCGTTAACCGGGGGCGCGGGGCGCGCCCCAAAAAGAGAAAAAAGGAGTGAGCGAATCGAATGAGGCAAGTTAATGACGGCGGGGGAAACGTCGCGTATATGCTGGACACCGACGACAATTCCCTGCGCGAGACAAAGCTGTACTGGACGCCGGAGCGTATGGCGGGGGCGATCCCGTTCCGGCCGAAGGGGCTTTCAATCCCGGGGCCGGAGGGCGCCGCCGGCAGGGCCACCGATCCGGAGCCCGCCGATCTTGCAAAGATGCCGTTTTGCGCCGTGGGGAAGCTGTTTTTCACGAACTACAAATCGGATTACTATGCCAGCGCGGCGATCTACGGGGAGCGGGGATTTCTCCTGACGGCGGCCCACTGCGTCCAGGATTCGGAGTCGGGCAGTCTGTACGACCGCTTCCTGTTCAAAAGGTGCTATGACATGGAGAAGTTTGTGGAGGAGCTTACCCTTAAAACCGTCGCTCTGAAGGCGGCGTGGGTCGGGGCGGGCGATCAGATGTGGGGAATAGATTACTCCGTCGCCGTTCTGAACGGGCAATCCGCTTTGAAAACGCCGCTGAAGCACGGACAGGGGAACACGCAGAAGGTCAGGGCCATCGGCTATCCGTCCAATTGTTATAACGGGGAAAGAATGGTGTTTATTGACGGCAATCCCAGGCCCATGGGGACCGACCTGTGGTTCATTGACGGGGATAAAATGGAGCAGGGCTGCTCCGGAGGCCCCTGGCTGGACAGCAACGGCATCGTGGTGGGCCTTAATTCCTTCAGCGCCTGGTCCCCGGATTATAAGATCAATTACGGGGGCGGCTCGCCGAGATTTGATGAAAATTTTGAAAGCCTTTATCAGTACGCGCTTACCTTGATGTGAGGAGGAAAAAACATGGATAAGGTACGTTATTTCAAACTGGAAAACACCGGCGGCTTCGTGGCCAAAATTGAGATCCAATACAAGGCCCGGAGAGTCGATGACAACGGGAACGTGAGCTACGACGCGGATTGGCATAAATGGGACACGGGCGGCTACCGCGACATATGCGCCGGGGGAGAGCGGACGGTCGATCTGGCGGACGCGGGCTTCCCGGACGGCTCACAGGTGCGCCTTAAGGCGGTCGTTGTCTGGGGCAAAGACAAAACAGGGGACGTCTATCTCTATCAAAACAACAGCAATACCATGATCTCCTATAAAATCTCCGGGACGACACAGTTTAACAGCCTGTCCCGCATCTGAAACGGCCCTGGCGTAACGTTAACCGGGGGCGGGGGTTCAGCTCAGGTTTCTGGCGTGGCGGACGGCGCTGAGATACGGGTCGGAGGACGCCAGCGCCATCAGGTTCTCGAGGGTAAGCTGGCCGGAACTCTGGCCCAGCCTGCCGGCCGCCAGGGAACCAAAGCTGGCGCTCAACCCATCGAGCAGTTTTTCCGCGGCGGCCCGCGTATTTTTGCCGGGGGCGTTGTCCCGCAGGGCGATCAGGGAATTTACCGACTCATCGAAAAGCTTCAGGCTTGTGTTTACGATGGCGAGAGCGGTTATGGCCCAGGACAGATCGGTTTTCCCACTCCGCGCGTCGAACGCGACCGGCGCGCCGCTGACGGCGCTTGCCGCCGAGGGGGCGTTCTCAGCCAGGACAGAGAGAGCGGCGGCGCTCAGACGGTAAGTGGAGGCGAGGGCCGTGGCGGCGGCGGGGGAATAGGGAACCAGCTCCTCCACCAGCCCGCTGTAATCGTCGCACAGCGCCGCCAAGGGGGCGGAATATCCGTTCGCGTCGTCCATCAGGCTTTTGACCCCTTTCAAAAGGCCCTGATAGTAGGAGACGGCGCCGATCTCCTCGTGATAGCGGGTGAGCGTGCCAAGGAGGCCGTCCGCCAGTCCCACAAGGATCGCGCGTTTTTCCCGCTCCACCTCCCGGTCGAAAGCGGAGGCGTCGTTCAAAGCATACGCCGCCGTTGCGTCCAGGCACTGCTCCTCCACGCCCTTAAGCCCGAACACGGCCGCCGAGTAGGCCGCGTCCATCTGGCGGAGGGAGGCGGAGGAACGGGGTTCGACCAGCCGGGCGGCGGAGAGGCTGTCGCTCTGATCCGTCAGGGGATCGGTGCCGCTTTTGACCTCGTCATAGTCGCTGACGCCGTCCCCGTCGCTGTGAACCATGGTAGGGTCGGAGAGCATCGTCAGGTAGACGCGGTCAAGCTCCGCGTCATAAGACAAAAGGAGTTCTTCCCCATTTTTCAGGCCGTCGCCGTCCCAGTCGGCGGAGGGGCTGCCGTCCGCGTCAAAGTTGAAATCTATTCCGTAAAATTCGTTTGAACCGTTGCTGAGAACCAGCTCGCCGCTGAGGATCAGATCGTTATAATAGTCGGGGATACCGTCCCCGTTGCTGTCGATCGTCAGGTCTATGGTACGGCCTTCAATTTCCGAAAACACATCGCGTATATCGGCCGGATACATATCCTCCGCGTCGGCGGCGTCTGTGGCGGCGAGATAATATTCTCCGCCTGTGGTATAGGCCAGGGTTTGTAAATCGGCTTCGGAGGCCGCGTCCAAGCCAACGGCGTAGATCACGACGTCCTTTTCAAACGCTTCATTGGCTAAGTCATAATAGGCATCGGCAGGCCCGGCGTTCTGGCCTCCGGCAATGAAAACGATCGTGCGGTTTTTAGAGGTGGAGCGGGACAACTCGTCAAGGGCCAGCCGGAGAGCGGCGGAACCGTCCGTGCCGGGGCAGGCCGCGTCGTAGGAGACGCCTTCGAGGGCCGATATAAGAGCGTCCTTGTCCGCGGTCAGTGGGGAGACAAGGGCCGCTTCTTCCGCAAAGGTTATGACCGCCGCCCGATCCTGTCCGTCACGGAGCTTGGAAACAAAGTCCGCTGAGAGCTCCCGGACAAGCCCGTTGGGGTCGTTCTCCGCCATGTTGGCGGAGCTGTCGATAACAAAGACGATCTCCAGCGAAGCGTCCTCGCCGTCCGCCGTTCCAAGGATCGGCCGGGCGATCTCAGGCTCCCACACGCGTTCATATTCCCACATATTTAAAAGGAGATATGTTGAAAAATGGGACACAGAGGCGCCTACCGCGTTGTCGGTTTCGGTGTACCTGTAATCCGGCTGCTCCAATCTTCCGGTTTCTTCGTTGAAATAAAAAATGCGGGGCTGGAAGTCAGGGCCTGTTTCGAGAGATCCATCGTACCTGAATTCCAGTTCCGCTTCATGTAAACCGCCCTCAACCGAAAAGTCGTACGCGCTTCCCAGAGAACCGGGGATCGACGCGGACAGCAGAGGGTTTGACGACGCGCCAACAGGCGTAACCGTTAGCGAGCTTGCGGCCGATCCGCTCAATTCTGCGCTCACGCCGGCGGTTACGGGAGTTGATTTCGACGGCGCTTGGGCCGTGACAGTCAGCGGGAAACGACTGTTATTTTCACGGGGCTTAAAATTGTGCTTGATTTCCCAGCCGTCCGAGGCCCCGTCCTTGTCCGTGTCGGGGTCCAGAGGATCCGTGAGATAATAGTTGATCTCCTCCCGGTCTGTCAGTCCATCGCCGTCGGAATCGCTTTCAGTGGGGCTTGTGCCGCGGGAAAGCTCCTCCCCGTTGGAGAGACCGTCAGCATCGTCGTCCTCGTTAGCGTCGGATCGGCCGTCGCCGTCCGTGTCAAAAAGGGTGGGGTCGGTGCCCAGCAGAACCACCTCCTGGTAATCCGTCAAGCCGTCTCTGTCGGTATCCGCCAGGCGAATGTTCGTCCCGCAATACCGCTCCAGATCGTTGGACAGGCCGTCCCCGTCGGTGTCGGTGACGAGATCCACCCAGATGGCGTGAAGGGTGACGTCCTCCTCGATGGGGGTTTCCTCAAAAGAAAAAGTGTTTGTCCAGTCGGACTCGTACTCGTCCAGGAACCACCCGGCGAACTGGTAGCCGTCCCGCTGGGAGACTGACGGCGCGACGGCGTAATCGCCGTGCTGAACCGTCTGGCGCGCGGGCGCGGCGATCGCGTCCCGGCAGTTGATATCGAAGGTCACCGTGTGATCCGTATCTCCGGGGCGGGGAGTGGACGAGGGCTTCTTATCACTGGCGTCGGGCTTGGAGGCGCGGCGCTCCGTCCACTGGGCATACAGAGTGATATCCCCCTGAATACTGGTGTCGAAGTCAAACCGGCGTCCCCGGACAGTGGCCGTATACCAGCCGTCAAACGTGTAGCCTCTGCGGCTGGGTTCTGTTGGCGCGGAGACTTTTTGGCCGCCCTTAACCGACGCCACGGCGGGAGCCTCCGCCCCGGTGTAGTTTAAGTCGAAAGTCACTGTAAACACTTGGGGGACGACGTTTTGGCAGAACCGCGCCAAAATGGTTGCCGTCTCGGCGCGGGTGGCGCTTCCGGCGGGCTGGAGCAGGTGGTTGCCGGTGCCGGAGATCAGGCCGCGCTCAAGCGCCCAATCTAAGGCCGCGACGGCCCAGGAGCTGACCTTATCGCCGTCGGGGAAGGCGGAGATATGCCCGGAGGCGGTGAGATCAAAGCCCTTATACATGGCGTAGCGGTAGAGAATGACCGCAAGCTGTTCCCGGGTGACGGGATCATCCGGGCCGAACCGCCCGTCACCGTAGCCGCCGGCTATGTGATTGGCGCTGGCCCAGGCGACGCTGTCTGTGTAGTATTTCCCGGAGGGAACGTCCGAAAAGAAAATCCCCATGGCAGGGGGTGTACCCTCCATGCGGTGAAGGATCGTGACGAGCATCCCGCGGGAGGTGGCGGTGTCAGGGGAAAAGGTGAAGAAATCGGTTCCGTTCATCAGGCCGTGTTCGTACACATACTGCACGGCGTCGCTGTACCAGGCGTTGTCCGGCACGTCGGAAAAAGGGTGGGCGCCGCTGACCGCGAGCGTAGGAATGGGCAACATTCCCACCACTAAGCACAGCGCCAGCAAGAGGCTGAAAAATGAATTCGGTTTACGCATGATGATCTCTCCTTTTTAATTTTTTTCTTGTGAGAACCTCCCTTGTGAAAGCTTTTTCCTGTGCAAATTAGCGTACTTTCACGCGAAACGTTCTGCACATGAGATAGGTTAATTTTAGCACTGATTTACATTCATCTCCACATCTTTTTTGCAATTTTCCCATTTGTCAGCAAAGAAAGAATCAATTTCCGCAAAAACGCGCGGATTTTTATAAAAAAGTCCCCGGAGGACGGATCCTGACGATCCGCCTCCGGGGATTAAGCTTATATGATTTTCTGCTCGCTCAAGCGTGGGTTGAGTGGGCGGCAAATTTCCGAGCTGCGCGGAGCCAGGGGGCTGACCCAGGCTCCCTTTTGCGCGTACACAGGGTTTTAAACGCGGCGTATAACGCCGCAGGCGATCTTCTCCCCCGCGTTCCCTGACGGCTGCGTTTTGAAATCGTCCGGGGCGGCGTGTATAACAACGGTTTTGCCAATGACGTCGCTCACCCGGAACCGGCCCGTCAGCACCTGGCAGTATGCCCGCCCACGATCGCTGAGCAGGGGAGGGAGGTCGCCCGCATGACGGGGATGCTCCGCGGCTGTCGGGTTATAATGGGCGCCTGTGTCCGGGAATCCGGCGCCGCGGCAGTCGCCGCCCTCGTGGATATGAAAAGCGAAAAAGCCGGTATCCGTGTCGGGCAAGCCCGCAATATCCGCGACTACCAGCGTCCCTCCGCATCGGGGATAGAATCGGACCGTCCCCGTAAGTCCCGGATACGCGTCGCCGCCCTTGATGTGGGCGACGGCCGAAGGGGTTTTATTCTCCACATGAATCACCTCTCAGCCATGCTATGCAGAGCTGGGGGCGGTGGTGAAGTGGAGGTTGAGTTTATGCTGGAGAGAATAATTAGGGAGGTGAGGCAGCGGCCATCCGGGAAAACCGGGCGGCTGCCGCCAAATGGATAAAAACCCGTTTTTCTTATAGATGACTGATGCGGAGATTAACAAAATGGTACAGACACGGTTCCCGCGTGGGCATTTTGTTTTCTTTCGGGTAAAATAGAGGCATCTTCTATTTTTGAAGGTGTTTTTCTATGGAGAACAGGCTTCAATCGGCATACCTGCAAAGCTTTGCGGCATATCTGTGTCATGAGGAGAAAAGTCCCGGCACCGTGGAGAAGTATCTCCGTGACGTATCGGCCTTTGCCGATCATATGGAGGGTAAAGCTGTCACAAAAGAGGCCGTGGCCGCGTGGAGAGATGGACTTTCCGCTGGGGGCTACGCCCCTACCACGGTCAACTCCATGGTGGCGGCGGTGAACGCGTTTTTGCGCTTTCTGGGTTGGGAGGATTGCCGGGTCAAGGCCCTGCGGCTCCAGCGGAGGGTGTTCCGTGACCAGAGCCGGGAGCTGACGCGGGAGGAATATGGCCGACTGCTGGCCGCCGCAGACGGAAAGCCGCGGTTGGCCTTGCTGATGGAGACCATCTGCTCCACCGGGATCCGGGTAAGCGAGGTGCAATATATCACGGTGGAGGCGGCGAGAGAAGGCCGGGCCGACATCTCCCTGAAGGGGAAGATACGGACGATCCTGCTGCCAGGCAAGCTCTGCCGAAAGCTGCTCAAATACGCCAAACAGCAAAAGACCGCCTCAGGTGAGATCTTTCTCACCAGAAGCGGAAAGGGGCTGACCCGGCGGCAGATTTGGGCGGAGATGAAAGCCCTGTGCGTGAAAGCCGGGGTGGAGAGATCCAAGGTGTTTCCTCACAACTTGCGCCACCTGTTTGCCTGCGCGTTCTATCGTGTCACAAGGGATATCGCAAGGCTGTCCGACGTGCTGGGACACTCGTCCATTGAAACGACCCGCATCTATCTTATATCCACCGGCGCGGAACACGCCCGGGCGCTGGATAGACTGGGGCTTGTATCGTAGCGGTTAATCACAAAACAACAATTTAGTCAACGCAGTTCTCCCTTTTGGCCGCATCGGGGGCCGGGAAATACAGCTTTTTGAGGCGTCGGGGGTGTAAATAGGCGCAGAAAACAGAGCCGCGAAAAGCAATCATTTTGCGGCTCAGATTTTCGTGCCATTTTCAAACAAACACCTTGTATTTTCGACGCACCTGTGGTAACATGGCTATGTATGGATTGCATCTCAACGCGCAGCAGCCCATTCGATCGAGGCTAAATTGTTGTTTTGTTGATAAGCCTCTGCTCCCACCGCGAACGCAAAGCTCAGATACACCCCGCGGCCGCGGTTCACCTGATTGAGAAAAATTCCTAAAATTTTTTTGCCCTTCCCTATTGACTTGTTCACGGGTGAACGTGGTATTATTATAATGATAAATGTCGAAGCTGGGCCGGCCCAGCTCTGTCCGTGGGGTTCCCCACGGACAGAATGACCGCTCACGACTCGTGAGCATGTCCGTCACATCGGAATAAAGTGCAATTCAGGTCGTATTTTTGTCGTTTCGGGACAAAGCGGTTGACAACTGCCCCGGAGCTGTGGATACTTATACTGTTGATTTTCATTTATTAAAATGGTAAACAAGAACAGTATTTCCGCAGACAGAAAAGATCACTATCCTGGATACGGCATCACGCCGATCCTGTCAAGCTCATTTTTTGGAGGGTACTCTTATGAAAATGAAAATGGCAAACTGGAAGCGTAACAGCCGCCGAACCGCGCGGCGTGCTAACGTGGGACAACGGGCGCTGGCAGGGCTGTTGGCTCTGGTGGTGATACTGGGGCTTGCGCATTTTTCTCAGCCCACAGCCAAATCCGCGTCCGGGAGCGCGAAGGATTATGAAGCGGAAAAAGAAGCCCGTGTAAAGGCGTATGAAGATAAGTTCGACACAGCCAACCTGAAGTGGGCAACGAGCGGCAAGGATGCCAGCGGCAATACAGTCAACCACGGTAACTCTGCCCGGACGTATATGTGCTGGTCAAAAAATAGCGACACATTTGGCGGGATCGCACACCGAAACTACATCCACGTCTTCGCTTTTGAGGGGGAGACCATCTGCTTCGGTTCCAATATCAGCGACTCTACCCTGGGCGTTGCGGGCACCGGTAAGGCCTCCCCCGCAGAAACAGAGGCCATCGAGAGGCGGTTCGGCGATGGCGCTACCATCGACATCGTCCTTGAGGATCTGGACGGAAACCGGATCGCCTACGACGTGGCCCCCAACGGGGCGGGACATATCCCCAACTATCAGACCGAGGTGCTGGCCAAGACCATGGAGGAGGTCACCGGCAACAGCAAGACCATTGGCGAGACGACCTATACCTACACCCCGCTCACTTATTCCGTCCATGAGACAGGCGTGTATACCTTTGAGTTCCACTCCTACGACGGTACCGGTTTTGGCGGTACCAGGCCGCGGAAAAATGCCGCGTTTTCCAGCGGAGGCAAACTCGGCACCGCGACCGAAGACTTCGGCGGTATGGTGGACGCCTGGGATATCAGCGTCTTTAACGAGCAGGGCTACAAGGAGACCGGCCGTGTCTACGCCGACTACCTGGACTTTCAGGAGAACGGCGACGTGAACGAGAGCTACTACGTCCTGACCTCGGACAACTATATCTACCGGTGGGATTTCAAGAATGCCCACCCTTACACCTACAACTTCTTCGCCAACAACCAGGGCCTTTTGGAGAAGGGCACGGATCACATCCTCTACAAGTCTGTCAAGGACTTGAAAAACGATAATAAGTACGATAAATTCGGCGTCACCTACACCTACCCCGGCACCCCGGACACGGAGCTTACAAAGAGCTATAAGATCTTCTTTGAGATGCCGGACGAGGATCTGATGGGGCAGCTTTTTGACAAGGCCGTAACCCCGGATCCCGCCTTTAACCTGAAATTCGTGACCGAGGTCTGGGACGAGGATAAAAAAGACTATATCCCCGGCACCTACGTGGGACGGGGCGGCTGGTTCCAGTTCGAGGTGGAGAACGCCACCACCGCCACTTTGCGGATAGAGTTTGTGGACACCAATCATAAATTTGGCAAACAATATGCTCCCGTGGAGATTACCCAGGTGGTGACGCCCTACTCCGTCAACCGCTTCTTCTGGGACGGGCGGGACGGCAACGGTGAGATCATCCCGGAGGGCGAATATACGTTTGTGGACCTCTCCTGGACTGTCACCACCAAGGCCGGCGAGATCCACTTCCCCATTGTGGACGTGGAGGATACCGCCGGAGGCTTCACCTTCACCCGGGTAAGCCCGGTCTACGACAAGAACGGTACGCGGGTGGACGCGGACAACGAGACTAACGGAGCAAAAAACAACATCTATACCGCCACCAGAAGCGTCATATACTATGACAACTCCGCCATCTACTACGGGGAAAAGGTGGCGCGCGCCGGCACGCCTGAAGGCGATATCGCCGATGTAATAAAGGCAAAAAAATCAGGTGACACAAACTATAATTACTGGGCGGACAGCGATTGGAATGGAAGCAGTAATAACCATACATATCAAGAGGGCACAGAAGGTCAATTTTTCCTTTGGAGGGACATTTCATGGGAGGGCGCCACAGAATACAAGGCGTGGATGGATCCCTATCGGAGCGAAGCCGGTCTTCGCGCCGGCGACCACAGCCACACCAGCAATGTCATCACCTTTTACGACGACAAAGGCGATCTTGTAGGTGCCGAAAGTATCGAGGCCCAGCAGGCAATGATCACCTGGCTGGACAGTGCGGAAAACCCGGTCGCCAACGTCGGTACTGGTTCACAGCACGGTAGTAAACTTACCGTCTCCGACTTCAGCATCCAGAACTTCTGGACCTTTGTGCCCGGGCAGCCGGTCAAGGCTAAAGGCACCACAGAAGAGCAAATCGTCATCAAGAAGATTCCTGACGACAAAGAGGTGGCCAACATCACCGGCCTTGTGTTCTATGACAACGACGCCGGTAAAACGAGCGGATTCGACGGCATTTACAAC
>CANPWM010000057.1 GCA_947584295.1 uncultured Oscillospiraceae bacterium | reverse complement strand
CCCGCGGGGCGGGAACGCTCAGGCGCACGGTTCGCTCCTCCTTTCCCCATCGGGCAACGGCCCGATGGGGCCCCCAATGCGGCCCGCCTGTCGAATTACGAAATGACTATCGTACAGCCTTGTAGGGGCCGCCTCTCTTGGCGGCCCGCAGTCATACGCAACGGCCTCCAAATTTCACGTTTTCCCGTACAACGATTCCGTACGGGCCGCCGCCCACGGCGGCCCACCGTCATGCGCAACATCTTACCCATTTCATTTTTAATCTCCCAACGCACAATCCCCCCGTACGGGCCGGACACCTGGCCGGCCCGCCAATCGAATTACGATTCCGCCTCCCAAAAAGGTTGCGGCTTCGCCGCGTATTGAATTATTCGGGCCGCCAAGAGAGGCGGCCCCTACAATGTCTATTTGAGCTGTTTCGTTAGAGGTTGTAGGGGCCGCCTCTTTAGGCGGCCCGCAGTCATACGCAACGGCCTCCAAATTTCACGTTTTCCCGTACAACGATTCCGTAGGGGCCGCCGTCCCCGGCGGCCCGTCCCAGTCAATATCCGGGCGGTCAATCAACGGTGGACGGGTCGCCCGGGAGGGCGACCCCTACGGAATCATTGTACGAAATTAACAGAGATTTTTTAATCTCTGCGTAAGACGTCGGGCCGCCTCTTTAGGCGGCCCGCCGAATTCCCGGCGCGTTTCGTACAGCGCACCTGCGCCCCTTACTCCTCCATGGCGTACAGCCGGTCGCTGACGATGTCGCGCAGCGTGGTGGGGGTCACAAGGCCCCGGGCCAGCTCCCCGACAAAGGACGCCGCCGCGTCCCGGTCGGCAAAAATGTCCGGGAACGCCGCCCGCTCGCCCTTCTCCGTCTCGATGGCCGCGCCAAACCGCGGATAGACCCCCTCGCCTGTGTCCGTCTCGCACGCCGCCAGAAAATAGGCGACCTTTACGGAATTGACCTCTTCCTCAAAAAGCTTTGTAAAACGCGGGAACATGGTAACCGCCTCCTGAATATGTAAATAACTGGGTTGTCCCTATTATGGCACGATTACTTACATATTTCCAGAAAAACCGTTCGACAAATGCCGACAATCGAACCACAGATTACCAAAATTATCCTGTTCTTCAGCGGGCGGCGCTCACTCCGCAATGAACTCCCCGTCCTCCCCGAAATTCCAAAAGCCCCGCACACCGGCGTTTTCCGCCCCCACCTGGAACTGATATTTGGCGATGCCCAGATCCAGGCACATCAGCTCGTTTTTCTTCTCCTTCCACAGCCTTGCGGTGACAAGGCCCCCCTTGTAGACGATGTTCACCGGCTGCTGGTTCACCGCCGAGGGGCCGGCCTTCACCGCCTCCGCCCCGGCCCGGATCCAGGCGGGCAGGGAGGTGTAGGGGTAGTCCGACTCCACAAAAGCCTCGGTTTTCCGATCCTTGGCCCTGATGCGGGAGCGTATCGTGCGCTGCAAAAGGGGAACCTTCTCCGCCGCGTATCCCAGGGGCATCACGCCCCAGAGCTTCTCGCCGTCGCAGAGGGCGGGGGAGACGGACTTGCGGTCATAGGTACCCGCCACCCAGCAGGCGCCCAGCCCCAGGGAGACGGCCTTCAGCATCAGCTTCTCGCTGAAATAGCCCACCATCTCGCCGCCCAGCTCGCCCTCCGGCCCCGCCAGCAGGGCGCAGGTATACACCTCCCCGGCAAACATACCGGGGGAGAGCTTCACCGCCGGTTTTTTGTCGGCGTTTTTGTCGATCAGCTGGAAGTGGAGGCCCGCCGCCGCGTTGCACGCGTCTATCGTCTCCCGCAGCTCGGCCACTGTCTCAGGGGGCAGGGGCCTCTTTTCATACGCCCGCACGGAGATCCGCTTTTCCAGCGCCTCAAATTCTGTCATACCAACAGCTCCTTTCCTCAGAAAACAAATTTTATCACATTTATTGTGCAGTTTCAAGAATATTTTTGCTTTTCCCGGAGATTTATTTGACAAAATCCACAAAAGCCGGTATACTAAAGGACAGAAAATGTCATTTGGGGGTGTTCCTATGGGGGATTTCCGAGTCCTGGAGGTCAAGCAGAGCGTCTTTGCCGACAATGACCGGCGGGCCAACGAGCTGCGGGCGCGTCTCCGGGAGAAAAAGCTGTTTTTATTGAATCTCATGTCCTCGCCGGGGGCGGGCAAGACCACCCTGCTCACCAGGACCATCGAGCTTCTGGGCGGGGAGATGAAGATCGGCGTTATGGAGGCGGATATCGACTCCGACGTGGACGCGGCGCGGATCGCCCGGACAGGCGCCAGGGCTATCCAGCTCCACACCGGCGGTATGTGCCACCTGGACGCGGAGATGACGGCCCAGGGCCTGGAGGGGCTGGAGACAGGCGGCCTGGATCTGGCGATTTTAGAGAACGTGGGGAACCTGGTGTGTCCCGCCGAGTTCGACACCGGGGCCAGCAAAAACGCCATGATCCTCTCCGTGCCGGAGGGAGACGACAAGCCCCTCAAATACCCGCTGATGTTCTCCATCTGCGATGTGGTGGTCGTCAACAAGACAGACGTACTGCCGTATTTCGACTTTGACCTGGACAGATGCCGGGAGAATATCCTCCGGCGCAACCCCAACGCGAAGATCATTCCCGTCTGCGCCAAAACGGGAGAGGGCGTGGATCAGTGGGCCGCGTGGCTCCGGGAGCAGGTAAGCCTTTGGAAGAAATAAGGGAGGATACAACCATGGATATGACAAGCGTATACGAAAACTGGCCGGCCAACCACAAGGGGGAAAAGCCCGCCCGGGAGAAGATCGTCAAGCTGGGGAAGAAGATCACCGACGTGGCGGCCCACAAGCTGGGCGGCGTGAAGGTGGAGGATCCTGAATACTGGGGCCTGGCGGAGCTGATCACCGACGAGATGGCCGACGTGGCCCTGAAGATGAAGCTCCGGGAGCATTACACCGTGGATCAGCTTGTAACACTCTGCGCGGTTTCCGAGGAGAAGCGGGGGGAGTTTGAAAAGCTCCTGGAGGAGATGGCCTACGTGGGCCTTTTGGAGTACGACTACGGCGACCACTACGACCACGACGGCCGCACAGCGCCCCCGTCGGAGCGCCGGTATATGCTGCCCATCTTCGTCCCCGGCATCGCCGAGCTTCTCAACATGGAGGAAAAGACCGCCGACGGCAGGCACTACGACAACCCACGCCTGCGGGATCACCCGGACGTGGCCTCCTTCTTTGAGCGCATGACCTACATACCCCTGGCCGGGATCACCCAGATGGTTCCCCCGGGAGGCGGCGGCATCGGTATGCACGTGATCCCGGTGGAGAAGGCCATCTCCATGGAGAACGAGTCCGTGGATCTGGAGCATATCTCCTACTGGCTGAAAAAATACGAGGGCCACATCGGCGTGGGCCAATGCTCCTGCCGCGCCTCCCGGAAGGTGCTGGGGGACGGCTGCGCCGACGACCAGTACGGCTGGTGCATCGGGCTTGGGGACTTCGCCGACTACTGCCGGGAGACCGGCAAGGGCCGGGACATCACCTATGACGAGGCCATGGCGATTTTGAAGCGGGCCGAGGACAACGGCTTTGTCCACCAGGTCACCAACATCGACGGCGAGAACAAGATCTTCGCCATCTGCAACTGCAACGTCCAGATCTGCAACGCCCTGCGCACCTCCCAGCTCTTCAACACCCCCAACCTGTCCCGCTCGGCCTATGTGGCCCATGTGGAGAAGGAAAACTGCGTGGCCTGCGGCCGATGCGTGGAGAAATGCCCCGCCGGGGCGCTGAAGCTGGGCCAGAAGCTGTGCGATAAGGAGGGCCGGGAGATCGAGTACCCCCGCCAGGAGCTGCCCGACGAGACGAAGTGGGGGCCGGACAAGTGGGATCCTGAGTACCGGGATCACAACAGGATCAACTGCCACGACACCGGCACCGCCCCCTGCAAGACCGCCTGCCCGGCCCATATCGCCGTCCAGGGGTATCTCAAAAAGGCCGCCCAGGGCAAGTACCGGGAGGCCCTGGAGCTGATAAAGCGCCAGAATCCCTTCCCGGCTGTCTGCGGACACGTCTGCAACCGCCGGTGCGAGGACGCCTGCACCCGCGGCACGGTGGACGACCCCGTGGCTATCGACGCGGTGAAGCGGTTCATCGCCGAGCAGGATCTGAAGGCCGAGACCCGGTATGTGCCGGAGGTGGTGATCCCCGCCAGCATCCATATGGACAGGTTCGAGGACAAGATCGCCATTATCGGCGCCGGCCCCGCCGGTCTTTCGGCGGCCTACTATCTGGCGACTATGGGCTATCAGCCCACGGTGTTTGAGAAGAACCCCCTCCCCGGCGGTATGCTCCAGTACGGGATCCCCTCCTACAAGCTGGAGAAGGATCTGGTAAAGGCGGAGATCGACGTGATCCGGGAGCTGGGCGTAGAGATCAGGACCGGCGTCGAGGTGGGCCGGGACGTGACCATTCCCGCCCTGAGAAGCCAGGGCTACAAGGCCTTCTACATCGCCATCGGCTGTTCCGGCGGCAGGCTCCCCGGCGTACCCGGACAGGGCGCGGAGGGGTGCGTCACCGCCATCGACTATCTGCGGGAGGCCAACTGCGGCGACAGGCCCTTCAACGGCAGCGTCGTGGTGGTGGGCGGCGGCAACGTGGCCGTGGACGCGGCCCGGGTCAGCGCCCGCTCCGGGGCCAAGTCCGTGGCGATGTACTGCCTGGAGGGGCCCAAGGAGATGCCCTGCTCCAACGAGGAGGCCCAGGAGGCCCTGGACGACGGGGTTCCTATCCACAACGGCTGGGGCCCCAGGGAGATCCTCACCGAGAACGGCAAGGTCACCGGCGTGGTCTTTAAAAAGTGCCTGGACGTGTACGAGGGCAAGGGCAGATTCGCCCCCAAGTACGACGAGAACGAGACGGTCACCGTCCGGTGCGACAGGGTCATTTTCGCCATCGGCCAGTGCGTCCAGTGGGGTGACCTGCTGAAAGATACGGCGGTGAAGCTGGGCCGCGGAGGGTACCCGGAGGCGGACAGCCTCACCTTCCAGACCGCCCAGCCCGATATCTTCGTGGGCGGCGACGTGTATACCGGCCCCAAGTTCGCCATCGACGCCATCGCCCAGGGACACTGGGCCGCCGAGTCCCTGCACCGCTACGTCCACAACGCCAATATGACCATCGGGCGCAACAGGTGGGAGTTCATCGAGCTGGACAAGGACAATATCCGCGTGGAGAGCTACGACACCTCCTCCCGCCAGCGGGAGGGCGTGGCAGGCGGCAAGGCCCCCTTCCGGGACGCCTCCGTTACCTTCACCGAGGAGCAGGTGCGTGTCGAGACGGCCCGGTGCCTGGGCTGTGGGGCCGTGGTGGTGGATCCCAACAAGTGCATCGGCTGCGGCGTCTGCACTACCAGATGCGGCTTTGACGCCATCCACCTCCATCGGGACAGGCCCGAGTGCACCCATATGGTGAAGGCGGAGGAGAAGTTCAAGTACATTCTGCCCTACGCCGCCAAGCAGGCCGCCAAGATCGCCGTCAGGAAGGTCAAAAAGTAATGCACGAGCTGGGCGTTGTGTTCTACGTTATCCGCGACGTGAAGAAGGTGGCGGAGGAGAATCGGGCGGAACACGTGGAGTCCGTCACCCTGGAGATCGGGGAGGTCACCGGCGTCGTCCATGACCTCCTGCGGGACTGCTGGCGCTGGGCGGCCCAAAAGGAGCCTCTGCTGGCGGGGGCGGAGCTGATCATCGAGGAGATCCCCGCCGTCACCCACTGCGAGGCCTGCGGGGAGGACTACGAGACGGTGAAATACGCCAAGGTCTGTCCCCGCTGCGGCTCCGACAGCACCTATCTTGTCCAGGGGCGGGAATTCAACATCAAGGAGATCGGCGTCACCTGATTTTGGGGCGCGTTTATCACGCCGCCGGAAAAATCCTTTTCCGCCGTGGTTTTTGCCCGCTATTTCGTTTACAAGCGCATTATACCATAGGGCTAAGTATCTGTCAAGTATTATTTTAAGTATTTTTAATGCAAATTTCGTATATATCCAGGAGCCGCAAAAGGGCCGGACATTCCGCGCCCTTTTGCGGCCCGCTTTTTGCGAGAAGCCGAGAATCTCCCACCGGGAGGGCGGCGAACCACAGATAAATCGGCAGGTGATGCGAAAGAGATACAAAACGGTGTCCGTTTCGATTCCCCGGGGCGGTATCATTGCCTCCACAGGCCGAAAAACGCGTCGGGGCGGGGAGTGATGGTTGCGGGAAAAGGCGTGCATAAACTGAAAAAATTGGTTAACATAACTATGAAGAAAAGGGTGTTTCCAAATTGTCATAATTTTGTTTTCGCTTTGTTATTGTAAACCAAAAAATGTTATGTTAACATGAACAGGCGACAGAAACCGGGGCGCTTCGCGTCCCATGAGATAGAGATTTGGTGTTCCGGAGGACGGTATGGACAGAGAAAAAAGAGAGGACGGGAGCAAAAAGCGGGCCGCCCGGGCCAGGGCGATGATCGTGTGCGCCACGGTGACATTGGCCATCGTCTGCGGGGCGCTGGCGGCCTACGGAGGGCTGACGCTGTTGCAGGCCAGGGCGGACAGGACCGGCGGCGGGCCGTCGGAGGACTATACGGGCGGCGGACAGGACTCCGCCACGGACGCGCCGACGGAGGACACCGCTGATACCGCCGACACGACGGACACGACAGATACCATTGACACCGCCGACAGCGCCGACACGGCGGACACGGCCCGGCACGACACCGCCCCGCCGGACACCCAGGCCCCGGACACCGCCGAGGACACCGCGCCTCCGGACACGGCGGCGGACACCACGCCGGAGACGAACCCGCCGGAGACCACGAAGCCCGTGCAGGTAGAGCCGATCGACACCTCCGGGGCGGAGAGCTACGTCTTTGGTACGGCCCTGGAGGCCAGTGCGGCTGTGGACGACAGCTACTTTGAGGACGCCGTCTTTCTGGGGGACTCCCGGACCGAGGGGCTGATGCTGTATAGCGGCCTTAAACACGGGGATTTCCTGTGGCACCGGGGCATGTCGGTCTTCCACGCGGACAGCGAAAAGTACCGGGTGGTGGAGGTGGACGGGGAGAAATACACCTTGACGGAGGCGCTGGCCCGGAAGAAATACGGCAAGGTGTACCTGATGCTGGGGATCAACGAGCTGGGGTACGCCAGCTCCTCCTATGAAAAGACCCTGGCGGCCCTGGTGGACAGGATCGGGCAGATCCAGCCGGAGGCGGTGATCTATTTGCAGACGCTGATGCCGGTGAACGACGCCAAGGCCAGGGAGAAGGAGCTTTCCGTCTATATCAACAACGAAAATGTGGAGGCATTCAACCGGGCCATCGTCCGGGTGGCCGGGGAAAAGCGGGTCGTCCTGCTGGACACCGCCTCCCTCTACCGGGGGGAGGACGGACAGCTCCCGGAGGAGCTTACCGTGGACGGGGTGCATTTCACCGCCCGGGGCTACGGCAGATGGGCGGACTTCCTGCGGGAACACGCCATGGACAAGGAGACCTATTTCGCGCTGCGCGCGTCTTGAGGAAAGGGGACAGGGGAATGAAGATAGGAAAAACGGCGCTGGCGATTTTGCTGCTGGCGCTTCTGACAGCCGCCTGCGGACAGGAGGCGGCGCGGCCCTATACCACGGCAGACGCCCAGGCGCTTCTGGACGCGGGGGCCTTCAACGGGGAGATGCAGCGGGTGGAGGGGGCCTTTGTGACCCTGGTGTACGGCCTCGACGGGGCGTCGCTGACGGACTATGTGAGCTATCAGGCCATGGATACAGCCGTCAGCGCCGACGAGGTGACCGTACTGATCCTGGCCGACGAGGACGCGGCCAGCGCCGCCGAGGCGGCCTGCCGGAAGCGGGTGGAGAGCCAGATCGAAAACTGCCGATCCTACGCCCCCGGGGCCCTGCCCGACCTGGAGGCCGCCGTCATCGACCGGGTGGGCAATACGGTGCTTCTGGCCGTGGGCGACCCGGAAAGACTTCCGAAAGCCATAGAGGGGTTGAAGTAGGGGTCGCCCTCCCGGGCGACCCGTCACCGATGATTGACAGCCCGGATATTGACCGGGACGGGCCGCCGGGGACGGCGGCCCCTACGGAATCGTTGTACGGGAAAACGTGAAATTTGGAGGCCGTTGCGTATGACTGCGGGCCGCCAAGAGAGGCGGCCCCTACAAGGCTGATTGATAGATTGATAGGAATTCGATAAAAAAACAGGGCAGGTCGATGACCTGCCCTTCATTTTAGCCTAAAGATTTTTTTGAACCACTCGGTGAAGCGGCGCAACCTGTTCTGGCGTTTCAGGCGCTTTAAAAATTCCTCATAATGTTGCTCCGGGGTGAGGGGATCGGGCGGGAGGTTCATTTTTTTGCCGATGACGTCCAGGTAAACCGTCAGGAGATCGTCGCAATTGTCGCCGGGGCCCAGTTCGGAGATGATGATCTTATACTCCTCCTTTAAATCCTCCAGGGATTCCTCCTCCAGCTCCCGCCGGATCATTTCTAAATCGTCGGACATGACGGCACCCTCCTTAAATATTCGTTGACTCACACTATAATAACATACATTTCCTTGAATGGCAATAGAGTTAATTATATTTTAGAAAATTATGATATATAATCCACTTATCGGATAGATAGGGGGTTATATCATGGAATACGGACAGCTGCATATCAGGATCATGGAAATCCTGAAGGAAAGAGGCATATCTAAAAACCGTATCTGCAAGGATCTTGATATTCCACGCGCGAATTTTAACAGATATTGTCGAAACGATTTTCAACGGATTGACGCGCTGTTTGTGTGCAAGCTTTGCACCTATCTCCACATCACCGTGGGGGATTTGATCGTATTCACCCCGGCGGGGGAGAATGACGGGAAATGATACCGTGGGCCGCCGTGGGCGGCGGCCCGTACGGCGGTGAAATTAAATTTCCGGGAATTCGGCGGGCCGCCAAGAGAGGCGGCCCCTACAAGCCCTGATGAAAGATTTTGCGAAAATAACGCATAATTTTTCTTCAAAAACCGTAGGGGCGGGTTCAAAACCCGCCCGCCAAATTACCAAAAAACTTCCCCATAAGTTGTAGGGGCCGCCTCTCTTGGCGGCCCGATATTTTTATAAGCGGCGAAGCCGCAACCTTTTAAGGAGGCGGGATTGAAATACGATTGGCCATTAACGAAACAGCTCTGTTAGACGCCGTAGGGGCCGCCGCCCACGGCGGCCCACAATCAAAATACGCGGCGGAGCCGCAACCTTTTTGGAGGCGGGGCGAAAAAAGGATTTCAATTCGCATGGCGGGGGAATGGGGCAAAAATGAAAAATAATCCTTGCAACATGGTGGTATGGGCGGTATAATGATACCGTTCATATTTTATTCATATGGAGGTAATTCAAAAATGACCGCATGGTACTTAGTGCTGTGCCTCGTCGTCCTGGGCATCGCCTATGTGATCTTCAACTACATGAAGATCAGGAAGATGCAGGAGGGGACGGCGGACATGGTGGAGATGGCCGGGATCATTCGTTCCGGCGCCAACACCTTTATGCTCACGGAATACAAGAGCATCTGCCTGGTGCTGGCTGTTGTCTCCGTGATCTTTACCCTGTTCATCGAAAAGACCTCTGGCCTCAGCTTCCTGCTGGGCGGCGCCATGAGCTCCGTGGTGTGCGTGCTGGGCATGAAGAGCGCCACCTACGCCAACGTCCGCACCGCCAACCGCGCCCGGGAGAGCCTGTCCATCGGGGAGACGGTGAAGGTGGCCCTGTGCGGCGGCTCCGTCTCCGGCCTGGCGGTGCAGACCTTTGGTATGCTGGGCCTTGTGCTTATCATGATCCTCCAGGGCGGCGTGGATCACACCTCGGTCAGCACCGGCCTTATCAAGCTGGGCGGCATGGCCTGCAATCCCACGGTGATGCGCATTTCCACCTACTCCCTGGGCTGCTCCATCGTGGCTATGTTCAACCGCGTGGCCGGGGGCAACTACACCAAGGCCGCGGACATCAGCTCCGATATCCTGGGGAAGATCCGCCACGATCTGCCTGAGGACGACAGCCGCGTACCCAACACCATCGCGGACTTCATCGGCGACAACGTCAACGATATCGCCGGGAACTGCTCCGACCTGCTGGAATCCTTCGTCGCCACCATGGCGGCCTCGGTGATGATCGCCGTGACCCTCTATCAGACCCACGGCTCCAAGGACGCCATCACCGACGCCACCTTCAACGCCACCGTCCTGTTCCCCATTATCCTGGCCGCCTGCGGCCTGGTGGGGTGCCTGGTGGGGCTTGTGATCGCCAACTTCAAAAAGATGGGCGACAACCCCTCCCACGAGCTGGACATGTCCACCTGGATATCCGCCGGAATTACCGTGATCCTGGGGGGGTCGGCCGCCTATGTGATGTTCGGCAAGCTGGGCCAGGGCGGGAATCTCTATGAGGACTTCATCATCGGCTGGGCCTCCCCCTGGGTCAGCGCCGTGATGGGGATTATCTCCGGCGTGGCTATCGGCGTTATCACCGAGTATTACACCAGCACCGACCACAAGCCCACCCGGGAGCTGGCGGAGATCTGCGAGGAGGGCGAGGCCTTCGTAGTCACCAAGGGCGACGCTATCGGCTCCCGCTCCTGCCTGATGCCGGTGCTGATCATCGCCATCGCCCTGCTGATCTCCGGCAAGGTCTGCGGCACCTACGGCATCGCCATCTCGGCCCTGGGTATGCTGGCCTTTGTGGGCGCGACCGTCTCCATCGACGCCTTCGGCCCCATCGCCGACAACGCCGGTGGGTTGGCCGAGTCCTGCCACCTGGATCCCGACGTGCGGAAGATCACCGATAAGCTGGACGCTGTGGGCAACACCACCGCCGCCATCGGCAAGGGCTTCGCCATCGGCTCCGCCGCCTTCGCCACCGTGTCGCTGATCGTGGCCTATGTGGGCAACTACACCCAGATCGGCGCGGAGCTGAGCCTGAACTTCGCCTCCTTCTTCGTGGTGGCCGGGGGCATCTTGGGCGGCGCGCTGGTGGAGTATTTCTCCGCCATGCTCACCGACAACACCATTGACTCCGCCAAGATCATGGCCGACGAGGGCGACAAGATGATGTCCATTCCCGGCGTGCTGGAGGGGAAGGTCAAGCCCGACTACAATAAGATGATCAGGCTTGCGGCCCAGGAGGCCATTCGCAAGATGGTTCTGCCCTCCGTGCTGGCGCTGCTGATCCCCGTGGTGGGCGGACTTCTCTTCGGCGTGCAGTTTGTGGGCGGTATCTTAGTGGGCGCTACCATAGTGGCTATCCCCAGGGCCATCTTCATGGGCAACTCCGGCGGGGCCTTTGACAACGCCAAGAAGTACATCGAGGGGGAGAATATCCCCGGACACGGCAAGGGCTCCGCGGCCCACAAGGCCGCCGTCACCGGCGACACCATCGGCGACACCCGCAAGGACGTGGTGGGCGTGGCCCTGGATATCTTCATCAAGCTCATGTCCACCGTGGCCAACACCCTGGCCCCCGTGCTGAAGAATATCGCGCTTATTAAGTGAGCTTTCGGCCGGTGATTTTTGTTGAAAATCACCTTTGACAGCTTTTTCAAAGCGGGCTAAAATAAACATACAACGTGTGGCACTCAATGCGTAAATCCGGTTGGGGGCCACGCGTTTTTTTGCGCGAAAAACAGCGCGCGGCCCCCGGTATGACGCCGGTCAAGGCCGCGCGCTGACGCTTTGAAAGGGAGTTATTTATGGAAAACAATGAGTTTCTGCGCACGGAGGGCGTGGGCAGGCTGATGGGGAAATACGCGGTGCCCTGCGTCATTTCGCTTCTGGTGGGGGCGCTATACAACATCGTGGATCAGATCTTCATCGCCAACGCGTCATATCTGGGTTCCTGCGGCAACGCCGCCAATACGGTGGTGTTCCCGCTGACGGTGATCGCCCTGGCGGTGGCGGTGATGATCGGGGACGGGTGCTGTGCCTTTGTGAGTCTCTGCCTGGGCCGGGAGGAGACGGCCCCCGCCCGCCGGAGCGTGGGCAGCGCCGTGGTGATGGCGCTGGCCTCGGGCCTTGTTCTGGCCGCCCTGTATCTGGGCCTCCAGAGGCCGCTGATCACCATGTTCGGCGGCACGGTCAACCGGGAGACCTTCGACTGCTCCCGGGAGTATTTCTTCTGGATCGCCCTGGGGGTGCCGTTTTATATTTTCGGCCAGGCCATGAACCCCATCATCAGGGCCGACGGGTCGCCCAAATTCGCCATGGCCTCCACGCTGGCGGGAGCGGCGGTGAATATCGTATTGGATCCCGTGTTCATCTTCCCCCTCCGCTGGGGCATGATGGGCGCGGCTGTGGCGACGGTGGCGGGGCAGGCCGTCACGGCGGCGCTTTCCGTGTGGTATCTTTGCCACATGAAGCTGGTGCGGCCCGGGAGGGGCGATTTCCGCCCGGATGGGGCCATCTGCCTGAGAACTCTGACCCTGGGCGTCACCAGCTTCCTCTCCCAGATCTCCCTGGTGGCGGCTATGGCGGCCATCAACAACATGATCCGCAAGTACGGGGCGCTGGATCCCGTCTTTGGGCAGGAGCGGTACGCCCAGATCCCCATGGCGGTGGTGGGGATCGTCATGAAGTTCTTCCAGATCGTCATTTCCATTGTGGTGGGCATGGCCGCCGGGTGTATCCCCGTGGCCGGGTACAACATGGGCGCTGGCGAAAAGGGGAGAGTGAAGGAGCTGTTCACCCGCCTGCTGACGGCGGAGGCGGCGGTGGGCCTTGCGGCGCTGATAGTGGTGGAGGTGTTTCCCGGGCGGCTCATTGCCATATTCGGCGCGGCCAACGAGAGCGTCTACTACACCGCCTTTGCCCTCCGGGCCTTCCGCGTGTATCTGTGCATGATCGTCTTTGCCTGCGTCAACAAGGCGTGCTTCATCTTCCTGCAGGCCATGGGCAAGGCGCTGGCCTCCACCGTTCTGTCCCTGACGCGGGAGATCGTCTTTGGCGTGGGCTTCGCCCTGCTCCTGCCCCTTTTCTGGGGCCTGGACGGGGTGCTGATCTCCATGCCCCTGGCCGACGCTTTGACGTTCCTGGCGGCGGCGTACCTTATCAGGCGCACCTACCGGGAGCTTTCGGAGAAGGACGATGGGGCGCGGGGCGCCAAAATATTGAGCGTTTGACATTGACAGGCGGGGAGAATGGGGATATAATACAAAGCGGCGATTTATTACACTGCATCGCCCTTTCCAATAAAAACGACATAAGGTGAGGATACATATGAACTTTATCTTTATCTCTCCCCAATTCCCGCCCATCTACTGGAGCTTCTGCGACAGGCTCAGGAAAAACGGCGTCAACGTGCTGGGCATCGGCGACAGCCCCTATGATAGCCTGTCCGACGGCCTCAAGGGGGCGCTGACGGAGTATTACCGGGTGGACAACATGGAGGACTACGGCCAGATGTATAGGGCCGTGGCGTTTTTCGCCTTCAAATACGGCAAGATCGACTGGATCGAGTCCAACAACGAGTACTGGCTGGAGCAGGACGCGCGCCTGCGCACCGACTTCAACGTGACCACCGGCGTGAACTCCAAGGAGGTGGCGTGCTTCAAGTCCAAGTGGGGCATGAAGGAGTATTACAAAAAGGCCGGAGTCCCCACCGCCCGGTGCCACAGGATCACCACCAAAAAGGCCGCGGCGGCGTTCATCAAGCTTGTGGGCTATCCCGTTATCGTCAAGCCCGACAACGGCGTGGGCGCGGAGGCCACCTATAAGCTGGAGAATGAGGAGGACTTTGACAACTTCTTCA
>CANPWM010000056.1 GCA_947584295.1 uncultured Oscillospiraceae bacterium | reverse complement strand
ACCGCACCTTTTCTATGTTCTCCCCGGTGAGGTAGAACATCAGCGGGTGGCCGGTAAGCTCCCCGTCGTCGCTGATGATCCCCGTGGTGAAGCTCTGTCCGGCGTCCGTCAGCTCCGTATCCGTCCCGGCGGCGTAGGCATAGACCGTGACGCCCTTAGGCGTCAGGAGCAGCCACATTCCCCCCGCCAACAGCGCCAGCGCCAGCAGTGCCGCCACGGAGCGCCACAGGACGCCCCGCCTTCCTGCGCGGACTTTGTACCCGGCCTCAATATGCCTGTCGGCTATTCCGCCCACCGCGTCCGATAGTATCTCTCTGTTCAAAGCTCAATTCCCTTCCTGATAAGAGTTTTCTTCAGTTTTTCCCTAATCCGATGGAGGCGGACGTAAAGATTGTTGGGCGTTGTGTTGAAGCGCCCCGCCAGTTCCTGTACGCTGTCCGCGTACCAGTAGCGCCGGACGAACAGCACCCTTTCGTCTGTGGAAAGGCCGTCCAAAAAATCGTCCAGCAGGCGTGTCAGCTCCCGCGCCTCCAGCTGTTCCTCCGGTATGCCTGATCCGGCCAGACACTCCTCCAGCTCGTCCAGAACCAGATCATATCCGCCGCGCTTTTGCGCCGAGTTACGGTGGTAACGCTTTACCGCCAAATTCCGTGCCACCCGATAGACAAACGCCCGCAAAGGATCCGGCCTCCTGGGCGGTACGGCGTTCCACACCCCAAGATAAGTGTCGTTGACACACTCCTCGGCGTCGCGCGCGTCACTCAGGATATTCCCGGCGATCCTCCGGCACCCCGCCCCGTACTTTCCCGCAAGCTCCGCTATCGCCTGTTCGGAACGCTTGAACAGCAGCTCTATGATCCCGGCATCCTCCACGTCTCCACCTCCTTTTGCCTGTTCTCTGAGAACGTCCTCACCCTATAAATCCCTTTTTGCGCGAAAATCTTACACCGTTTTGGAAAAACTGTGCCGCCGCATAAAAAATGTTGGGCCGCCGCCCACGGCGGCCCACGTCATGCGAAATTTCTTCCCTATATCATTTTATTCACCCCAGCGAAACAATTCCCGTACGGGCCGGACACCCGGCCGGCCCGCCTGTCGAATTACGATTCCGCCTCACAAAAAGGTTGCGGCTTCGCCGCGTATAAAAATGTCGGGCCGCCAAGAGAGGTGGCCCCTACAAGGTCTATTTGAGCTGTTTCGTAAACGGTTGTAGGGGCCGCCTCTCTTGGCGGCCCGCTGTATCTTCGTTGATAAAATCTGTCCCAATGTCAACTTGATTATTTCTTAAAACAAATTAATATTACTATATTTTTACTTGACATATACTTCTCTTTGTGGTATAATACGCTCAACGGTGAGGTCAGGGAGGTCGCGCTGGGTGAATTTCACCCCGGCGAGGGCGAACTCCCTTTGCAGTACCGTGACGTTCTCGCGCTTCTGACCGGCGGCGGCGGAGACTCTGCCGGGTTTTACGGCGAAAAGAACCTCTTTTCCGCAGTCGGCCTCCGACAGAAGCGCCCGTTCACGGGCCAGGTATCTCCGGGCCAGCACCAGCTCCCCCAGGGCCGGGTGATAGGCCCCGGCCACGGCCTGGCCGTTGGAGAGCTCCTGAGTGGGGTTCAGCCCCAGGCGGATCACCGGGACACCGGCCCCGTCAAAAAGCTCACAGAGGGCCGCGCAGAGGGCCACAGCGTCCGACAGCGTATGCTCCCGGTATGTCCCGGCCCGCCACGCGTCATAGAGGGGCGTGTCCCGAATGACCACCGTGGGATAGATGCGCACCCCGTCGGGCCGGAGGGCGATGAATCGCCGGGCCGTGTCAAGGCTCTTTTCCGGCGTGTCGCCGGGAAGGCCGGTCATCATCTGCAAAATAAGCTCAAAGCCCGCGTCCTTCACCGCCCTGGCGGCCCGTTCGGCGTCCTCCGGGGTGTGGCCCCGGCGGGAAAGGCGCAGAACCTCCCCGTCCATGGACTGGACGCCCAGCTCCACGGTGGCAACTCCGCTCTCCTGTAAGAGCGCCAGGATCTCATCGTTGATGGCATCGGGCCGGGTGGAGAGGCGTATGTCCCGGAGCTGTCCGGCCTGAAGATAGGGCCGGGCCGCCCCCAAAAGGGCCTTCTGCTCCTCCAGGGGGACAGCGGTGAAGCTGCCGCCGTAAAAGGCCAGCGTGGGGATTGTCCCCGGCTTTAACCGGGCAAGCCCCTCCTCGATAGCGCGGACCACGTCCTCCGGCCGCGCCGGGCGAAGCGCGCCCGAAATCCGCCGCTGATCGCAGAAAACGCACTGGTGGGGACAGCCCAGATGGGGGACAAAGACGGGAATGATGCTCCGTCTTGGCGTCATGCCAGGGTCTCCAGGGCCTTCAGGGCGGCGTGCTGTTCCGCGTCCTTCTTGCTCCGGCCCTCCCCGGAGGCGACGACATGGCCGTTGAGCCACACCTCCGCGGTGAAAATCTTCTGGTGGTCCGGGCCGGACTCCCCCACATGGCGGTACTCCAGCACCTGGCCGCTCTTGCGCTGGACAAGCTCCTGAAGCTCGCTTTTGGCGTCCCGGTCGGGCTTGGCCTTGCCCGCCTCGAACTCGTCCAGGATATATTTGCGGATAAAGCCCGCCGCCGGGGCCAGGCCCCCGTCCAGGTACATGGCGGCGATAACGGCCTCCACCGCGTCGGCGTTGATGGAGGGGCGCTCCCGGCCCCCGGTGGCGGATTCCCCCCGGCCCAGCCGCAGGTACGCCCCCAGGCCCAGCTTCTCCGCCACGCGGCTCAGGCTGTGTTCGCACACAAGCTCCGCCCGCAGGCGGGTCATTTTCCCCTCCGGCATATCAGGAAAGCGGTTGTAGAGATACTCCGCCGTGACGAAGCCCAGCACCGCGTCCCCCAAAAACTCCAGCCGCTCGTTGCACACGCCGGCTCTGTTCTCGTTGGACCAGGAGCTGTGGGTCAGGGCGTTTTCAAGAAGCTCCCGGCGGGTGAAGGTATAGCCCAGGCTGTTTTCAAGCGTCTCCATTGGCGTCTCCCACCGAAGGCTCTTTCACCTTCATGTACTCGATGTTCTCCGCGATCAGCGCCGCCGTGTTGCTCTCGGCGGCCTTGACGGCCTGGCGGATGGCGGAGCGAATGGCGTAGGCGTTGCTGGAGCCGTGGGCCTTGATAACGGGCCGCTGGATCCCCAGCAGGGCCGTGCCGCCCACCTCCTCGGAGGACACCATCTTTTTGAGGGCGTAGAGGTCTTTTTTCAGGATCAGGGCCGCGAGCTTGGAGAGAAAGCTCTTTTTGAACATTCCCTTCAGCTCGCCCATGAAAAACAGGCCCATGCCCTCCACGGATTTCAGCAGGATATTGCCGGTGAAGCCGTCGGACACCAGCACGTCGCAGACCCCGTCCATGACCTGGCGGGCCTCCACGTTGCCGATGAAGTTGATGCGCCCCTCCTCGCCGGCCTTCTTCAAAAGCTTATGCGCCTCTTTGTAGAGGGTATTTCCCTTCGTCTCCTCCGCGCCGATGTTCAAAAGGCCCACCCGGGGGCTTTCCACGCCCTTGCAGCTTTTCACAAAGAAGCTGCCCATAAAGGCGAACTGGAGCAGATACTCCGGCGTACACTCGGCGTTGGCGCCCACGTCCACCAGCAGCGTACCGCCGTTGGCGGGGGTGGGGAGCAGGGGGGCCAGGCAGGCCCGGCGGATGCCGCGCACCCGCTTGACCACCAGCGTCGCCCCGGACAGGAGCGCCCCGGTGGAACCGGCGGACACCATGGCGTCGGCCTTGCCCTCGTGCAAGAGCCGCAGGCCCACGGTCATGGAGGAATCGGACTTGATCTTGGTCACCGTGGCGGGGTCGTCCTCCATCTCCACCACCTGGGTGGCGTTGGCGATCTCCACGTTGGCGGGGAGGTTCCCCTCCCCCAGCTCCTCCAGAGCCCGCAGGATATCCTCGCCCCGGCCCACCAGGGTGATGTCCGTCTGGAAGTCCCGGGCGGCCATCAGCGCGCCCTTGACGACCTCCAGGGGGGCGTTGTCGCCGCCCATGGCGTCCACTACGATCTTCATAAGCGTTCCTTCTCTCTACAATGATTTGCGCGTAAGGGGTCTGTCCGGCGGGCGCTCCCCGCCCGTTATCGGGCGAGGCCCGCGATGATCTCCAGGCTCCTTTGGGAGACGGCGGCGTTTTTGTTGCGCTTGCCCTTCACCCGCCGGTCCAGGGGCGCTATCAGCCCGAAGTTTATGTTCATGGGCTGGAAGTCCCCCACGCTCCCGCCGGAGATATACAGCGCCAGGGCGCCGATGGCCGTCTCCCGGGGGAAATCCACCGGCGGTTGACCCAGAAGCTCCCGGGCCGTCTCGATGCCCGCCAGCATACCTGAGGCGGCGGACTCAATGTAGCCCTCCACCCCCGTCATCTGCCCCGCGAAGGAGATGCGCGGGTCGGATCGGAGGCGGTAGTACCGGTCAAGAAGCGCCGGGGAATTTAAGTAGGTGTTCCGGTGCATCACGCCGTAACGGACAAACTCGGCGTTTTTCAGGGCCGGGATCATGGAGAATACCCGCCGCTGCTCCGGGAATTTAAGGTGCGTCTGAAAGCCCACCATGTTGTATAGCGTCCCCTCGGCGTTGTCCATGCGGAGTTGCACCACGGCGTAAGGCTCCCGGCCCGTCTTCGGGTCGCGGAGGCCCACGGGCTTCAAGGGGCCGTAGCGGAGGGTGTCCAGGCCCCGCCGGGCCATCACCTCCACGGGCATACACCCCTCGAACACGCCGGAGTCCTCAAAGCCGTGAAGCTGTGCCTCCTGGGCGCTTTGGAGCTGGGTGACAAAGGCGATGTACTCGTCCTTCTCCATAGGGCAGTTTACATAATCCTCCGTCCCCTTGTCGTAGCGGGAGGCGAACCAGGCGCTCTCCATATCCACGCTCTCCAGGGTGACAATGGGGGCCACGGCGTCGAAGAAGTGAAGCGCCGTTTCAGGGCAGAGGCGCTGGATCTCCTCCGCCATAGCGCCCTGGGTCAGCGGGCCGGTGGCGATGACCACCCGGCCCTCGGGGACGGAGGTGACCTCCTGGTGGCATACGGTGATGTTGGGGTGGGCCTCGATCCACCGGGTGACCGCCCGGGAGAAGCCCTCCCGGTCCACGGCCAGGGCGCCCCCGGCGGGGACACGGTGATCGTCGGCGCAGGCCATGATAAGCGACCCCAGGCGGCGCATCTCCTCCTTCAAAAGCCCCACGGCGTTGGTAAGCTCGTCGGAGCGCAGGGAGTTGGAGCAGACAAGCTCGGCGAAGGTGTCGGCCGCGTGGGCGGGAGAGCGTTTTAGGGGCTTCATCTCGTAGAGCGTCACCGGGATCCCGCGCTGGGCGATCTGCCAGGCGCACTCACTGCCCGCCAGCCCCGCGCCCACCACGGTGACCCGGCTCATTCGGTCTCCCCCGCCGCCTTTTTGGCGGAGGTCTTTTTAGCGGAGGTGGCGGCTTTTTTGGCGGTGGAGGCGGTCTTTTTCGCCGCCGTGGTCTTTTTCGCCCCGGAGGCCGCTTTCCCGGTGGCGGAGGCGGTCTTTTTAGCGGTAGAAGCCGTCTTTTTGGCCGTTGAGGCTGCCTTTTTAGCGGCAGCGGCCGTCTTTTTGGCGGTGGAAGTCGTCTTTTGAGCGGCGGAGGCGGCGGTACCGGCGGCCTTGTCCTCCCCTGTCCCGGCGGTCTTGCGCTTATAGCCGCGCTTGTCCTCGGGGACGAAGCGGGAGCATTTCTCGTTGATGCAGAAGGGCCTCTGGAAGCCCCTGCCGTTTTTCTTAAAGAGGGTGTGGCCGCACTCCGGGCAGTTGTCCTTGGTAGGCACGTCCCAGGTCATAAAGCCGCACTCCCGCTTTTCACAGGCGTAGTAGGTGTAGCCGTTCTTGCTGGTCTTTTTCAGGATACGGGAGCCGCAGTTGGGGCAATGGCCGGGCATTTCGATGACGATGGGCTTGGTGAAGGAACACTCCGGGTAGCCGGGGCAGGCCAAAAACCGCCCGTACCGGCCCGATTTCACCACCAGATTTCTGCCGCAGTTGGGGCAGATCTCCTCCGTCTCCTCGTCGGGGATCTTCAAATGCGTCCCCTCCAGGGCCTTTTCGGCGCTCTCTAAAGACTGGGCAAAGTCCCCGTAGAAGTCGCCCAACACCTGCTTCCAGGGCCGCTCACCCTTCTCCACGCTGTCCAGGGTGGACTCCATATTGGCGGTGAAGCCGGGGGAGACGATATCGGCGAACCGCTCCTTCATCAGCTTCGTCACCACCTCCCCCAAGGGGGTGGGCTTTAAGCTCTTGCCGTCCTTGGCCACGTATTCCCGGTCAAGAATGGTGGAGACGGTGGGGGCGTAGGTGGAGGGCCTGCCGATGCCGGTCTCCTCCATCTCGCGGATCAGGGTGGCCTCGGTATACCGGGCCGGGGGCTGGGTGAATTTCTGCTCCCGGATAAGCTCCAAAAGCTTCACCTCGTCCCCCACGTTCAGGTTGGGCAGGGGGATCTCCCGGGTATCGGACTCCTCGTCCCGGCCCTCCTCGTAGACGGCGGTGAAGCCGGCGAATTTCAGGGACTGGCAGGTGGAGCGGAAAAGGTGTCCCGCGCTTTGAAAGTCCATGGTGACGCTGTCATAGACGGCGGAGGCCATCTGGCTGGCGATGAAGCGGTTCCAGATGAGCCGGTAGAGCCGGTACTGATCCTGCTGGAGACTGCCCTTCACCCGCTCCGGGGTCAGCTCCGGGGACGAGGGCCTGATGGCCTCGTGGGCGTCCTGGGCGGAATTTTTGTTCTTGAACCGGCGGGGCGCGCCGTTATAGTACTCCTCGCCGTAGCGGCCCCGGATAAGCCCGGCGGCGGCCCGCAGGGCGTCCTCGGACAGCCGGAGGGAGTCGGTACGCATATAGGTGATAAGGCCCACGGTGCCCTCCCCCTGGATATCCACGCCCTCGTAGAGCTGCTGGGCCACGGACATGGTGCGCCGGGGGGTCATGCCCAGCTTGCGGCTGGCCTCCTGCTGGAGCGTGGAGGTGATGAAGGGGGGCGCGGGGGAACGCTTGGCGTCCTTGCGCTTCACGTCGGACACGGTGAAGGGGGCGTTCTTCACGTCCGCTTCCACGGCGTCCACGTCCCCGGCGGTGCGCAGCTCGGCCTTCTTGCCGTCCCGGCCAAAATACCGGGCGTTGAAGGCGGGGCCGCCCTGGTGGCTGAGACGGGCCTCCAGGTTCCAGTATTCCTCCGGGACAAAGGCTCGTATCTCCTCCTCCCGGTCCACCACGAGCCTGGTGGCCACGGACTGGACGCGGCCCGCGGACAGGCCGTATTTCAGCTTCGTCCACAAAAGCGGCGACAGCTTATAGCCCACGATGCGGTCCAAGATGCGCCGGGCCTGCTGGGCGTCCACCAGATCCTGGTCGATGGCCCTGGGGTGCTGGATCCCCTCGGTGACCACGCGCTTTGTGATCTCGTTAAAGGTCACCCGGTACACCTGGTCGTCGGGGATATGCAGAAGCTCCTTCAGATGCCAGCTGATGGCCTCCCCCTCCCGGTCCGGGTCGGTGGCCAGGTAGACGCGCTTGGCCGCGCCCGCCTCCTTCTGAAGCTCCCGAATGGTCTCCTCCCGGCCCTTGACAGGCCGGTAGTCGGGGATAAAGCCGCCCTCGATATCCACGCCCATGGTGGACTTGGGCAGATCCCGCAGATGCCCCATGGAGGCGGTCACCCGGTAGTCGGGGCCCAGATATTTACCGATGGTCTTCGCCTTGGCGGGAGACTCCACGATCACAAGATTTTTTGCGTTTGCCATGTACGTTACCTGACCTTTATAGAATTTCAAAGGGCGGCGGCTTTTGAAAACGTCCCATTCCATAGGCGCCGCCGGAAACGGTTATCGGTAGAAAAAGTGGGGGACGAAATACTTTCCCGGCTCCTGGCTCACCGCGCCCGCGATCTCCAGCATGGTGAGGGCGGACAGCACCGCCTGGGGCGGGAGCTTAGAGGCGGCGATGATCTCGTCGATGTGCATACGGCCCTTCATGGAATCCAGCACCGTCCGTTCGTCCAGGGTGAGGCTTCCGGGGTCAACACTTATGTCAATATACCCCGTGGGCGGGGCGTTGTCAATCTCTTTTTTTGTCGCCTCCCGGGGCTTTTCGGAGGCGGAGGTCGGCTCCTGCGGCTCTTTTCCGCCCCGCCGGGAGCGGCGGCGCGCCCCCTCGGACACCTCGCCCTCCACCAGCTTGTCCCGTAGTTCCGCGTCCAGGGCATGGAGGCTGTTCCCCTCCGGCGCCCGGACTCTCTCCGGGAACAGGGCGGCATAAAAGCTCATGATGTCCCAGCCGGACATGACGGGGTTGGCCCCCTCCTTCAAAAGCCCGTTGGAGCCTCGGCAGGAGGGCGCGTCGATGTTGCCGGGGACGGCGAACACGTCCCTCCCCTGCTCCAAGGCCAGGGCGGCGGTGATCAGCGCGCCGGATCGCTCCGGCGCTTCGATGAGGGCCACGCCCACGGAGATGCCGGAGAGGACGCGGTTGCGGATCGGGAAGTTCTGGGCCAGGGGCTGGGTGCCGGGGGGAAACTCGCTGATCAGCGCCCCCACGGCGGCCACGTCCTCAAAAAGCGGCCCGTTGGAGCGGGGGTAGACCACATCCACGCCGCACCCCAGAACGCCCACCACCTTTCCGCCGGCCCGCAGGGCCCCCCGGGCCGCCGCGGAGTCGATGCCCCGGGCAAGGCCCGTGGCGATAACGCCGCCGCACCGGGCCGTCTCGTAACCCAGCTTCTCCGCCGTCACCACCCCGTAGGGGGTACAGCCCCGGGTACCCACCATGGCAATGACCGGCTCCTCGTCCAGATGGGGCAGCCGCCCCTTTACATACAGCACCAGGGGCGGGTCGTAGATGTTCTTCAGCCTCTGGGGATACTGGGCGTCGTGGAGGGTGAGAACGGTGAAGTTCTCCTCCTCGCATATCCGCATGATACGCCGTGGTCCCGCCATGGATTTGTCGGTAAACGGCTCAAAGCCCGTCTCCAAGACGCGGCTGTAATCGGCCTCCCCGGCAAAATAGATCTCGTCCGGCGAGCCGAAGTGATCCAGCAGCGCCAGGGCGTCCCGGCGCTGAGCGCCCCGGGTGGAGAGCCACAGCCAGTATTTAAGCTCCGCCATCAAATTCACCTCACGATCTGCCGGACGTTAAGCAAAAGAACATAAGAATCTTAAAGGGCGCGTTTCCCCATCTCCCACAGGAGCACCGAAGCCGCCACGGCGGCGTTCAGGGACTCGCACTGGGCGGACATGGGAATCAGGACAGTCCCGGCGCACAGGGACAGCAGCGCCTCGGAAAGACCGGCCCCCTCGTTGCCCACCGCCACGGCGACGCCGTCCAGGGATATATCCCGCAGATCCCGGGAGTCCCGGTGCAGGGCCGCGCCGTAGAGGGGCGTCGATCGGGCAAGGGCCGCAAGCTCCTCCATGGTCACGGTGACGGCCCTCTGGCGGAACACCGCCCCCATGGAGGCCCGGACGGTCTTGGGATTATAGAGGTCGGCGCAGTCGCCGGTGAGGAAAACGGCGGGGATCCCGAAGGCGTTGGCCGTGCGGAGGATCGTCCCCACATTGCCGGGATCCTGGAGGTTCTCCAGAACGATCCCCCCGGCAAGGCTCAGGCTCCCCTCCCTTTCCGGCATTCCCACGGAGAACAGGACGGTCTGGGCTGTTTTCAGGGGCGAGGCATAGGCGATCAGCTCCCGTTCGGCCCGGTAGACCCGGGCGGAGGCGGGCAGGTCAAGGGACAGGGGCTGGCAGGTGAGTACCTCCCGGATATCCGCGCCCCACCGGGCGGCCTCCTCCAGAAGCTTCAGCCCGTCGCACAGATACTCCCCCCGCTCCCGGCGGTAGTCCGCCGACGCGCCCAGCTTTTTAAGGTGGCACAGCCGCTCGTTTTTGCGGCTGGCGATGGTCGTCTCAGCCATCAAGGCGCACCCCCAACCCGGTAAGGGCCTGGCGGACCGCCCCGGCGTCTGTAAACAGCACCGTGCGCAGGCTCAGGGCCTCCGCGCCCCGCAGGTTCCGCTCCATATCGTCCAGAAAGACGCTCTCGGCGGGGTCGATACCCACACGGGTGAAAAGCGCCTCGTAGATGCGCCTGTCGGGCTTTGTGATGTGCAGTTCAAAGGAGGCCACGCCCCCGTCGAAATGCGCCTTAAGCCCCCTGGCGCAGAATCTGGCCCACAGGTCTTTTGGCATATTGGTCAGGTAATAGACGCCGTACCCGGCGCGCTTTAAATCGTCTATCAGCGCCACGGTGTCCGTCTTGGTACCCATCATGGCCTCAAACCAGTGTTCCTCCACATAGGCAAGCTCCGCCCCGTAGCCGTCGGCCCGGGCCTTCTCCATGATGGGGCCGTAGGCCTCCTCCCGGCTCATAAGGCCCAGATCCAGGCTGGCGATAACGGCGTTTCCGAAGAAGTTGTCCAGGACATACCGCCCCGCCGGGGTGTCGCCAAAGACGCTTTGAACATACCCCGCCGGGTCGTAGCCCACCACCACGCCGCCAAAATCGAAGATGATGTTTTTGATGGGTTTATCAGCCATAGTTCCCTCTCATTCCTCCCAGCCGCAGCGGCGGCGTGTCTCGGCGCAGGCAAAAAGCCTTTGGGCGTCCTCCGCCCGACCCTCACAGGCCGCCACGGTCGCTGCCAGAAAGGCGGTATTGAGGGATTTGAAAAGCTTGAAGGTCATGGAATACCCCTCCCTGAAGCGGAAGTGTAAAAACTCTCTAAAAGAATATTATACATTAAACAATCGACGTTTACAAGGTTTTCAGAAATTTTTTCCAAGGCTTTGAAATCCTCTCACAGTACGAAAATGCGCCGGTTTCCCGGCGCTTGATAAGTCGTTTTATATTTCCTGGCGGCCCTCCATGGCCCGCATAAGGGTGGCGTCGTCGGCAAACTCCAGGCTGGCCCCCACGGGGATCCCGTAGGCCAGGCGCGTGACCTTCACGCCGAAGGGCTTGACAAGGCGGGAAATATATTTGGCGGTGGTCTCGCCCTCGGTGTCCGGGTTCATGGCCATAATGACCTCCCGCACGCCGCCGGCGGCGACCCTGTCCACCAGCTCCCGGATACGGATATCGTCGGGGCCGATGCGGTTCAGGGGGGAGATGACCCCGTGGAGGACGTGGTAGCGGCCCCTGTACTCCCCCGCCCGCTCAATGGCGGCCACGTCCTTGGGGGAGGCCACCACGCAGATAACGTCCCCCTCCCGGGCGTCGGAGCGGCAGATGGAGCACTCCTCGGCGTCGGTCAGGTTCTGGCAGATCTTGCAGGTGTGCACCTTCTCCCGGGCCGTCACGATGGCGGCGGCGAAGGCCTTGGCCTCCTCCTCCGGCAGATCCAGGATATGAAAGGCCAGCCGCTGGGCGGACTTGTAGCCGATGCCCGGCAGGGAGGCGAATTTTTCAACAAGCTCGTCAAGAGCGGAGGGGAAAAAGCTCATGTCAGATACCTCTCAGGATACGTATCTCTTCCGCCCGGTCAGGCGCTTTGAAGATGTGGCTCCCGGCCACCAGCACGGTGGCCCCGGCCTCCCGGCACAGGCGGGCGGTCTCGCGGTTGATGCCGCCGTCCACCTCGATGTCGCAGTCTCTCCCAACCCGGCGGACAAGGGCGGCGGCCTGGGCGATCTTCTCCGGGGCGTCAGCCATAAAGCTCTGGCCGCCGAAGCCCGGCTCCACGGCCATGATGAGCAGGTTGTCCAAAAGCTCAGCGAAAGGCTGGCAGGCGCTGACGGGGGTGGCGGGCTTTACGGAGAGGCCGGCCTTCTTGCCCCGCGCCCTGATGCGCAAAAGGGCCTCACGGATCTTGTCCGGCTCGTCGGCCTCTACGTGGACGGTGACCACGTCGGCCCCCAGGTCACAAAAACGCTCAACAAAACGGAGGGGCTTTGTGATCATCAGATGCACGTCCATGGGAAGCGCCGTCACCGGGCGGAGGGCCTTGAGAACAGGCAGGCCGTAGGAGATATTGGGGACAAAGACGCCGTCCATCACGTCAAAATGGATTAGATCGCCGCTTTTAACGGACTCGACCTCCAGCCCCAGCCTTGTAAAATCCGCCGACAAAATGGACGGCGCTATTTTGACCATACTTGTCCTCCCAGGTAACCCGCGAAACCGACGCGGCATAAAATTTATTAGCCGGCCGGCGCCGGACGGCTTTTATATAGGGGCGCGGGAATGTGGCGGCGCGCCGCCCCTCCCCGCCCCACCGGGCCTGTGTTCTACCTTGTTTTCTACCCTATTATACACCCAAAGAGGGGCTTGTCAAGAAGTGAAGCGGCCTGAACGCGAAAGCCGGCGTCCCAGGGGACGCCGGCAAAGGTGATTTACGTTTCGCGTTGGATCGGATCAATACATACCGCCCATGTCGGGGTTGGGCGCGGCGGCGGGCGCGGGAGGCTCGGGCTTGTCGGCCACCAGGGATTCGGTGGTCAGGACGATCCCGGCGATGCTGGCAGCGTTCTCCAGGGCGCTGCGGCAGACCTTGGTGGGATCCACGACACCGGCGGCGATCATGTCGCAGTACTGCTCGGTGGCGGCATTGAAGCCGTAGGTCACGGACTTGCTGGACTTGACGTTATTGAGAATAACGGCGCCCTCCAGCCCCGCGTTGGCGGCGATCTGCTTGATGGGGGCCTCAAGGGCGCGGGCGATCATGGCAACGCCGGTCTTCTCGTCCCCGTGCGTCTCCTTCAGGAGCTTTGTGACGGCCTTGGAGGCCACCACATAGGCGGTGCCGCCTCCGGCGACGATGCCCTCCTCCACCGCGGCGCGGGTGGCGTTCAGGGCGTCCTCGATGCGGAGCTTCTTGTCCTTCATCTCCGTCTCGGTAGCGGCGCCCACCTTGATGACGGCCACGCCGCCGGCGAGCTTCGCCAGGCGCTCCTGGAGCTTCTCACGGTCGTAGTCGGAGGTGGAGATCTCATACTCGTTCTTGATCTGGGCCACACGGGCGGCGATCTCGGACTTCTCCCCGGCGCCGTCCACGATGATGGTGTTCTCCTTGGTGGCCTTCACCTGACGGGCCTGGCCCAGCATATCGAGGGTGGCGTCCTTCAGCTCCATGCCGATGTCGCTGGAGATCACCTGGCCGCCGGTGAGGACGGCGATATCCTGAAGCATCTCCTTGCGGCGGTCGCCAAAGCCGGGGGCCTTGACGCACAGGCAGTTGAAGGTGCCGCGGATCTTGTTGAGGATCAGGGTGGCAAGGGCCTCGCCCTCCACGTCCTCGGCGATGATGACCAGCTTCTTGCCGGCCTGGATCACCTGCTCCAAGAGGGGCAGGACCTCCTGAATGTTGGAGATCTTCTTGTCGGTGATGAGGATCAGCGGCTCGTCGTAGACGGCCTCCATCTTGTCGGTGTCGGTGACCATGTAGGGGGTGATGTAGCCGCGGTCGAACTGCATGCCCTCCACCACCTCGGAATAGGTCTCGGCGGTCTTGGACTCCTCCACGGTGATAACGCCGTTCTGGCCCACCTTCTCCATGGCCTCGGCGATCAGGCGGCCGATGGTCTCCTCGCCGGAGGAGACGGTGCCGACGCGGGCGATGTCCTCGGTGCCGGTGACGTGCTGGGAGTTGGCCCTGATCTCGGCCACGGCGGTCTCTACGGCCTTCTGGATACCGCGCTTCATGACCATGGGATTGGCCCCGGCGGCCACGTTCTTGATGCCCTCGTGGATCATGGCCTGAGCCAGAACGGTGGCGGTGGTGGTGCCGTCTCCGGCCACGTCGTTGGTCTTGGAGGCGACCTCCTTCACCAGCTGGGCGCCCATGTTCTCAAAGGGATCCTCCAGCTCGATCTCCTTGGCGATGGTCACGCCGTC
>CANPWM010000055.1 GCA_947584295.1 uncultured Oscillospiraceae bacterium | reverse complement strand
AAATCCGCATATAATACCCCCAAATGGCGTTGAGGGGAAGAAGTAGGCGCGGATCGTCCCAGAGAGGAGCCGGAGGGTGCGAGGCTTTGACGTGAACCGCTGAAAGGTCGTCCCGGAGCCGCGGGGGTGAGGGCTTTGCCGCCAGCCTCCGACGGGAGCTTCCGTTACAGAGCGTTGAGCGCCCCGCCGTGGCGGGGAATTCAGGTGGTACCGCGGACATATGCTGTTCGCCCTGAGCTGATTTGCTTGGGGCGAATTTCTTTTTCTCCCCAATGACGAAAGGAGTACGACTATGAAAGAACTGCCGAAAGTGTACGACCCCAAGGCGGTGGAGAAGCGCATCTATCAGATGTGGCTGGACGGGGGGTATTTCCACGCCCGGCGGGACCCGGACAAGACGCCCTTCACCATTGTGATCCCGCCCCCCAACGTGACGGGCCAGCTCCATCTGGGCCACGCCTTTGACGAGACCTTGCAGGATATCCTTATCCGCTACAAGCGTATGCGCGGCTATTCCGCCCTGTGGCTGCCCGGGTATGACCACGCGGGCATCGCCACCCAGATCAAGGTGGAGGAGCAGCTGAGAGCCGAGGGGCTGACGCGCTTTGACCTGGGCCGGGACAAGTTCCTGGAGCGGGTGTGGGACTGGAAGAACAAGTACGGCGACAGGATCGTGGAGCAGCTCAAAACCTTGGGTTCCTCCTGCGACTGGGGGCGCCAGCGATTCACCATGGACGAGGGCTGTTCCAAGGCCGTCCGAGAGGTGTTCTGCTCCCTCTATGAGAAGGGCCTTATCTACAAGGGCAAGCGCATCATCAACTGGTGTCCCCACTGCACCACGGCCCTTTCCGACGCGGAGGTGGAGTATGAGGAGAAGCCGGGGAAGCTGTGGCATATCCGCTATCCTCTTTCCGACGGCTCGGGCTATGTCACCGTGGCCACCACCCGCCCGGAGACCATGCTGGGGGACTCCGGCGTGGCCGTGAACCCGGAGGACGAGCGATATAAGGATATCGTGGGCAAGACCTGCATTTTGCCCCTGGTGGGCCGGGAGATCCCCATTGTGGCCGACGAGTATGTGGACAAGACCTTCGGCACCGGCTGTGTGAAGATGACCCCCTGCCACGACCCCAACGACTTTGAGGTGGGCCTGCGGCACGGTCTGGAGCAGATCCTGGTCATCGACGGCGACGGGAAGATCATCAACGGCGGCAAGTATAACGGCATGGACCGCTATGAGGCCAGGCGCGCCATCGTGGCCGACCTCACGGAGCAGGGGTATCTTGTAAAGATAGAGGATCACGTCCACAACGTGGGTACCTGCTACCGGTGCCACTCCGACGTGGAGCCTCTGGCCTCGGATCAGTGGTTCGTGAAGATGGAGCCGCTGGCAAAGGAGGCCATTCGGGTGGTGGAGGACGGCACCATCAAGTTCGTCCCCGACCGCTTTGCCAAGACGTATCTCAACTGGATGCACAACGTCCGCGACTGGTGCATCTCCCGGCAGCTGTGGTGGGGGCATCAGATCCCCGCCTGGACGTGCCATGACTGCGGCCACATGACCGTGAGCCGCACCGATCCCACCGAGTGCGAGCATTGCCACTCCCACAACATCGAGCGGGATCCCGACGTGCTGGATACCTGGTTCTCCTCGGCCCTGTGGCCCTTCTCCACCCTGGGCTGGCCGGACAAGACGGAGGATCTTGCGTATTTCTACCCCACCGACGTGCTGGTGACGGGCTACGACATCATCTTCTTCTGGGTGGCCCGCATGATCTTCTCCGGCATGGAGCATATGAAAAAGGAGCCCTTCAAGACCGTGCTGATCCACGGCCTTATCCGGGATCCCCAGGGCAAGAAGATGTCCAAATCCGCCGGAAACGGCGTGGATCCCATCGAGATGATCGACCGCTTCGGCGCCGACGCCCTGCGGTTCAACATCATCACCGGCAATTCCCCCGGCAACGACATGCGCTTCTACGTGGAGCGGTGCGAGGCCATGCGCAACTTCGCCAATAAGATCTGGAACGCCAGCCGGTTCGTGATGATGAATCTGACCGTCACGGACAGGACGCTGCCCGACAGGCTGGAGCTGCCCGACAAGTGGGTGCTTTCCAAGCTCAACGGACTTATCCGGGAGGTCAACGAGAACTTTGACCGGTTCGAGCTGGGCATCGCCGCCCAGAAGATCTATGACTTCATCTGGGACACCTTCTGCGACTGGTATATCGAGCTTACCAAGCCGCGGCTCGCCGAGGGAGATGAGGACGTCCAGCGGGTGCTGCTGTATGTCCTTACGGATATCCTGAAGCTCCTGCACCCCTTTATGCCCTTTATCACCGAGGAGATCTATCAGGCCCTGCCCCACGAAAAGAGCGCCCTGATCGTCGAGGACTTCCCGGAGTACCGGCAGGCGCTGGACTTCCCCGGGGAGGAGGCGGACTTTGAGATGGTCATGGACGTTGTCACCGCCATTCGCTCCAAGCGCAGCGCCATGAACGTGCCGCCCAGCCGCCGCTCCAAGGTCGTTATCTCCTCCGTCACCCCCGAACCCTTCCGGGCAGGCGCGCCCTACATCATGCGTCTGGCCTCCGCCAGCGAGGTGGAGGTGGTGGGCATGAGCGAGGCCGGCAGCGACGCCGAGATGGAGGCCGCCGGTATGGTGACGGTGGTCACCCACTCCGCCCGGGTGTTCCTGCCCCTGGCTGAGCTTGTGGATCTGCAGGCCGAGCGGGAGCGCGTGGAGAAGGAGCTTAAGAAGAACAGGGGCTTTTTGGAGGGGCAGATGAGGAAGCTCTCCAACGAGGCCTTCGTCTCCCGCGCCCCGGAGAACGTGGTACAGGCGGAGCGGGAGAAGGCCGAGAAGCTCCGCGCCCTGATAGAAAATCTGGAAAAATCCCTGGCCGCGCTGAAATAACGACAAGTTCCGCGCCATAAATATTGTAAGATACCCGTGTGCAGCCCGTACACGGGTATTTTTTTATGGGAAGTGACCTGAATATGAAGCTTACCGCCACACAGGAGAGCGGGCGAATGACCCTGGCCCTCTCCGGGGAGCTTGACCACCACGAGGCGAAAAACCTGATCCGGGAGCTGGAGGAGAAGATCGACACGGGTACCCCCAGGGACTGCGTGCTGGATCTGGGGGGACTGCGGTTCATGGATTCCTCCGGCATCGCCATTATCCTGAAGCTCCACAAGCGCATGAACGCCCTGGGGGGACGGCTTTTCGTCCAAAACGTCCAGTCCCAGCCCATGCGGGTGCTGGACGCCTCCGGGATCGACAGGATCATTGAAATTTCGGCCTGACGGGCGGCTATCTCACAGAAAAGGAGTTTACATAATCATGAACGAACTGAACAGCGTAAGGTTTGAATTCCCGTCCCTTTCGGCCAACGAGGGCTTTGCCAGAGGGGCGGTGGCGTGCTTCGCCGCGCAGCTGGATATGACGCTGACGGAGCTGGGGGACGTGAAAACGGCGGTGAGCGAGGCGGTGACCAACTGCATCGTCCACGCCTATCCCGACAGCGTAGGGCCGATCCTCCTGCGCCTGCGGATCCTGGAGGGCGGGGAGCTGGAGATCCAGGTGAAGGACAGGGGCCGGGGCATCGAGGACGTGGAGCGGGCCCGCCAGCCCCTGTTCACCACCGGGGGCGAGGATCGGGGCGGCATGGGCTTTACCATCATGGAGAGCTTTATGGACACCGTGCGGGTGCGCTCCCGGGTGGGGGCCGGTACCACCGTGACCATGCGCAAGCGGGTGGAGAAGCGGAGAAAGGCCAGATGACCCCGGCCCTTGGCGACACCCTCAGGGCCGCCCGGAACGGGGACGACGAGGCCATGGAGCGAATGGTGCGGGAGAACTCCGGCCTTATCTGGAGCGTGGCCCGGCGGTTTTTCGGCCGGGGCGCGGAGCCGGACGACCTCTATCAGCTGGGGTGCATGGGCTTCATCAAGGCGGTGCGGGGCTTTGACGACGGCTTCGGCACCCAGTTTTCCACCTACGCCGTACCCAAGATCGCCGGGGAGATCCGGCGCTTCCTGCGAGACGACGGGGCGGTGAAGGTCAGCCGGAGCCTGAAGGAGCGGGCCGCCGCCGTCCGGGCGGCGCGGCTCCAGCTGGAGCAGCAGCTGGGCCGGGAACCGGCGCTGTCGGAGCTTTCCCAGCGGACCGGCCTCAGCCCGGAGGATATCGCCGCCTGCGAGCTGGCCACCGCGCCCAGCGAGTCCCTCCAGCGGGAGAGCGGCGAGGACGGCTTCACCCTGGAGCAGATGCTGGGCGACCAGGGCCAGGAGGAGAAGCTTTTGGAGCGGGTGGCCTTGCGGGAGGCCGTCTCCAAGCTGCCCGACAGGGAGCGGTCCGTTATCGCCCTGCGGTATTTCAGGGGCATGACCCAGTCCGACACCGCCCGCGTTCTGGGTGTCTCCCAGGTGCAGATCTCCCGGCTGGAAAAACGCGCCGTGGAGCGTCTGCGGGAGGAATTGCAATAAAAATGACCGCCCATCGTCAGATGGGCGGTCGGCCTGTCGAAAAAGGCCGTTGGCCTTTTCCGGCAAAGGGGAACGTGCGGGCAATTTTCTCTGAATTTTGCGAAATTCAGAGAAAATTACCCTGCTGTTTTGCTCCGCGCATGGCCGGAGGGCCATACACTGCGCAAAACAAAAGGGATTTTTTCCGACGTACATGCCGCCGGAAAAAATACGTCGAATTTGCGCTTTTGGACAAGCTGAAAATGACCGCCCATCGTCCGATGGGCGGTCATTTTGTCTGAAAAAGCCCGTCAGGGCTTTTTCCGAAAGCTTTAGTCGCAGACCTTCCGGGTCCAGCCGCGCTCGTCCGAGCGGGTACCCCACTGGATGCCGGTAAGCTCGTCGTAGAACTTCTGGGTAAGCTCGCCGATGCCGCCGTCGCCGATGGTCATGTCCTTGCCCTCGTAGTAGATGTGGCCCACCGGGGAGACGACAGCCGCCGTGCCGGTGCCCCACATCTCCTCCATGTGGCCGTTCTGGGCCGTCTCCAGCACCTCGTCGATGGAGATGAGCCGCTCCTCCACGGTATAGCCCCAATCCCGGGCCACCTCCAAGATGGACTTGCGGGTGATGCCGGGGAGGACGGAGCCCTGGAGCATGGGGGTGACGATCTTGCCGTCGATCTTGAACATGATGTTCATGGAGCCCACCTCCTCGATGTACTTGCGGTGGACGCCGTCCAGCCACAGCACCTGGGAGTAGCCCAGCTTCTCCGCCCGCTCGCTGGCGCGGATGGAGCCGGCGTAGTTGCCGCCGCACTTGGTAAAGCCGGTGCCGCCCCGCACCGCGCGCACGTCCTCGTCCTCAATGGCGATGTGGACGGGGTTCAGCCCCTCGGGGTAGTAGTTGCCGGAGGGGGAGAGAATGATGCAGAAGATGTACGTCTTGCTGGCGTGTACGCCCACGGTGCAGTCCGTGGCGATGATGAAGGGGCGGATATAGAGGCTGGCGCCCTTCTGATCGGGTACCCAGTCCTTTTCCAGCGCCACCAGCTGCTTGGTGGCCTCCACGCAGAAGTCCACGTCGATCTCCGGGATACTCATGCGGACGGCGGAGTTGTTCATGCGCTTGAAGTTCTCCTCGGGCCGGAACAGCCAAATGGAGCCGTCGGCGCGGCGGTAGGCCTTCAGGCCCTCGAAGATCTCCTGGGCGTAGTGGAACACCATGCAGGAGGGATCCAGGCTGAAGGGGCCGTAGGGGACGATGCGGGGATCGTGCCAGCCCTGGCCGTCGGTGTAGTTCATGAGAAACATATGGTCGGAGAAGAATTTGCCGAAGGGCAGGGGGTCAAGATGGGGCTTCTCCTTGGGGGATTTGGTAAGCTCGACGCGGATCTTTTCCATGTATGTACGCTCCTTTAAGATGATCTTTCTCAGGCGGCGCGGCCCGCGGGGAACGGGCCGCCGACGGTTTTGCGCGCGCCGCTTTATCGCGGTAAAACGCCATTTGCAATATTGTATCACGGTTCCTGCAAAAACGCAACCACCATTCCGCACAATTATAGGCTCTTTTTTATCTGGTTTATCGCGTTTTTTTCAAGCCGCGACACCTGCGCCTGGCTGATGCCCACCTCGGCGGACACCTGCATCTGGGTCTTCCCCTCGTAAAACCGCAGGGAGAGGATGCGCTTTTCCCGCTCGGAGAGGGCGTTGATGGCGTCGGACAGGGCGATCTCGTTGAGCCAGTCCTCGTCGGTGTTCTTGGTGTCGCCGATCTGGTCCATGCCGCACACCGCGTCGCCGGACTCGGAGTAGATGGGTTCGTAGAGGCTCACAGGCTCGGCCACCGCGTCCATGGCGATGACCACCTCCTCCCGGGGGAGCTTCAGCGCCGCCGCGATCTCCTCCACCGTAGGCTCCCGCTGGCTCTCCAGCATCAGCTTCTCCTTCACCTGCAGCACCTTGTAGGCCGTGTCCCGGATGCTCCGGCTCACCCGGAGGGGGGAGTTGTCCCGCAGGAAGCGCCGGATCTCCCCGATGATCATGGGGACGCCGTAGGTGGAGAACATGACGTTCATCTCCAGGTTGAAGTTGTCGATGGCCTTGATAAGCCCGATGCACCCCACCTGAAAGATATCGTCGGCGTTTTCGCCCCGGCCCATGAATTTCTGCACCACCGACAGCACCAGCCGCAGGTTCCCCTCGATGAGCCTGTCCCGGGCCGACGCGTCCCCGGCCCTGGCCTTCCGCAGAAGCTCCATGATCTCGTCGTTCTTCAGCACCGGAAGCTTCGATGTGTTGATCCCGCAGATCTCGACCTTACCCTGCAAGAAAACGCCCCCTCGTCTTTGTGTACGAGGGTAGTATTTCCGGGAATGTTTTTTTTCATACCGCAACAAAACAGCGGCTAAATGCGTTATAATGGCAGAAGGGGGTGATACGATGCCTCATTCCGACCGGTTGGAAAAGCTGATTCAAGCCCACAGTACGGCGCTTTTTCGGGCCGCGCTCTCCGTCGCGGGCAATACCCCCGACGCGGAGGACGCGGTCCAGGAGGCGTACCTGAAATTTTTGGAAACCCGCCCCCGGCTGGACGGCGAGAGCCGGGAGAGGGCGTGGCTCATGCGCGTCGCCGTCAACGCCGCCCTGGACCGGCTGCGGGACAAAAAGCGTCACCCCACAGGGGAGCTGCTGGATATCTACCCCGCGCCGGAGGGCGAGACCTATGAGCTGCTGGACGCCATAGGCCGCCTGCCCGCCCGGGAGCGGGCCGCCGTACATCTTTTTTACTACGAGGGCTATACCACCGACGAGATAGCGAAAATTTTGAAATGCCGCCCCGGAACGGCCCGGTCCTGCCTGAGCCGTGCCAGGGAGCATCTTCGGCAGGAACTGAAAGGAGAAATTGAGCTGTGAAGCGTTATGTAAACTATATGGACAATATCGAGGCCCCGGAGGGCCTCGCGGAGAGCCTTGCGGAGCTGAAGGCTGAGAAAAAGACCGTCCCCGTCTATCGCTGGGCCGCCGCCGCGGCGGCTGTGGCGCTGATCATCGGCGCGGGCGCCCTCTGGCGCGGGACGCGGCTCGGGGCGGAGCTTGATGACCCCTCCGTGCAGGGGGAGGAGACAGGCCGCCGGGAGCTGGACGAGGATCTGGCCCTGGAAACCGATGACGCGCACATGACCACCCCCGTGGGGGGCTGGTACGACCTGTCGGACGGGGAGACGGTGGCGCGGTATGTGCTTCCGCTTCTGAATTTCCAGCCCGCCGGAGAGCGGGCGGCCCTGGACTACACCTTGGGAGACACCGCAAGGGAGGCGACGGAGGAGGACATCGAAAGCCTCCTGGGGGCGCGCTGGCGGGAGCATCTGGGTATCCCGGCGGCGGCGGAGACGAGCAGCGACATGTTTTTCTCCTGGGACGGCGAATTCTGCGGCTTTTGCCTGTGGGCCACGTGGGACGGCGGGCAAATCGCCATCGAACAGTGCGCGGGCCATGACGTTCCCAGCTGCTGCGTCTATCAGGACGACGCCTACGGCCACACAGATGTGGACGGCGTGGACGTGGTCACCCTGACCTGGGACGACACCTGCGAGGTGAAATTCTTCACCCGGGGTATCGGCTGGAAGGCCACCGTCACCGGGGAAAATTACAAAGAGCTGACCGCCCGCTTCGTCCGCCTGGGCGTGTCCGGGAAGAATACCGGCCTGACCTCCTCCGCGCCTGACGACGGAGGGAACGCCGCCTCCGGCGATGGAGAGACCACCCCCGGCTTCGACCCGAGCAAGTAAATTCCCAAGCGTGGGCCGGCCCGCGTCGTCGCGGAAAACTGCCCCCAGAACTTTTGTACGGGCCGGACACCCGGCCGGCCCGCCTATCGAATTACGATTCCGCCCCCAAAAGGTTGCGGCTTCGCCGCATATTAAAAAATGTCGGGCCGCCAAGAGAGGCGGCCCCTACAACATCATGGGATAGCCTTCCCGAAATTCGGCGGGCCGGCCGGGTGTCCGGCCCGTACGGGAGTTTGTGCGTTGGGGGAAATGAAAAGATATGGGGAAGATGTTTCGTATGACGGTGGGCCGCCGTGGGCGGCGGCCCGTACGGCGTCTGATAGAGCTGTTTCGTTAAGGCTTGTAGGGGCCGCCTCTCTTGGCGGCCCGTCCCGGACAACCTCCGGGCTGTCAATCAACGATGGACGGGTCGCCCGGGAGGGCGACCCCTACGCCGCACGGCGGCGGGTGATTGGATCAGAGGGGGAACCCTGATGGTTCCCCTTCCACCCGCCGCACGGCGGCGGGGTGATTGAATCAGAAGGGGAACCCTGACGGTTCCCCTTCCACCCGCCGCACGGCGGCGGGGTGATTGAATCAGAAGGGGAACCCTGACGGTTCCCCTTCCAAACCCTTCCTTCCGATTATACGGAAGCCTGATATAATACGCAAAATGTTCCGTACGGGCCGGACACCCGGCCGGCCCGCCTGACGATTTACGAAAAATCTATTTTCATACGCCGTAGGGGCCGCCGCCCACGGCGGCCCACAATTAGAATACGCGGCCTTCTTTCCCTTATCTTCCTGTTCTCTCTTGCGCTTCGCGCGGAAATTTGGTATACTGAATAACAAGTTTTTCCCACGGAGGCCGGATATGGCGAAAAAGAGGCCCACAAGTGAATTTAGCCGCTGGCTGGAGGCGCTTTCGCCTGAGGAGCGGGCGCGTGTGGACGGGTACTTCCGCGTCCTTGATCAGCACCTGGCCCTCTCCCGGGAGTGGAAGCGCCAGATCCTCCGGGACTTTGAAAACGCCCTTTTGTGGTATTACAAAAACGGCGTTCCGTTGGCGCGGGCGCTGGAGCTGCTCGCCCCGGAGAAGCTGGGGGGCTTTTACTCCCGGCCCGCCGACGACTGGTTCCCCCTGGACGCGGCGGCCAAGGTGTACCCCCTCAGCATGAGCCACAAGCAGATGGCGGTGTTCCGGCTTTCGGTGTATCTTGACGCTGACGTGGTGCCGGAGCTTTTGCAGATGGCCCTGACGTTCACCATCAAGCGGTTCCCGTTCTTCGCCACCACCATCAAAAACGGCGTTTTCTGGCACTATATCGACGCGGCCAAGCGCCGCTTCCCCGTGGAGCCGGAGGCCACGGTGCCCTGCGCGGACATCAACGTGTCCATGACCGGCTCCAAGTCCTTCCGGGTACTCTACTACAAAAACCGCGTAAGCTGTGAGTTCTTCCATATCCTCACCGACGGCACCGGCGGCATGGTGTTCCTAAAGAGCCTGACGGCGGAGTATCTGCGCCTGCTGGGCGGGGAGGTCAAATGCGAGAAGGGCGTTTTGGATATCGGCGCCCTGCCCGACGCCTCGGAGTCCGCCGACGACTTCTCCAAGTACGTCTCCGGCAAAAAATCCTCCGGCTTTGTGGACAAACCGGCCATGCAGATGGGCGGGCGGCTGGCCAAGGTCAAGCCCTGCCAGGTGATCCATTTCGATATGGCCTCCGACGACCTCCACCGGGCGGCCCGGGAGCGGGGCGCGTCGGTGACGGCGCTGGTCACCGCCATGATGTTCATCGCCTGCAAGGCCGCCATGGACAGGCAGCACGGCACCGTCCATATCCAGGTCCCCGCCAATATGCGCAACTATTTTCAGTCCCGCACCTTGCGCAACTTCTCCCTCTACGCCAATATCCACCTGACGTTGGAGGAGATCACCACGGTGGAGGAGATATTGCCCCGGGTCACGGAGCAGCTGAAGGCGGGGCTGGCCTTTGAGAAGATGCAGGAGATGATGAACGGCGCCGTAAAGCTGGTGCGCTCGGTGCGGCTGGTGCCGCTCTTTATCAAATGCCCGGTGGCCCGGGTGGTCTACGGTTTCCTGGGCGACAGGGCCTTCACCACCACCCTCTCCAATCTGGGCGTGGTGGAGGCGCCGGAGGGGCTGGCGGAGCATGTGCGCAAGATGGACTTCGTCCTGGGTACCGTGGCCCTGGCCCGGGCCGCCGTCTCCATGGTGACGGTGAACGGCGTGGCCACCCTGTCCATCGCCAAGCTCACGGCGGATCCCTCCTTCGAGGAGCGTATGCGCCGGCTGTTCGCCGAAATGGGCGTCGAGATCAAGATCTCAGGGAGCGAGCTTTATGGATTTTGAAATAGTCTACCCCCACATCAAAAAGCAGTCCATCGCCATGATGTACGTGCGGTATATCTTCGGCCTCCTCTTTATGGCGGCGGCGGTGGTGTGCGTCGTTGTCAACCTTATCCTGAAGGGCAGGGCCTGGAGCGTCATCGTCCTGTGGTCGCTCTACATGGTCTGGACGCTGGTGCTGAAGGCGCCCCTGGTGGAGCGGAACCTCATCAGCCAGGGGGTGAAGCTGCTGGTGACCACGGTGATTTTGCTGATCCTCATCGACTGGCTCATCTACCCCGGCTGGGCGGCCTTTGTGGTGCCTATCGTGGCCTACGGGGCGCTGATGGTCCTGGCGGTGCTGTTTTTCGTCAACGTCTCCAAGCAGCGCCACAACGTGATGCCCCTGATCCTCCTGACGGCCCTGCTGGCGGTGGCCTCCGCCCTGGCGCTTTTCGTGTTCTCCGAGACTAGATGGCCCATGATCGTCCTGGCCTCCACCGCCGCCGTCCTGCTCATCGCCACGGTGTTTATCTTGAAAACAAGGCTCCTCTCCGAACTGGTGAAGCGGTTCCATATCAAATAGACGCCGGATCCAAGGGACGGGGCAAGTACGGGCCGCCTCTTTAGGCGGCCCGCCGTTTTACGCAACGATTTTCAATAATTATTTCGCTTCCCCCAACGCACACTTTTTCTGTACGGGCCGGACACCCGGCCGGCCCGCCAATCGAATTTCGATGCCGCCTCCCCAAAAAGGTTGCGGCTCCGCCGCGTATTGGATTGCGGGCCGCCAAGAGAGGCGGCCCCTACAACATATGGGGAAGTTTTTCAGGGATACGATACACGGGAAGATTTATAAGGATAGCAATTGTGTTGCTTGCAAAATCTTTCAATAGGGCTTGTAGGGGCCGCCTCTCTTGGCGGCCCGCAGTCTTACGCTACGATTTCTCAATAATTATTTCGCTTCCCCCCAACGCACAATCCCCCCGTACGGGCCGGACGCGTCGTCGCGGAACCGGCTTCACCTCGCGTCCCCGCAGGGCGGGAACGCTCAGGCGCACGGTTCGCTCCTCCGTTCCCCATCGGGCAGCGGCCCAATGGGGCCCCCAATGCGGCCCGCCAAGCAAATTTTCGTGAATCTTATTTAACCGCCGTAGGGGCCGCCGTCCCCGGCGGCCCGTCCCGGTCAACCACCGGGCTGTCCATCAACGATGGACGGGTCGCCCAAGAGGGCGACCCCTACAATTTCCAAATGAAATTCCCAGAAAAAAGCACGGGCGGGTTTAAACCCGCCCGTGCTTTCGCATAACCGAAAAATTCTTTTTATTCACAAAAATTTAATTATTTTTATGCTTGACAATGTAATATGCTTATGGTATAATTACTTTACAATCAGGTCAGACCCCGAAGCCGCCGTCCACGCCGATGATCTGGCCGGTGACGAACCCGGCCCGGGGGGAGCAGAGGAAGGCCACCGTTTCCGCCACCTCCTCCGGCGTTCCCAGGCGGCAGAGGGGGGTGTCCCCGGCCAGGGCCTCCAGGGTCTCCGCGTCCAGATGGGCGTTCATGTCCGTGTCGATAACGCCGGGACAGACGCAGTTGACGGTGATGCCGCTGGGGCCCAGCTCCTTGGCCAAGGCGCGGGTCAGGCCGATAAGCGCCGCCTTGCTGGCGGAGTAGGCCGCCTCGCAGCTGGCCCCGTGAACGCCCCAGACGGAGGAGATCACCACGATCCGCCCGTATTTTTCGTGGATCATGTGGGGCAGGGCGGCCTGGATCAGATTGTACGTCCCGTCCACGTTGACGGCGAAAAGCCGCCGCCATTCCTGGGGGGTGGTGTCGGTAAAGAGCTTTTGCAGGGCGATCCCGGCGTTGCACACCAGCGCGTCCACGGCCCCGGCCTCCCGGAACATCTGGGCCACCGCCGCCCCGTCGGACACGTCCGCCCCGATGGCCGTGCCGCCCAGGGCGCGGGCCAGCGTCTCGGCGGCCTGGCGGCTTTCACGGTAGTTTATCACCACGTCGAAGCCCCCCGCCGCCAGCGCCTTGGCGCAGGCGGCGCCTATGCCCCGGGAGGCCCCGGAGATCAACGCTTTTTTCATGCCGCGCCTCACATAAGGCCGGCCCACCGCAGGGCCAGCAGCACCGCCACGCCGGGGATCCCAAAGACCCCGGTGACCACCGCGTTTTGCCAGTTCATGGCAAGCTCCAGGCCGAACTGCGCCCCGTAGGTGTTCAGTACCCACAGCACCGCGAAGCCGATGCCGGTGTTGATGAGCAGCTTCAAGATCCACCTGATGGGCTTTGTAAACAGAAAGACCGCCACCAGCGCCAGAACAAAGATAGCCACGCCGGCCATCTTCGGGTCAAGCCCGGTGAGCTGGCCCACCTCCTCGATAAGCTCCCCGGCGGCGTCTCCTACAAGTGTCAGATCCATAAGTACCTCCCTAACGCGAACATAACAGGGCTATTATACCCCAACCTGTGAAAAAAGGCAATCAGTTTATTTTTCATTGACAGACGGCCCGAAAAGGTATACCTTTTCATTGGAAAGGGGCGATGGCCTTGACTTATCAGGAAGCGTTGGCGTTTATCCACTCCCGCCGCCACGGGGGTCCGGATTTGAACAGAATGAGGACCGTCCTGGACAGGCTGGGCGCGCCCGACAGGCGCGTACCCTTCGTCCATGTGGCCGGGACCAACGGCAAGGGCTCCGTCTGCGCCTTTATCGCCTCCGTACTGGAGAAAAGCGGCCTTAAGACCGGTCTTTTCACCTCCCCCTACGTCCGCCGCTTCAACGAGCGGATCCGGGTGAATGGCATGGACATTCCGGATAACGCCTTGGCGGAGGTGACGGCCCGCGTCCGGGCGGCTTTGGGGGAATTTGAGGCTCAAGTGGCCGAGTTTGAGCTGGTGACGCTCATCGGCCTTACCTATTTCGCGCAGGAAAGCTGCGCCATAGCCGTGCTGGAGGTGGGCATGGGCGGCGTCCACGACGCCACCAACGTCATCGAAAAGAGCGAGGTCAGCGTGTTCACCGCCATCGGCCTGGATCACACCCAGTATCTGGGCAATACCGTGGAGGAGATCGCCGCCGTGAAGGCCGGTATCATAAAGCCCCACGGCACGGCCGTGTCGGCGGGGGATCCCGGCGGCGTCCTGTCGGCCCGGTGCCGGGCGCTGGACGCGGCCTTTACGCCGGTGGAGCTTGCCTCCCTGCGCGTCCGCGCCCGCTCCCCGGAGGGCGTCACGTTTGATTTTGACGGCCTGGAGGGGCTGGAGATCCCCCTGGCCGGTTCCTATCAGCCGGCCAACGCCGCTTTGGCCATTACGGCCCTGCGGGCGCTGAGAAGACGCGGGTGGAACGTGCCGGACGCCGCCATTCGGGCGGGATTGAAGGCCGTCTCCTGGCCGGGGCGGTTTGAGCTTTTGCGCAGAGACCCGGACTTTATCCTGGACGGCGGCCACAACCCCCCGGCGGTGGAGGCCACGGTCAAGAGCCTTGCCGATCTGTGGCCCGGGAAGCGGGCAGCCTTCGTCCTGGGGGTCATGGCGGACAAGGACGTGGCCGGGATATTGGAGAGGATCCTCCCCGTGGCGGAGCGGTTTTACTGCGTGGCGCCCCCGGCCCCCCGTGCGCTGGCGGCGGAGGAGCTGGCGGCGATGATCGCCCAACGCGGCGGCAGGGCCGAGGCCATGCCCTCCGTCGCCGCCGCCGTGGGGAAGGCCCTGGCGGAGACGCCCCCGGAGGGGATCGTCTGCGCCCTGGGTTCCCTCTATATTCTGGAGGAGGCTCGCCAGGCCCTGGTACAGCTGACGGGAGCCTGACCCACGCGGGGGTTCGACCCGCGCCAGATATGGTGGCTTTTAGTCAAGTCCCAATTCGACTTTGTGTTCCCAGCTAAAACTGTGAATAATTGTAAATCAGCATGAATAAAAGCCCCTTTACGTCCACTTGATGAGTGGTAGATTTCTATACATTTGGGTGGTATAATATTAAAAATTGAGTGGGCAACTGTTCGACAAATCGGGATTTAGGAGAACACCACGCATGATAAAACTTCGATACGGGAATACAAATACATTTTTACTGTGTGGGAATGCTGCCA
>CANPWM010000054.1 GCA_947584295.1 uncultured Oscillospiraceae bacterium | reverse complement strand
CCTTGCCCGCCTCCGCAGCTGCGCCTCCGGCGCTTATTTCAATCCGCGGCCCTCCTGGCCGCAGCCCTATTCCCCTTTGGCCCCCTGCTCGAAAGGCGGGGCAGATTTTACTCATACATGCGCCCCAATCAGCCATTTTTTCGCAAAAAGCTGTTATTATAACGCGAATTTGTCGTCTATGTAGGTAGATGCATCTGATAATCGCAAAAAGAAGGGGGTGGGGGACATCACAGACGAAGATATCATCGCGTTGTATTGGCGGCGCGACAGCAGTGCCATTGACGCGGCAAGCAGGGCCTATGGGTCGTACTGCTATATGATTGCAAAGGGGATCTTAAAGAACCCGGAGGACGCGGAGGAGTGCGTAAACGACACATGGCTCAGGGCCTGGAACACCATTCCGCCAAAGCGCCCGCAGAGGCTTCGCATATACCTTGCGAAAATCACAAGGAATCTGGCCTTTGACAAATTTAAGCGTCAGTACGCCCAAAAGCGCGGTGGCGGCGAAATCTGCCTTGTGCTGGAGGAGCTGGAGGAATGTATCGACGCGGGATCAAATTTAGAGTCGGAGATTCTGGCAAAGGAGCTTCACGAGAGCATTAACAGCTTCCTTTACGGATTACCCAAACGGGAGCGGGACATATTTCTGCGACGGTATTTTTATGTGGAGTCCACAGATGATATTGCCGCGCGGTACGGAATGACAAGGAGTTCAGTCCTTATGGTGCTGTCGCGCACGCGGCAAAAATTGAAGATCTATTTGAAGAAGGAGGGTTTAATTGAATGACAAGCAACAAGCTCTTCGAGCTTATCGGAGCGGCGGAGGATAAGCTGTTGGAGCAGAGTGATTGGAGGGTTCAAAAGAAGCCCGGTTCCAGGGGCAAAACCGCGTTGGCAGTCGCCGCGGCTGTTGCGGCCCTTTTGGCGGCTATCGGAACTGCGGCGGCGGTGATGAGTGTGGATCCCGTGAGCCTCATTGAAAACGCCTTTGTCAAAAAAGGGCTTAAAGAGGGGTCGGAGCAAATCGAGGAGCAAATCAAGAACGGCGAGTGGGTCGCCCTCAACGGAGACAATGTGGCGGTGATCGTGCCAGAGTCCCCCACCAAGGTTCTGCTCAGCGCCGACGGCGGCGAGACCTGGCGGGAGTCCGTAGTAGAGGGAAGCGACCGGCACATTTTCTACGGCGAAGAGCAGGATGGGTTTTTCCCCCGGGGCGGTTTTATCGGCTTCTTTGGTGACAACGGCGGCTATCTGGTGCTGACTGCCGGCGTGGCCATGGGCGACCAGCCCATGATGATCTATCTGACCGCCAACGGCGGCCAGACTTGGACGGAGATCGGGAATCCCTACGACGCGGGGGAACACTCCCGCGTCCTCACCGGGGCGGGATTCTCCACAGAGGATATCGGGTTCATCAGCTACCGATACTATGAGGATTGCGGCCCTGACATCTGGTGGACTCACGACGGCGGAGAGACTTGGGAGGAGCTTACCGTCAAGCTCCCTGACGGATACACGGAGGACTACCGCTTCACGCCGCTGACCCCAAGCTTTGACGGCGCAAAGGGCGCCTATCCAATCAAAGTCCTGGATCCGCAGACGGGTGAGGAGGATATAATAACCATGCGCAGTGATGATTACGGCCTGACATGGAGCTTTGAGTAAGCCTTTCTCAAAGGCCAATCCGTTATCATTGCAGAACGCAGGCATTTCATTTTTTCGCATTAAAAAGGCGTCATAGATAAGGCCGTGGGTTTTTCCGTCCCACGGTCTTGTGTTTGCTTAAATGATATTGTTCAATTCATTCCCCAAACCGCCGCACGGCGGCGGCAATCGCGCCACAGCGACACCCGCACAAGCGTGCAGGGCGGTGGAAGTCCAAAGCCGATTTACGATTTTTTGACGATCGGCGAGATCATTGTAAAATAGGAAATCATATTATACCCCGCGTGCGCTGTTATACAACAGACGACCGAGCCGGTCCGTAAGTAGATCAAGCCTAAGACAACGCCGCAAATCAGCGTGGAAAGAGTTTGCACCATGTTAAAATGGAGCAGCGCAAAGACCGCCGAGGACAGGACAAGCGCGGTTACTTTTCCGTAGTTTGCCGATAACCCGCCAAGCAAAAAGCCCCTCATCAGTATCTCCTCCATAAACGGCGCAAGGATACAGACCTGAATGAAGCTGATCACCGGCGCTTTGCTTAAATGTCGAAGCGTCTCCTGATACCGCTCCTCACTTCCCGGAAGCATTCCCTCAAATATGGGGTCTAAAAACCTGTCCAGGAGGAAGTACAGCGCGGCCGCACAGCCTGCCGCCAGTATGATACCCTGAGGCGTGATCCCGTAAGCCATGTCAAGCTGAAAATGGTCTTTTGTTTTCAGCAGAAGCAAAAAGCCTCCCATACAGAGAGCAACTGAGATCAAATTCAAGAGCCTTGCATGACGGGACGCCGCTTTTCTCCATACCGCCACGTCCAAAAGCGTATAGAACAGCATAACGCCAAACCACGCAAGAACCCACAAAACGCCCTCCCCGATAGAGATACCACTGTCCATATCCTGGGTTCCCCTTATAAAACCGCAAAGCCGATGATCAGGAGCAGGGACAGGGCAATACGAATGATGTGATGTTGTATGTGAAGCTGTCCGCTCTTTTTGCCGTTCCAAATCGCGGCGGCACAGATGGCGATACATCCAGGCAGGGCAATCATGTAATCCGTCCTCTGCTCCAATATATTACAGATAACGGCGGCCAGCAGCAACAGGGAACCGAATATCATAAGAATGGCGGGAACCGGCTTTTGTTCCCTTTTCACTTGACTGAAAGCGGCTATCATGGACAGCCCGCCAAAGAGAACGCTCACGATGCACAGTATGATTCGCATTTTACCCTCCAGGATCAGATTTTCGCGTAATTACGCCTTTGGTGTAGAAAATTCTCCGGCAGTCTTGTCATTGTCCTTCCCCGGCGACAGGGCAGGGGGGTTATCTTTGTTTCCCACTCCGTAAGCGTCACGCCGCCTTCTTCCTTGCCACCACAACGAATCTGCCGTCTGTTGTGTGATAACTGCAGGTGGTGAGTGTGAGAAGCTGGTCACCATACCGCGCCGTGATGCCTGTGTCGTAGAGGGCCGCGTCATAAACATGGCCCAGGTATTCGTCAAAGATCGCCTCATCTGTCAAATCGGTATAGTTGTAGTAGCGGAACACGTCTTTGTCATTCACCTTGTAGGCTTTGGCGTAAAACGCCGCCAGAACCTCATATTCGCCCGTCTCGTCCATCGTGTCAAAATTTATGATGGGATGTTCCCTCCAGAATTCCTCATCGGCGTAGTCTGTGATTGTGGCAAACATGGTTCCGTTTTTCATATGGTGGCCATAGATGATGTAATTTCCGCAGTCTGGCGTACAGTGTCCATCCATGAAAGGCACACCGCTGGAGGATTTTTTCCCGTCAAAGGCCCGGTGCAAATAATACTCCGGGTCGTTAGGCGTATACATAACGGGATAGTTCAGCCCCGTGTTCTCAATGCAGATCCAGCCGAACAGATCGCTATTTTGGGCGTGAAGGCTGTCATACTTGTGAATACCGGAATCGGGCTGGGGTTCTTCTTCGTGTGAAACGCCGACAGTATCAGGCGTCACATAAGCGCCGGAAGTATCCGCCGGAGGCGGCTCAGTCCCGGCCGTAGAGGTATCTGTACTGTTGTGAAGCTCCTCTGGCCCGATCTGGGCGATCAGCGCCGCAAAGGCGTCCGCGTCCCTTTTTTCCTGAACAAGCTGGGAAACGACCATATAGGCAGAGACGCAAAAAACAGCAAGACAGACGGTGAGCGTCGCGGCTTTAAGCCTCCTGCCTCTTTGCTTTTTCTTTTGTTCTAATCTTCCCATGTTTCAGTTCCACTTCACTCTTACTCTGCGTAAAGAGCGGCGGACAGGCTGTCCCATCCGCCGCTTTCTTTACGGACGATCATTTCCTCAGGTGTTTACCCCTGAGACTGGCAACCCGCCACTTGCCGGAGTGAGCGAAGCCCCGCTTTCTGAAGAGAGATAACGAGGTCGCGGTCACACCAGCCAGTGAGAGGATCATCAGAACGAACCAGAAGCCCAGATGACTGTCGTCTCCTGTCTTTGGCGCGGGATCCAATGGTTCCCCGGGCGTTGTATCCGTGGGTTTTCCGGGGGTGGTTTCCGGCGTAGTATCCGGCGTGGTGTCCAAAGTACTGTCGGGAGTACTGTCAGGTGTGCTGTCGGGGGTACTGTCGGGAGTGCTGTCAGGGGTGCTATCCGGGGTGCTGTCCGGGGTAGAATCCGGGGGAATTTCCGGCAGTATCGGGAACAGGTTCTTAGTGTTGACAAACGTGGCTATTGCCGTGCCGCCGTCGGGTATGACGCTGATCTCATCGGTCTTTTCGGTAATATAACCGTCCTGATTTTCCTCGTCCTCAGCCACCGAATAAAGGATGCCAGCCGGCAAGCCCGTGGCCGTGACAGTCTCACCGCTTTTCAGCGTGAAGTCTGCCACACCGTCCTTGAAAATCATATCCCCATACTGGCCCGTGAGAGGCTCGCCCAGCGTCACCCGGAAATGCCATTCCTTTTTGGTATCCCCCGCGTTGCCTCTGACGGTCTTGGAAACAGTGAGATTACCCAGCGGGATCTGTTTATCGTTGGTAAACGCCGCCACGGCGGTGCTGTCTGCGCGTACCACTCCGTTCTGTCCGACAGCGGTAGTGGTGTATCCATCTGCCTCGGCCTCGTTCACCGTGTAGGTAGTGTTCTCCGGGAGTTCAAGAGTGATACTCTCACCGTGCTTCAGGTCAAAGGTGCCAACGCCGTTATTAAAGGTCACGCCACTGTATGTGCCATTCAGCGGCACACTCAACGTCACAGTGAAGTGGAACGGCTCGTTCATATCTCCCCCGTTGCCGGTCACTATCTTAGTGACGGTCAGGAAGCCAAGATGGGGCTGAGCAGGCATTCCGTTCTTTGTGTTGACGAACACCGCAGCGGCATTCCTGTTGTTGGTGATGGTGCCAGATGCTCCAGTGGAGGCGGTTTCATAGCCGTCCTGATTGGCCTCGTCCTCCGTGACGGTATAGGCCAACCCAGCGGGCAGGCCGGAGAAGGTCTTGCTCTCGCCGTCCTTCAAGGTAAAGCGTCCCACGCCGTCTTTGAAGGTCACGCCGTCATAGACGTCGTTGACCTGATCCGCCCCGTCTCCAGTAAGCGTCACGGTAAAGTTCCACTCTTTGTCCTTGTCTCCCTGGCTGCCGGTCACGGTTTTTGACACGGTCAAGCTGCCGGTCGGCGCAGTGATTGCGGTACGGGAATTGATGAAGAAGGCCGTGGAGGTCCCACCGTCCAGGATCCGGCCGGTTTCGCCGCTGGCCCTGGTGTAATACCCGTCCAGACCGGCTTCCGCTTCAGTAACGGTATAGCTAAGCCCTGCCGGAAACCCCGATGCGCCGGCGCTTTGACCGTGCTTCAATATAACCTCGGCGACGCCCTGATTAAAGACCATATCCCCGAAGGTTCCATTCACGGTTTTGTCCACCGCGCCGTTTTTGTAGAGGGTGACGGTGAAATGCCATTCTCTGCCGGTCTCCCCTTCCGCTCCGTTGACGGTTTTTGTAACATAGAGATCGCCGGTACCTCCCTGATGGGGCGGCGGTACGGTTCCCTTGGTGTTGACAAAGGCCGCCGTAACACTGCCATTAGAGGGGATCCTGCCGCTGGCGCCGGTGGAGGTCACGGTATATCCCTCCGCCTCCGTCTCCGTAACGGTGTAGGTCACGCCCGCCGGAAGTCCCACGGCGCTGACGGCCTCGCCGTGGCCCAAGTCGAACTTCGCCACGCCTCCGTCAAAAATCATACCGCCAAAGGAACCGGTGATGCTCTTGTCACTCAGCGTCACGGTGAAGTGGAATTTTTCTCCGACATCGCCGCCAGTGACGGTTTTGATGACCGTCAGGCCGCCGGTGACAGCCGCCTCTTTATAAGTGTTGTTAAAGGTAATGCTGTCCGTAGACTTGTTATTGACAGTGTACGAGGCTGTGAGCTTACCCGTACTCTTGTCGGCTTCAACCGTCACCTTCACGGTGTAGCTTTGGCGGTCATAGGTGACGCCCGGCACCGTTCCGGCAATCTCTTTCACCGTGAAGTCATACTCTCCCGCCGCCAGGAAGCGCAGAAGCGCTGTGACGCCGTCGGTGCCTTCCTTCAGGGAGATCGTCACCGCATGGCCCGGGAGCAGAGTCGTGCCGTTGCAGGTCACCTGCCCGTCTGCCTTATCCAACGATACCTCCGCCTGGAAGAAGCCGTCTGTCCAGGGCTTTGACGCGTGAGTGATGCTGTCGGTAAATGTCTTTTTCAGATGCAGCTCCACGCCGTCGTAGGCGTAGTTTATAAAGGGCACCGTGGTTGTGTCGCCACCCGGATCATGGGACAAGCTGCCGCCGCCGACCGCGTGGGCAAAGGTGGTCACTACCATATGTCCGTCTGGCAGGCCCTCGGAATCCGTCTCGCGCATCGCGTTGACAGTGAGAACAATGGAGGATTCCGGGCAGTAGGTGTCGCCGCCCGCTGTCCTCGTCTCCGTAAGGGTAAAGTTGTATATACCCGGCTCCTTCACCTCTACGGTACCCAGAGCTTTGGTAACAGTGTCTTTAGCGCCGGTCACACCTTTTCCAGAGACTTCAACAGTGTACGCTCCGGTGGTTTTGTCAGCCGTCCCCCACTCTCCGGGTACAACCATTGTATTTTTCTGGATGGCCGTTTTAGCCGCCTCGTCCGGCGTAATGGTGAAGGTAAATGTGTCGTCCTCGTTCCACGCCCGGCCCGACAGGGTCTTCTGAAGCGCCAGCGTAAATTCACCTGGCTCCTGGCTGTAAGTATTCACAAACTCCGTGGCGGTGGCGTAGCTCCAGCCGTCGTCGGAATCCGTTCCTTCGGCCTTGTACTCCGGGTCAAACGTAAGCTTTAACTTACCGGTAGAGGGGTCGTCTGTCACCGTAACCGTGATGGTATAGGTTCCCGCCGTGATTGCGGATTCCTTGTTCGTTTCACGAACGGTAAACTTGTACGTCCCGGCCTTGGTGAAGGTGACCTCATTGAATTTGGCGGTATTGTCCACCGCGCTTGTGATGGTCTTGGAAATGGGAATGCCCTTCACGCCGTCTTTGTCGGGGCTGTCCGTAACCAGCGCCAGCTCAAACGTGAAGCTGTCGTGAGAGGCCCACTCCCTGCCGTTCAGAACCTTCGTGACCGAGGGCGTCCAGGTGGCGTGTTTGGGGATATAGGCGTTGATGAACACGATGTCGGCACTGGCTCTTGGGATTTTCGCCGGGACAGACGTTATGGAGCGGGTCACTTTCAGCGTCCCGTCTTTATCTTCCACCTTGAAAGTCACGGTATATTCGGTTTTGTCATACGTGACGCCCGCCCTCGCAGGGTTTTTTGTATCTTCCGTGACCTTGAATTGATACGTCCCCTCCTCAAAGAAGCGGAAGGACAGCTTCCAGTCACTGGGGGCCGTGCCGTCTGTACTCGTGAAGTCATGTGTGAATGACGGGGAAAGCTCATGGTAAGTAACTCCGTCCTCACTAAAACGCACGTTTTCGGCTTTGCCGCTGTTGAACTTGACCTCCACGGTATAGCTCTCGCCTGCCAGCCAGTTGCGGCCGGTGAGAGTCTTTCCAATGGTGAGGCTGCTGCCGGTCGCAACCGGATCCGCCACAGCGGCGGCCTTGTTGGTGAAGGGAACTGTGACGCTTGAGCTTGAAGCTGAACCTGTTCCCGGCTCGCCCGCTGTATTCAGGTAGGCGTAGGTGGCCGTATACTCGTAGTCGCCGGTGAATTTGCCGCCGCTCATTTTGGGCGTCACCGTGACCGTCAGCTGTACCTTCGGCTGGGCGCAGTAAAGGGCCCTGCTGTCAAAATCGGTCATGACTTCCTCGATGGTGAAGACATACTGCTTTGTCTCGCCGTTCTGACCGCCGACCTTCAGCGTACCCAGTGTGAGGGTTTGGGTGGCTTCTCCGCCCTCCTTGCCATTGACTGTGGCGGTGTAAAGCCCGTCTCCGGCGGTGGTCGTCCAAGGCAAGGTAAGGATTCCGTCATTAATGGCCTGCCGGGTCGGGTCGGTGGGGTCGGTCGGGTCGCCCGGCGTGATCTTGAAGGTAAAGCTGTCCGTGTTCTCCCACGCGCGGCCCGTCAGGGTTTTCGCAATGGCGATATCGAATGTGCCTTCCTCGCTGTAAGTGTTGACGAAGGTAACGGGGGTACTCGCGTCGGTCCCGGAGGGGGCGGTATCTCCTATCGTGCCGCCCTTGCCGGTAACGCTTTCGATAGTAAGTCCGCCAATCGTGTTGTCCTCGACCACCACGGTAAGCTCGATAGCGCCCAACGCCGTGGTCTTGCCCAGGCCCGCGCCGGTGCCGGTTTCCTGGATAGTAAAGTTGTACTCTCCCGGTTTGGTAAAGGTGACTTTTTCAAAGCTGACGCTCTTACCCTCACCGACGCTGATTGTGGTGTCAGCCGGGAGTGTTACGCCATCGGACTTCGTGCAGGACAGCGTGAACACAAACTCCTCGTTCTTTTGCCACGCGCGGCCATTCAGGGTCTTTGTGACGGTAGGCGCCCAGGTGCCGGAGGCTTTATAGGTGTTGATAAACGTGATGGTGTCGCCCTCCGCCGCTCTGGTAGCTTTGGCCGCTTTGCCGGTGGGTGTGATTTCGCGGGCGACGGTGAGATTGCCGTCGTCATTGGTGACGGTAAAGGTCACGGTGTAGGCGTTTTCATCATATGTGACGCCGGCAATATTGCCCTTGGTTTCGCTGACGGTAAAGGTATACGTCCCCGCCGCCAGGAAGCCGAAGTCAAGGCTCTCCTGCTGGTCACGACTTGTGAATGTCCTGCTCTGCTCTGTAAACTCCACATATTTCCCGGTGTTCTTATCCTGAATACGTACATTGGAGAGATCAGCGGCATTTCCGTTGTATTTTACCGTAACGTCAAACTCGTCGTCAGGTAGCCACTCATTCTCAGGCCTGCCCGTCAGATCCACTTTCACCTTAAACTCGGCTCCGGTGGTAGCGAGGTACCGGTTGGTGATATTCACAGGATATGTATAGTCGCTTCCAATGTGTTCCCCGGGATCGGTCGTACCCAGATACGCGTATGTCAGAACCGTGCCGGTATATCTACCACTCGCGTCTTTTTCCGATTCCGCCGTTACGGTGAGAACGATCTTCGGCTGGAGGCAAACGAGATGCTTCTCCTCAAAGCCCGCCATGTCCTCAGTCACGGTGAACACATATTGCCCGCCCTCAGTCTTCAGGCCAGACACGTTCAGCGTCCCCAGCACCCACCGCGCGGCTTCGCTAAGGCTCGTGTCTTTATTGTCTTCTTTGACGATGACAGAGTAATTTCCGTCTCCGCCTTGTTTACCCCATTCACCGGGAACGGTGAGTTTCTTATCCGTAACAGCGGCTTTTGCGGCGTCATCAAGTTTAACTGTGAACTTAAACTGGTCGTCGGAACTCCACTTACGGCCCTCCAGGGTCTTCTGGATAGCAATATTAAAGGTGCCTTCCTCGTTATATGCGTTGACGAAGGTGACAGTGGTCTTGACCTCACTCTTGCCGGGTTCCGGCGGCGTCCCGCCCTCGCCGGTGACAGTGAGTTTCAGCGTACCGTCGCCGTTATCCTCGGCCTTCACAGTAAGCTCGATAGCGCCCAACGCCGTGGTCTTGCCCAGCCCCGCGCCGGTGCCGGTTTCCTGGATAGTAAAGTTGTACTCTCCCGGTTTGGTAAAGGTGACCTTGTCAAAGCTGACGCCGGATTTTGCGTTGCTCTTGCCAACGCTCTTTTTGACCGGGGCCAGGAGCGGATTAATCACGCCGTCAGGCGTCTTGGTGCACTTCAACGTAAACTCAAACGTCTCCCCATCCTGCCAGTCGCGGCCCTCGAGCTGTTTCGTCACCGTCGGCGTCCAGGTGCCGGTGGCCTCATAGGTGTTCACGAACGTGATGGTACCGCCGGTGATCGGCGCGCCGTCTTGCTTAATGGTACGAGTGACGGTAAGCCGGTTGCCGTTTTTGGAGTCCGGCTCAACGTTGAAGGTCACGGTGTAGCTGTTTTTGTCGTACGTGACACCGGCAATATCGCCCTTGGTTTCGCTGACGGTAAAGGTATACGTCCCCGCCTCAAAGAAGCGGAAGTCGAAGGCCTGATTGTCATGCGCCGTGCTGTTGAAAGTAAGCTTCTTGCTGTATGCTGTACCGGTAATCTCCTTATAGTCTGGTTCACCCGGCTCTTTTACGAACACATCTGTAAGCTTTCCGGTACTGTTTTCGCTGTCAAACGCAACATTGACAGTAAACGTGTCGCTATCGAGCCACGCATTTTCTGGTCTGCCGGTGAAGGATTTGGCCACAGTGAAGCCATGGTCGCCATCGCCCGCGCCGGGGTCCAGCGTCTCCACGTAGAACCGGTTGGTGAAGGGCAGAACTAACTTTTCTGTGAACGTTTCGCTGCCAGTGCCTGTGTCGTCGTCATTCACGATATAGGCATAGGTGGCGGAAAAAGCCAAAGCTCCGCTGAGGCCCTCGCCGTTGGCGTTGACCGTCAGCTTGATTTTCGGCTGGGCGCAGTAAAGTGACTGCTTCTCGAATGTTGAGATGTTCTCCTCAATGACGAACGTGTAGGTGGCGGATTTTCCGCCCAGATTGCCCACATGGAGGTTGCCCAGATCCAGCGTCTTTGTCTCCCAGCCCGTGGTGGGGTCTGTCTTGCCGCTGGCACTTCCGGGGACTGTAACGGAGTAATTGTCTCCGTCCTGTGTCCACTCATCAGGAACCGTAATCGGCTTTCCTGCTCCAATAGCGTCCTTCGTATTCCCAACCGGCATGATGGTGAAAGTAAACTCTTCACCCTCATTCCAATCCCGCCCGGTGAGCAGCTTGGACAGGGACAGGGGGAAGTCACCGCTCTCGTCGTACGCGTTGACAAATTTGACCGTGGTGGCGACACTGTCGCTGGCAGTACCCGGTGTTGTCGTGCCACCGTCGCCGGTGACAGTGAGTTTCAGCGTTCCGTCGCCGTTGTCCGTGGCCTTCACGGTGATGGTGATCTCACTCGCGCCGTCCACTGTTATCCCCGCGCCCGGAGTTTTCTCGGTGATGGTAAAAGTATAATCACCGGGTTTGGTAAACGTGATTGCGTCAAAGCTGCCGCTGTTCTCTTTGCCGGAGCTCGGCTTCCCGATGGGGAGCGTCTTAACGGTAGCGCCGTCACCACCCACGCTCTTCAGGGGGTTATAGGTATAGTTTCGGCTGTCGGCCTCGCCCATTTCCGGCCATGTGGCGCAGGCAAGCTCGAAGGTAAACTGATCACCGTTCAACCACTCACGGCCCGTGAGTTCCTTGGTCACCGTCGGCGTCCAGGTGCCGGTGGCCTGGTAGGTATTTTTAAACGTAATCGTACCAGTCTCCACGCCATTGATTGTTCGGCTGACGGTGAGGTGGTTGTCAGCGCCACTCTTCGTGACGTCAAATGTCACAGTATAAGTATGCCCGTCGTAGGTAATGCCGTTGATGGTCGTGCCTCTGTTTTCCTCACTGACGGTGAAGACATACTCTCCCACCTCAAAGAAGCGGAAGTCAAAGGTTTTGGATTTGACTGTTTGGCTAAACTCGACCTTGCCGTATGTGGCATCGTCCCAAGGGACATAATTTGCCCCATCTTTAAATAAGAAGTTTTCCGTATTTCCGCTGGTAAGCGTTACGGTTGCGTTGAATTTATCAGTGTCCTTCCATTCGTCTCCAGGTCTTCCGGTGAATTCTTTTTCCACCTTGAAGCCGGTATCGGACACATCTGTGCTGGGGTTCAGCGTATCCACGTAGAATCGGTTGGTGAAGGGGACGACGTAGGGAGATTTCAGCGCGTCCTCATCGTCCTTACCCTTCTCGTCATCATCAAGGTACGCGTACGTCAGGATCGTGCCGGTGTAGCCGCCCTCCGTCCCCTCTTTGGAGTACGCCGTTACAGTAAGCTTGACTGTGGGCTGGCGGCATTCAAGGGCCTTTCCCGCAAAGTCCCCCGTGTCCTCCATTATGGTGAACACATACGTACCGCCCTCGGCTCTGAGTTCAGACAGGTTCAGCGTCCCCAACACCTGCCGTGCGGCGTCGCTGGATCCCGCATTGACATTTGTGACGGTGACGGTGTACGTTTTGTCATCAACTTTAGTCCATGTATCGGGCCATTTGAGATGTGTCTCGTCCACCGGCGCTTCTGTGTCAAGCGTGACCGTGAATTTGAATTCATCGTCGCTCGTCCAGTCGCGGCCCGTCAGGGTCTTCTCGATGGCGATGTCAAAGGTGCCTTTCTCGCTGTACGCGTTGACGAAGTTGATAGTGGACGTCACAGCATTGGAGTTGTCGCCACTCGTTTCGTCCAGATGTTCAGCGCTTCCGCCAAGCCCGGTGACCGTGAGCTTCAGCTTGCCGTTATGCTCCTCGTCCGAGGCGGTCACAGTGATGGTGATAGCTTCACGAATATCCAGTGTTCCATTAATATGCGTATTTAATGTCTCGGAAAGGGTAAATGTATAAATCCCCGGGGCGTTGAACGTAACCGCGCCAAAGCTCCCGCTGTTGTCGTTGCCGCTCCCCTTGCCGATGGTAATGGTATTATCTCCGTTCAGAGGCTTATAGGTATTCCCTGTCGCCATTCCCGGCCAGGAGGTGCAAGTCAGCGTAAATTGGAACTCTTCCTCGTCCCCCCAGTCGCGCCCCTCGACAAACTTATGGATCGTCGGCGTCCAGGTGCCTTGGGTCTCGTACACGTTGTTGAACACCATGGTATGATCGCCGGAGTGAACCTCTTTCTTGACGATAAAGGTGACGCCATAATCTTTAAGAAGTGTTTGGAACCCAATAACGCTGCCAACTCCACTGCTGTCTCCGACAACTATCTCGTACCGCTCTTCACCAACCCGGACATAATATTTCCCGCCCGCGCTTTTCTCCACTTCGCGTATGACGCCGTCGGAATTGACGTAGTACTGAGAATACGTAGCGCCAGTGGTTGTTCCAAAGTTTTCTTCCGGCTTGGTCCATTTTTCAAATGTATCCACAACATGCTGGTCGGTCTCGCAGGTGGCGTATTTCTCCACAATGGTATTGCCTTCCGCACCCTTCTGGCTCACCACCAGATCCATCTCCTCGATGATACCATCGGTGGTGTCGCCGGGCTTGGTGGAATCTGTGGTGTTTTTGAGGACGATCTGCATGGAGTAGGTGGTGGTATCGTAGGTGATGCCGCCCTTTCCGCCATTTACGAGCTGGATAGTCAGGTTATAGACCACGTCCTCAGTGCGGGATTCTACCTTGTGGAAGTCTCCGGGATTTTCTGTTTCCTCAAATGCTCCAGCGTTTTCGTAAAAATAACTTCCAGCTTCAGTCAGGTTATGTTTTGCAGCTTCATCTGCGGTAAAGGTGGCCACAAAGTTGCTGGTCTCTGTTTGTTCAGGGACAACCGATCCTTTTTCGTGATAGCCATCGGATAAAGTCACATCATCGACAAACTCCCACTTCACCGGGAACGAGATATTTCTGAAATCCAGCTCCTCGAACGTGAAGATGTGTTCATTAGCTTTTTCGACTTTGTCTGTTTCAATGTCTCCATTATTCGGGTTTGTGACATTCATTTGGTTAAAGTCGATCCGCTTCTGCTCGGGAGGATCGTCCTTTCTCCCAAACAGGCCGCCGATGTAAATATTTCCGTTTTTGAGCGCGCTTCGCGTAGCCTCATCGTCGCCGGTGATGGTGACGGTGAAGCTGTCGCTCTCAAGCCAATTTTCGGTATTATCGCCCTTATTGATGGGCTGGCCGTTAGTATCCAGGCGTCCCTTGAAGTTCACCTGAATGGCATAGCTGGTGGACTGGACGGCGGGCTGAATGTGGTACTGGTTGGTGAAGGTGGGGGCCACACCGGCATAGTACATGCGGCTGCCGTAATCGCCCGGGTAAGACGGATTTTCCTTGTCCTCTTTAAGTTCCTGATAGTACATGGACTGAACCTCGGCCCGGAGATAGGAATTCGTAAGTGTCGCCGTTGTGCCGTCAGCTTCGCCGGGATCCAAAACGCGGGTCACCTGAACCGTGACGGTGTAGACGCGGTAGGTATAGTCCGTGGTTCCAGTCTCAGAAGGATGCTTTTCGTTGATGGTGAAGGTATACGTCCCCGCGGCGGGGAAATGATGCGGTTCCGACTTCTGTGCGCCGGTATCCGCACCACTGTCGTTCGTGGACGTGTTCATCAAGGCGTCTTCAGGGTGCTGATCTTTTACCGGGTTGCCGTCGCTATCATATGTAATATCCCCGTTGACGATGAGGCTCACGGATTGCTTGGTATCGGCCAGAGAAACCTTCACGTCATCCATGCCGTTTACGGAGACGGTATCCTGCGCGTACTCACATGTATTGTTGATGGTGAGGTTATCTGTGCCGTCAAATCCCGCAAGGAATTTAGCCAGTAGCTCATCGCTCAACGAATTCTCTTTAGTGGAAGCGTCCGTAAACAGATCATACTCCGTCTGCGGAATACTCACGGAAGAGGAGCCATCTATAATATAGTTAATACCGCCTGATGCCGGTGTCAGAGTAATACCTGCCGTCGCATTGATTGCCGTGCCGTCGTTCTTTCGGAACGCCACGTCAAAGGTAAAGCTGTCATCATCGTTCCATGTGCGGCCCTCAAGCTGTTTGCGAATAGCCA
>CANPWM010000053.1 GCA_947584295.1 uncultured Oscillospiraceae bacterium | reverse complement strand
TGGAGTGATTCCTGGTCCCAGCCATGCCCGGAATCCCTTGTTATTACTATGTTTTTTTAGTTTTGCTCATGGCTGAATATACAGAACAAAGGAGGGGGCCAAGTATGGCGATTCATGTAGCAATCGTGGAGGATGAGGAAGATGCCGTCCTCACGCTGAAAAACTATCTGGAACGATTTTCTAAAGAAAATGATGTCTCTTTCACAATTGACACCTTCTCCTCCCCTGTACTCCTGCTGGAACGGTATAAGCCGGTGTACGACATCATCTACATGGATATCCAGATGCCGGACATCAACGGGATGGAGGCCGCCCGGAGGTTGAGAACCCTGGATGAACAGGTGCTGTTGATCTTCGTTACCAATTTGGCCCAGTACGCCATCGCGGGGTATGAGGTGTCTGCACTGGACTATATCCTCAAGCCGGTGCAGTATTACAGCTTTGCGCTTAAACTGTCTCGGGCTGTTTGGCGTATCGACTACGGGAAAAAGGTGCCCATTGATATCTCTACCCGTATCGGAACCGTTCGAATCAACCTGTGCGATGTTAAATACATTGAGATTCAAGATCACTTGCTCACCTACCACACTTTCGATGGTCCCTACTCCGGCCTTGGCACCATGAACAAACTGGAAAAGGAGCTGGGCAATCAGGGCTTTGCCCGGTGCAGCAGCTCCTGCCTGGTCAACCTGGCCTGCGCCCAGCGGGTGAAAGGGTATACCCTGTTTTTGAAAACTGGGGAGGAGCTGCGCATCAGCCAGCCCCGCAAAAAGCGTTTTATGCAGTTGTTAAGTCAATATACTGCCTCCGATCAGGCTACTGGGGAATCATGACTCCAGTTGATTGCCGTACTTTTCCGGAAGGCCAGCAAGGCCAGAAGCATACAGCCCTGGGCTTTATTGGGCTGGCTATTAATGGTATGGCTTAGCTTGTGATTTTGCCGGGAGGAATAGACGAAAATACATTATTTAATCTGATATAAATTCGATGACAAACTCCCATTCTCCCTCCACCGTTTCTCCTTCACCACCAGCCCCGCCCTCACCAAATCATCCAGCGCCCGCTTCACAGTGGAGCGGGACAGGCTCACCCCCGCGGCGATGGTTTTAATCCCCGGCCAGCAGGTGCCCTCCTTGTTGGCATGGTCTTTGAGGTAGATGTACACCGCCTTGGCCCGCGGGCCTAACTCGGTGTCCTGGTAAATGGAATCATAGTAGGCCAATGTCTCACCTCCCATCCGGGGTCGCGGGCGGCCCATCCTGCTTTTTCATATTGTCAGGGATGATCGCCAGCGGCTGGCCTGCTTGCCCCTGCTGCCGGTCACGCTGATCACCTTTCTGCCCAGTCCGTCCCTCCCGCAGGGGACGGACTTTTTCTTCCTCCGGGGACGCTAAAAAATATCTGTTCTGAATCGCCTGCTCCAGCTCCTGCCGCCCGGCGTAGTACACCCTCCGCTGCCCATACTCCGGCGTCTGATAAGGCTCCCCGAAGGTGATCCCCCAGTCCAGGAACAGCCGCAGCCTCGTCCGCATGGGGTGCGACCCGGTTTTCATCACCACGAACTCCCCCTTGGGGATGGACTTCAGCTCGTCCGGCGTCATCAGCGCCCGCTCCGTCATCTGGAGGGACTGGCTATTCTCCCCCTTGCTCCGGCTGATGGAGCCGGACTGCACCGTATAGCTGCCCAGCGAACGGGACAGCTCCTCGGCGGTCTTGCTGTTGGGCGCGAACCCGCCGAAGATGGTATCCTGCACGTTGTCCTGGATGATCTCCGAGCCCTCGCGGCCATAATTCTTTTCCAGCTGGGCGAGGCTCTGGATGATGGGCACCAGGGTCAGGCGGCGGGAGCGGCCCGCGCTGAACAGCGGAAGGATGTCGAAGGGCGGCATGGTGCCCAGCTCATCACAGAACAGCACCACCCGGTTCTTCAGCTTGCCGCCGTTCTCATCCGCCACGGAGAACAGCTCACGGGCCAAATTCTGGATCATCAGCCCCGCCATGAAATTTTTCGTCTGATCCTCCTCGGGGAGAATCAGGAAGATGGCGGACTTCCGGCTGGCAAAGGTTTCGGCGTCCAGCGGGCTGTCGAAGCAGATGGTCTGTTCCAATTCCGTGTCCAGGAAGGCGTTCAGCCGGGACAGCACCGTGGACAGCACCGAGGCCATGGCCTGCTCCGAGGTGTTCAGCGCCGCCCCGGCAAACCATCGGGCCTTGTGCTCTGAGGGCAGACGGCCCATCAGCACCTGGAAACAGCTTTTGCCCTTGGCGCCGGAGGGTTCCAGCAGGTCCTGCACCAGCTTGAACACCGACACGATGTGGCGGCGTTCCCGGGGCTGGCCGTCGATCTCCCTGGGCGGAAGAAACTCCGCCAACAGCAAAATCACAGCGGTGAGGAGACCTTCGGCGGAGTCGTAGAAAAAGGCGTTCTGTCCATAATTCCCGCTGTCCCCGTCCGGGCTGATGATAGTCTTGGACAAGATCTTGGCGTACTTCTCCGCCTTAGCCCGCGCCGCCAGGTTATCCGGGCGCCGGTTTGCCTCGTCCATGTAGTGGTTCACCAGCGTCAGGAAGTTAAACCCATCCGAGCGGGTAGGGTTACGCAGGTCGATCACCGACACCGCGTAGCCGTAGCAGTTTTGCGCGATGGCCCCATAGTTCCGGGCCAGGTCACCCTTGGTGTCCAGGGCCAGGAAGCTCATGCCGCAGGCGCAGGCGTACTCCAGATTGGGGTACAGGAAGAACGCTGTTTTGCCCACGCCTGACGCGCCAATCATCAGATAGCGATAGGTAATCCGCCGCTTTTACTGAACAAATGATGTTCCGCAGTCAGAGCGGATTTTCCCCCGCTTCGCACCGTGCATGCGACTTTCACCGCACACGGCGCTCCATCAATGCAGATATATTGTTGCGAGTATGTGAAAGAACCAGTTTTTCCCTATAACCGATAATTTTCTTCTGTGCTTTCTCATCAAATTCATTAAGGCTGTAGCTGGGGTCATTAACCGCTATGAAGCAATTCTTGTGGAGCGAGACCAGATTATTGACACGATTTACCTTATTCAATGGGAGGTTTGGGTTGATGCGATGGGCATATGGCGTACCGGACATGAGCCAGCCGCCGCAGACCCTGCATTTGAGCTTGTCGCGGTTGAGGGCGTAGGCTCTGTTCATGATGAACTCAAAATTATTGAGTTTGTTCCATTTCCCATGTATAATGATTTGGGCCGTTTTCTCCGAATACATATCATCAAGCCGCGCATGAATTTTCTTCTTTTTTGTGCGCTTGAAGTGTAGCTGTCGGCCCTCTTCTGTATAGGGTGTCTCGGCCTGATTTTTACCCGGAGTGAGTTCCCATCTGCAAAAGGTGAGTGCAGTAAAGCCAACATAAATGTCACGGTATTTGATTGAGGGAATCTTTTGCTTGTATTTCTGGTGGACACGGGGGAGGTTTTGTACTTCGTTTGCTGGAATCCATTTCCCCTTGTACTGCTTTAACCGGCGCATAGCCGTAAGCTGCAGCCGCCTGCCATGTTTCTGCATGGCAATGTTCACCCATGTACAGCATTGATAATATTGGATAAGCCCTCTGACTTGGCTGTTGATACGATTTATCTCGCCAATCATCCGTTCCCGGCTGTAATTGCGCGGGATTTTCTTGATGTCCTCCGCGATTTTATCTGCTTTCCACTTTAATCGGTTTCTGTCTGGAATTGTCCTTGGGATATAGCCCCGGCGGGCCTTTCCCCGAATCATTTTAAACTCATAGCCTAAGAATTTGATGTGCTTCTTTCGGACATCTGTTATCAGCGTTTTCTCCTGGGATAATGTCAGCTTCATTTTGCTTTGCAGAAATTCTTGCAGCCGGGCTTTCCAGCTTTCGGCATGGGCGCGGGTATCAGTGACAACTACAAAATCATCGGCATAGCGAACGAGGTATCCAGGGTTTAGGCCAGTCCTTTTCCGTATGGCGGTAAGTTTACATGAGGCGGTTGAATATTGGTATCTGGTTTTCTTTGCCTCCCACTGCTTGGTCACCCACTCATCCATCATGTCCAGGTATACATTTGCAAGCAATGGACTGACCAATCCACCTTGTGGTGTTCCTTCCTCGTTTACTTCGCACTCGTCCATGACCCCGGCTTTCAGCATAGCTTTGATGATTTGCAGTACCCGCCTGTCCTTCACGCCCATGTGGTATAGGCGTTTCAGCAGAATGGAGTGATCTATGCGGTCAAAGCATTTGCTGATGTCACCTTCAACAATCCAGTAATAACCTGTGTTGAATACAAGTTCTTTCGTTCGTTCTAATGCCATAGGTGCGTCCCGCATGGGACGAAAACCGTAGGAATGGGAAAAGAACTGTGCTTCAAATATGGGCTCCAGCACAATCCTCATGCACTCCTGCACGATTCTGTCCCGTATCGTGGGAATGCCCAGCGGGCGCTTTTCGGATTTTCCTGGTTTGTCGATGTACACCCGGCGTATTTTCTGTGGTTCATAGTGCCTGAATGCGTTCTGAATATCGTTAACTACCCACGAAAAAGGCTTATGCAGATAATCATTGCGCATAGTTTTGGAGTCCACGCCGGGGGTTTCACTGCCGTGGTTGCTTTTAATGTTGTGAATTGCTGTGATGATGGTTGTTTCTGCTGACATGATTTCGAGAAGTCCTTTGAACGCTGGGCGGCCGCCCGCGTCATAGACCTCCTTGCTGTGCTGATACAGCTTATCTTGGATTTCGCATAGTTGGGTTTCGGTTTTCGGGTAGTCGAATTGTTGTGCCATACGCACCGCCTCCTCTCTGGAATTGGTGTTTCTGGTTTTAGTCAGGTATGCCTACGGCTTCCTCGACTTTCTGTTCACATACAATCTGCAATGACTATGCCCCTTCGCTCCGTCCGCCTTATTATTGCGGACATCATCGCTACTACGGGCTGCTGCCCCATGGATTAGCAGGCCATTTCCTGCCTGCGCGGCGAAGGTGTCACTTCACTTACTTCAACAGAACGAAGTGCCGTCCATGGTTCCTTCGTTCCCTATGCTTTAGCTTTTCATATCGGTTTTAGCCCGTCCCTTTAGCCCGACTGCCATCTTTGGCTGGTGTGAGCTTCTGCCAAAGACATTCGACCTTTTGGGTTTTCTGCCGTTTTCCACCACTGCAAATTTCAACGGCGGCAGCACCCCGCATGGGGGCGGATGGCTGTATTACCATCCTGACATTTACGAGCCGTACACTCAGGACATATGTCGGTTGCAACAAAACATACTGGACATGACCGATTTATAGCCTCCTGCGGGCATGGCCGTCTCAGACCACGTATCCGCTCTTCACCGAGCTCCATACATCCCATATGACACTATGGGTGCACGTCGGAGTATTAGAGTTTTGATTACCCGTCACACCGGGGTTGGCAGGTACTTCCCCTACCCAATCAAGCATAGAGTTCAGATTTCTTGCGAAATCTGTCTTGTTTTATTGCGTATTTCTACACAGATTGTCAAGAAACGAAGCGCACGCAGTGGATGTCGTCACTGTCCACCAGGGCGGTGATTTTGCCCTTCTTCCCCTGCGATCCCAGCACCAGCCCCTGGATTTTGGGCAGGTCTTTGCCCTGCCGCCATTTGGAGGGTTTGAAAGGGACGCGGGCAAAGGTCTTGCTGATCTCGGCGGGGGTGGCCCAGCGGGCGGTGCCGTGCTGGCCGTCGCCCACGGGCTTGGACTTGATGCTGTCCAGCGAACCCCGCCCGGACAAAAAAGAAACGCCGCCAATGACCAGCAGGGCCACTGCGGCAACAATTAGGATGATGAATTGTTGAGGCATAGCGCACCTCTCCTCTTACGATAATTTCTGTTCATGCTGCGGTTCCTTCATGGTCTGTTCAAAATTCGCGCACAGATCCGCGTTCCAATCTTTCAGCACGGGCACCAGCGCGTTCACCGCCAGCCCCTTCTCCCGAACCAGCTTCGCCAGCCGCCGGGTGGCGAGCTGCCCCGCCTGGTCGTTGTCCAGCGCGAAGTGGACGGTGTCGATGTTGGGGTACCGCTCCAGCATCCCCAGCAGGGGCTGGGAGGACGTGCCGCACAGCGCCACGTAGCTGTGCCTTTGCCAGTCGCTGTCATGGAATTTGGAAAGAAACGACAGCATATCAATGGGCGCCTCGAACACCAGCAGGTGGCCGCTGGTGCCCGGCCAGTTGAAGGCATAGCGGAAATCGCTGCCCTCCGCCGTCACGCGGAAAGTCTTGCCCTGGCTGTTGGTGCTGCGCTTGTGGGCGTGGCGGGGCGTGCCGTCCTTGTCCATGCCCACGAACACGGCGTTGTGGTACTTTTGATCCTCATAGACCAGCCCCAGCCGGACGAAGGTGGTGAGTACCTCCCGATCCAGGTGGCGGTGCTTCAGCAGGTAAGCGAACACCCGCCGGTTATCCTTGTTGGCGGGCGGCAGTTCGAAGGGCTTCTTCACTTTTTCCTTGGGCGCGGTCACCTGGGAGCAGAGCTCACTGACGTCCTTATCCAGGAGGGCCAGTACCGCCTCCGCATAATTCATCCCGTAAAATTCCTTTAGGAACGTCACAGGCCCGCCGCCTTTCTCGGCGGCGTGGTCGTACCACTCATTGTCCCGGACGGTGACGCTGTGATTGCTGCCTAAGCGGTACTCCGACCCTTCCCGGATCAACGCCTCCCCCTTGAAGCGGAGGAACTCCACCAAGTCCACCGCGTTGGCCTGGAGCTTTTGTTCTTCTGTGAAATGGATGTAGGGCATTTAAACACCTCCCGAAAAAGCGAGAGCCAGGGCGCCGTTTCAGCGGCGCTCTGGCTCTCGTTGCTCTTTGGATATTTTATTCAGTTGAATTGTCCCCATCAATCGGAATGCTGGGAATGATCCAGCTGTGCTTTGCTGATATTCTGCGTACATAATCAAAAATGTCATTTTGATATCTGCCCGCAGTGTCGTGGGCCTCTTTGGAAAACTCAAAGCGGTAATATTTTGCCGTGCCCTCTTTTGCCTGGCTGGGGTGTGCGAAAATGATGAACTCACGCAGTTCCGGGTGCCGGACAAGATTCATCAGCAACGTTGTCGGCCCGATGTTGCCGCAGTGGATGTTGATCTGGCCGTTCCGGTAGCTGATGTAATCATCATAGTCGGGAGGCCCCGCCTCGCGCATCAGCCGGAGCGCATTAATGCGCACAGCGCCGATAGCTGTGCGCTCGAAATGTTTCCACCTGGTTTTCCGGGCCAGCGAATCATAGAGCAACACCATTTCCTTATCATCGTAAATGCCGACGTCATAGGGGTAGGTGTGCTCGGTGATGGCGAGCTCATCCTGTGTCAGCATGGTCAACAGAACGGTCAATGACCGCTGCTCGTTCATCACCGTGTCGCGCCGCCATCCGGGGTAGGAGTAGAGGATCTTGTCCAGACGCTCCGCTGAATCAAATTTGCCGATGTAGCTGATCTGTCCCATGCTGCTGTCCTCTTTCCTTTACAGACTAATCCAATTATACTTGATTTTGCACTGTGTGAAAAGAGCCAGGGCAAAAATAATTTGTATCATACACGGTCACATCCGCTGTTCTTCCTCGTGGTCGTCCGGCTTGTGGCCCATGGCGATCTTCTTCTCCCGAATCTTCCTCCTGAGTTTGCTGTCCACCGCCGCCCGCAGCCCACCCATAGGCTGCGGACGCTGTTCCTGGAAGATGCGGCCCATGTGGTAGAGGAGCGATGCGGTAGAGGAAAAGATGGAACCGTACACCCTGTTTAGAAAAAATTGGGCGTACTGGTTGCCCTGCTCGGCGGACAGCTTCAGCCAGTGGACGGCTTGCCCTTGATCCTGTGGGATATCTTGCCCCAGCAGGTACGCCTTGCCCAACGTGTACTGGGCGAATTGGTTTCCGTCCTCGGCGTACTCCGTAAGGAGTTCCAACACCTGCTCCACGTCCTTGGGCACCGTATCCGTCCCAGTGAGTAACAACTTGCCCAGCTGGTACTTGGCAAAGGGGTTGCCTCCCTGGGCGGCTTTCTCCAGCCACGGTAGTGCGGCAGCTTCGTCCTGCTCCGTGCCCACCCCGTGGAGGAGCATCCAGCCGACGCGGTACTGGAGCCTGTCATCCGGGGCCCTGTCTGCCATGACCTGGAACTCGAGGAATGCCTGATGGAAATACCGGGCGGCGCGGTCATTGTCCACCTCGCCGCCCAGCCCATCCCGGTACAGCCTCCCCAGCTCGTAGGCGGCGTAGGGGAAGGTGGACGCTTTGGCGTAGAGCTCCCGCGCCACAGCGTAGTCCTGCTCCACACCTTTGCCATCCCGGTATAGACCGGCCAGGGTGTACTGGGCGTATTTGTATCCAGCGATGGCGGACTTCCCCAGCCACAGTGCGGCCTCCTCATAATCCTGTTCCGTACCCAGCCCAGCGGCGTACAGCTTGCCGATGCGGTACTCCGTGACGCGATCCGGCGCAACCTTTTCCGCTTCCAGAAACGCCGCCAGTGCGTTGGCATACCACTGCTGTGCCAATGCAGAATCAGGCTCCTGGCCCAGCCCATCCGCGTACATCCGGCCCAGGTCGGCCATGGCCAGAGCGTTCCCGGTATCAGCTTCCTCGGTGAGCAATTCAAACGCCGCCGCGAAATCCGCTGGCGCATCCCCGTCACCCTGCATCAGCTGACGGGCAGCACGATACTGGGGCGTCCACCGGGCGTGTGGAATGGTTTCTCCGGCATCGGTGTGCTCCTCCGTAGGTTCAACGCCGAATGGCCCATCGTCCGCAGGTTCGCCATCAGACCCACCTGATGCCTCAGCCTGGGATGTGATATCGGGCGGCACAAAATTACCCAGCCGCACCGCCTCCTCGACCACGATGTTTTTGATCCGCTTGAACTCCTTCTGCCGCACCAACGGCTCGCGCTCCGGCAGATCGTCCTTGTACGTCCGCAGCACTTCTTCCCGCTCCCGATACCACAGATCATAGGCGGCAGTGATGCGGGGATCTTTCTCCAGCTCGTTTACCACCTCGTCCACCAGCGATTTCACCGCTGGCGGCAGATATCCGTACTGCTTTTTGCCGGAGCATTCTTGCAGACGCTGGGCCAGCTCCAGCATGAGCTGTGCGATGCACTGATTCTTCAGAGTGCCCGTCTGTATCTCCATGATGAGCTGGCCCATAACCTCCCCGGCATTCTGGGTCAACTCGTCCCGCCGCTGGGTCTGCCGCTGGTAGACGGCGATCAGGTCTTGCTGGAAAATTTCCTGTGCCAGCATGGACTTGATGTCCGCGATGCCCCGCTTGGTGAGGAAGCCGGACTTGCCATCGGCGCTGTAGCACACCATGTGTATATGGGGATGGTGGCCCTCGTCATGGAACGCGGCGTACCAGCGGAATTGCGCGTCAGGGATCCTCATGGCTTTCGCCATGTCCATGGCGCGGGAAGACAGCAGCTTGCTCCAGCGTTCGGCGTTGTCGAACCCCAGCCGCGCCGCGTCCTCCCGCCGCAGGGAGATGATGGGCAGCCACACCACGCCAGGATGGCGCGCCACCTCGTCCGCCACCTGAGACAGCACCAGCGGGCCGTCACCGGCAGTAAACAGACCGTGGATCCCCACGCGCTGGACGCGGGGACGGCTGGCGATGTAGTCCACGTAGTTCTCCCGCTGTGCGATCTGCTCGTAGTTATCTTCGATGGCGCGGGTGATGAACTCCGATGCGTTCCCCCGGGTGGGTACGGCCTGGTAGTCCTCGTACTCGAACAGACCATGGCTGGACGGGAACTCCCGGAGGAGCTGCTCCACCAGCTTGACCTGCTTCTCCGTGGCGGGGAGCGCGGCCTTGCCGGGATCAATGCGATCCACACCCTCACGGGTAGCGGCGTACTTGACGTAGTTGCCCAGATGGGCAGCGGCCTTTTCACCACCGCCCTTGATGTGCGGGCACTTGAAAATCACGCGCGGCGTAGACAGCACCTCCCAAGTTTTTGTTATCCCTCTGAATTAAAAAATTCTTAGAGAGAATACCTTCTGGCCGGTTCCCTGTGAACCGACACTCGGTCCAGCTGATGGGTATAAAAGCCCCTTGGCGGACGATCAAACTTTTTCCCGGTCAATCGTCTTCGTGCTTTTTCAGCGTGTCCTTGAACGAGATCCCTCCGTTAGTTTTTTTCACCTCCTGGACGCACTGCCAGCGCAGCGCGTCCAACTGGCTGGCATCGATCTCTAATCCCGCCGCCAGTACGTGCATCATCATACCGATCTCCACCGTCAGCTTGAACAGCAGACGGGCGATCCGATCCTCACTGCACTGGATGGTGCCCCGCATGGCGTGGACAAAAATGGGCGGCAGGAACTCCGACACGTCCTCGGCGGCCAGGTAGTCGCAGTAGAACTTGAGCGCCTTTTCCAGAAATTCATTTCGGCTCTGGCAGTTGTCCTTCTCCATCGCCGCGCTGATTTTGCGCTCCATCTCCTGGGACACCCGGGTGTGGATGCGCAGTTTTTCTTCTGACATATTGCTTCCCTCCTACAATAAAGATTACGGTGAAAGGCACGGCAGCCAGCCGTGTCTTTTGTCGTCTCAAAGCCGAAGCTGTAGAATGGGAGAGAAATGGCCTGACACTTGCAACCCTGGGCTGACACGCCCGCTGAGGAGTCCGTCAGCCGCCTCTCTCATTCGCAGCATTCGATTTACGCAGGTCGAGCCATCCGTGCGCTCGTGTCACCCAGGAGATTGAACAGGCAATGAGGAAAAGGCGGGAAGCCATATCCAATCAAGAGGAGGAGCAAAATGAACGCAGTAGGGATCGATGTTTCCAAAGGGAAAAGTATGATGGCTGCCCTGCGGCCAATGGGTGAAGTGGCATTATCGCCACAGGAATTTCTCCACACCGAGGGCGGTCTGGAGCAGATGGCTGACGCCATCATCGCGCTGGGTGAGGACACCCGTGTCATCATGGAGGCCACCGGCCGCTATCATGAACCGGTAGCCGCCGCGCTGCATGAGTATGGCATCTATGTCTGTGTCCTGAATCCGCTGCTTATTAAACAGAGCGGCGGCGGGTCTATCCGCAAAGTCAAGACTGACAAGGCGGACGCGATGAAGATCGCCAAATACGGTCTTGACAACTGGGTGCATCTGCGGGAATATACTCCTATGGACACGGTAAGGCAACAACTGAAGCTGTGCAGCCGCCAGTATGACCTTTACATGAAGACTGTGGTGTCGCTGCAAAACAATCTCATTTCTCTGACCGACAAGACCTTTCCCGGTGTAAATGAGCTGTTTTCCAGCCCGGAGCGTAAGGATGGCCACCAGAAATGGGTCGATTTTGTCATGACCTTTTGGCACTGTGACTGCGTCTGCCGTGTCAGTGAGGAAGCGTTCACAGAGCGCTATCGGAAGTGGTGCAAACGCAAGGGTTACCATTTCAGCGCGGAGAAAGCGCTGGACGTCTATGCCGGAAGCTGCGGCCATTTCACGACTCTGCCGAAGAACAGCAACACAAAGCTGCTCATTACCAGTGCCGCGCAGCAGCTCCTTGCCGCAAAAATGACTCTTGCCACGCTGAGAGCTGAGATGGACCGTCTGGCCCGGCTTTTGCCGGAATATGATACTGTCCGGGCCATGTATGGTGTTGGGGAGACCACAGCGGCCCAACTCATGGCCGAAATCGGAGATGTGCGCCGGTTCCCCAAACGCAGTTCCATCGTCGGCTTCGCCGGGGTCGATCCCGGTATTGATGAATCCGGCAAGCACCGCGCCAGCAGCGTCCCTACGACGAAACGGGGGTCTCCACACCTTCGGAAGACTCTGTACCAAATCGTCTGTACTTATCTAAAGAAAGCCCCCGCAGATGAGCCTGTTTACCAGTTCCTTGACAGGAAACGCGCCGAGGGAAAACCGTACTTCGTCTACATGACCGCTGCCCAGAACAAGTTCCTGCGCATCTACTACGCCCGTGTAAAGGAATGCCTTGAGGCATTCGACGCCCAAAACGCGGCTCAGGTATAACCTCCTTCCGCATCCCGCAATTCAGGCTGGGGATCTCGTCTCCGGCCATTTTGTCTTGCCCTTTTTCTTAGGCCACGATTTTTGTGGCCTTTTTTCATTTTTGGGCTTGACTTTTATTTGCAGGACTCCTCAAAAATGCTGAAAATGCCCGCCAGAGCCACCTCGGAGCCATCCGAAACGGCCCAACGGCGGGCATTTCCGCTGGTTTGGAGCCATGGTTGGCTCAACGGCCCAAAATCGGAGCCACGTCAACTTTCCAAAAACAGATCGGGAGCGGTGCGAAACGGCCTGTTCCCCGTCCCTCCCGACCCGCATTGCGGGGCGGTGTGACAGGCGGTGAGCCACCGCTTTATCCCGCACCTCCTTCGTCCCCCGTCCCCGGTGTCCGTTTGTGCAGAATGCCGAGGGTATTGCCGGAAAAACCGGCCCGCGAGAGGTGGGCGAAAGGCGGGCAACACGAGGGGCTTTCTCTGAGGACGGGCACGGATGCCAGCGGCAGGAGAGGCGGGTCACACAGCGATCCACAGGGGCAAACAGCGCCGCTGTCACAGAGATCGCGGGGCGTGTCAGAACGACATTCGCATCCCGCCACCGTCATCCTGCTCCAGTTCGTTCAGCTTCGGCGCCAGTGCCGGGTCAATTATTTTGAGGTGAACAGAATCGCAATCGTAGCCGGTATACTTCAATATTTTCTTTGTGAGGACGTCAAACAGTGTTTCGATATCGAGCCGCCCCTCGAGGTACATTTCATCATTGATCCTCAGCGGCGCGTCCATTCCCTCGGGCGAGGCGCTCAGGAGTACGCGCTGCCGGCCCCATACCTTTTCACGCAGAGCCATCATTTGCTCATGGCCCACGGGGTCAGCGTCGCAATCCTGGAGGATCGTCACGACGGCTTTCCGCCATGTGGATGCCGCTATCTCTCTGCCGTCCGGCAGGATGACCGCCGCCACTTTCTTCCCTTTGAAATCAGCCGGTGAGAAAGTGAGCGGGAGTTCCATTGGTATCTGCTCCTGGTCTTCAGGGGATCGAAGACATCCAATAGCCACATCCACGCATTGGATCGCCGCCCGAATGTGCTTCGCTACTTCTTTGACTTGGTGGAGCACGACTTTGCGTTGTTCCTCAGTGTATTCTTCCATCGCCAGATCACCTCACATCGATTGGCCGCTGAGAGGAGCCTGGCAATCGGACGGGCTTTGCTCCTTCAGCTGGGCGCTGTACTCCTTCAGCGACTGGCCGGTCTGCTCCTGACAGTAGGCGTTCATTTTTTTCGTCAGGGCTTTTCGCTCGGCGGAGGTCAGGGGGTAGATGTAGTTCTGCTGGGTGCCGTCGCCCCGGCAGAGATCCACCTCCAGCTCGTCACACACGCGGCCTTTACGTATGTCGTAGTTGGCGTAGACGTTCACCCAGTCATCGTTCTCATCGGTACAGACATTGGTTCCGAAGGCCCGGTCGGGATTGAAGTCCACCGCCACATAGAAGTTCAGAAGGTTGTCCATCTCCATGATCTCGTCGCCAAAGGTGACCTGGCTGACGTCCAGCGCATGGGCGGGGGTCAGCTCCCGGCCGGTCAAGTGCTCCTGAAAGATGTCGCGCCGATATTTCCAGTCCAGATACCCCCGACGGAACACGTGGAACACAGCGGTCTGAACATCTTTGACCTGATAGCAGTGCCAGCAGTCCAGCTCGTCCCGCTTTTTGATCGTCCCCCTATCCATGGTGGCGAAGGTCCCTGCGTCCAGATCGATCTTGAACGCGCTGGTCACTCTCTTGCCGCCGTCCAGTCGTTCATGGACGTACTCATTGAACTGTTGCGAGGTGATCCCCTGCTGGTCCATATTGACATCGAAGAAACTTTCCGCGGGGGCGTATTCCCCGCGGAGATAGTTGCGGACCAGCCTCGCGGCGTTCAGCGCATCCCGGTCACCGTCGATGAGGAATCTGCTGATGCCGCCGTGTTCGGTAACTTCAAACACAGCGAAGCGGCGGTTGGCCTCTGCCTCCTCCTCTCGCCGGCGCTGATCCTCCTGGATCTCCCGGCTGATTTTGGCGCAGACGGAGTCGGGGAGGATATTGATGAGGTCGTCCAGCATATCGTCCAGGCGTTGCCGGAGTTTTTCCTCTCCGCCCAGATGCTCCACCAGCGCGTTGTACCAACGCTCGTTCATCCACAGGTTCAGATCACGATCCCACATTGATTTCTTCCTCCTCTCTGGGTTTGTCATCGTCATTGGGCTGGGCATTGCGCCTGGACCGAGGCCGGGCGGCGGGTTCAGACTGCAGGTCGCACAGGCTCTCAATGTACTCACGGGTAGGCGCGGGAACGCACTTCTCATAGAGTTTGTTGATCGCATCCACCAACTCCCTCTCCAAGTTGACGCCCCGCTTGCCCAGATAATAATTCAGGGCGCGCAGCTTTTCCGCGTCCACGGTGACGCTTACGGATTCTTTTTTCAACTTGGCGCCTCCTTCATGCCATGGTCATGGCCGGAGCCGCGCTTTCGATCTCCTGACCGCTCTCCGGCACAGAATCGAACGCGATGGTGCAGTGCTTGATGAGGCCGGACAGAAACTGTTTTGTGTCCAGCATTCCCTCCGGCTGTCCCCTCCGGGCCAGCTCATAGAGCCCGGTAATCTGATAGATATACCCGGAGACGGAGCAGACTTGCCGGTCCGAACTTTGATTGCAGACCCTGACATAGCCGTCCTTCAGGTTGAGGGAAACCAGCAGGCCGCCCACGGGCGGCGCCCGAAAGTCGTTGGTTTTTTCTCTGAACTCAGCCTCGGTCAGTTCAGTGAACTCCGCATCGGAGAACCGGAGGAAGGCAGGCACGTTATCCAATTCAGGTTCACGGTCGGGCGCATTGACCGCAATGTCCAGCGTCCTGGCCACATCGAGGATGCTGCTGAACCCCAGGGCCGAGAAGTATCGGATGCCGTCCCGATCCCG
>CANPWM010000052.1 GCA_947584295.1 uncultured Oscillospiraceae bacterium | reverse complement strand
AGATTTACGATTGTTTTCTTAAACTCCTCGCTGTATTTTGTCGGACTTTTTTTGCTACTCATTTTTATCCTTCCTTTTCTTGTCCTTTATTTTATCACACTTGTCTACTTTTTTAGTATACATCCAAAACAGTCTAAACAGCGTGAAAAACGCTTTAGAAATAATAATTTTGAAAGGTAGGAACTGACAATGAAAAACCACATCAAAGACGAAAAGACGGGGCTCAGCTACACCCTGCAAGGCGACTATTATCTGCCAGACCTTGCATTACCCGCCGAGGAAGAACAGCCAATTGGGATTTGGGGGTGCTGGTCGCCGGTGGCGACCTCTGCCGAAGGCAGAAGCACCGACCGAGCCGGCAGGCGAGACCAGCGGCACCTACGGTATCTCCGGCAGCATAAACGGCTGCTTTATACCAACCTGCTGACTTCCTGCAAGCTGAACGGCTATCTTGCCGACATCGACCGGCAGGCAGAGGAACTGTTCTCCCGGCTGGTAAAGCAGATGGCAGACCGTGAGGGCGTGACCGAAGCGCTTAAAGCGCAAGACCAAATGGCGTGGATCGGGAAGATGAACAATATCCGCAGCAGGGCAACGGAGATTGTCAACGAAGAAATTATATATGGATAAACGCTTGGCGGGTATCTCCAAACGAGATACCCGCCGTCATTTTAACGCAGCGACGCCTTGTATTCCTCGCCCCAATTCCACATAGAGTCAAGAATCGGTTTTAGACTTTGCCCCAATTCCGTGAGCGAATACTCCACTCTCGGCGGTACCTCCGCATATACTTTGCGACTGACGAGGCCGTTTTCTTCCATATCCCGCAGTTGTGCGGTTAAAACCTTTTGACTGACGCTGCCTATGGATTTTTTCAATTCTCCAAAACGCTTTGTGCCGGGGAGCAGGTCACGCAGGATCAAGACTTTCCATTTATCACCGATCAGCATGAGCGTCGTTTCAACGGGGCAGGCAGGCAAATCCTTTGCGGTTTTTGCTTCATTCATAGTGATAACTCCTTCCGTTAGTATCCCTTTGCACCTAACATTCCTATTATACCATAGTATCCTATAAGAAATCAATACCCGGCACAATCAAAAAAATTTTTTTCAGTCCGTAAAATGCTTGAACCCCCTGATTTTACGCATTTGTTTCCTTTCGGTAACCGTCCAATAGTTTCTTTTAGGTAACTACGCCACAATAAAGTGCTTACTTTACAACAGAAACCTGTGTGCGTATAATATAGTCAAGAGCTGCGGAGACGGCCGCTTCGGAGCGCTGCAAACAAAAAATTATATTCCATTCCAATAGGAGGTTTCCAAAATGACAAACATTCAAAAAGCACTCGAACTCATCAATACTTTCGCTACCGGCGATGCCGAAAAAGCTGCTGACTTACTGGCGGAGGGCTACATCCAGCACAATCTCGTTTACGGCACAGGCCGTGACGCATTTGTAGGAAGCGTGCAGTATCTTGCTTCCGCTCCCGTCAAAACTACGGTCAATAACATTCGTGCTTACGAGGACGGCGATAAGGTGTTTCTGCAAACCGTCTACAATTTTGCCGGCGCAGGAGAACAGGTTGCGTTTGACATCTTCCGTTTCGATGAAAACGGAAAGATTGCCGAGCATTGGGATAATCTTGCGGCAAAGGCAGCGCCGAATCCCTCCGGCAGAACGCAGATCGACAATCTTGCTGCGGTAAAGGATCTGGATAAGACAGAAGAAAATCGCCAAATCGTGAAGGATTTCCTCCATGATGTTATGATGGGTAAGGCTCCCGAAAAGACGCCGGACTACTTTGATAACGGCAAGTACATTCAGCATAACACCGGCATTGCGGACGGACTTGACGGTCTTGGAGCGGCGCTGGCAGCGCTTGCCGAGCAGGGTATTCAAATGATCTATGACAAGGTTCATCAGGTGCTTGCGCAGGGCGATATGGTTTTGGCTGTTTCCGAGGGAACATTCGGAGGCGCTCCGACTGCCTATTATGATCTGTGGCGTGTGGAGAACGGCAAGATTGCCGAGCATTGGGATGTCATGGAAACGATTGCCGACAAGTCTACATGGCAAAATCAGAACGGAAAATTCTAAGGATTTCAGGAGGGGGAAGCCTTGCAGTCGGCTCGTTACAAGGCTTCCCGCCTTTTCCTGCGGAGGGCAAACAATGGATTACCTAAAATACTTAACGGAAGAAATCCACACTGTGGTTGCGGCAACGACCGACGGCGAGGGACTTCCCGTTACCTGCGCCATTGATATGATGGATGCGGATGAGGACGGTCTGTATTTTCTGACCGCCAAAGGGAAAGGCTTTTATGACCGGCTGAAAAAGGGCGGATATATGGCTTTGACGGGGATGAAAGGCGAAGATACCATGTCCTGCGTGGCGGTGACCGTTCGTGGAAAGGTGTGCGAATTGGGAGAAGCACAGCTTCCTCGGCTGTTTGAAAAGAACCCCTATATGAGCGAGATTTATCCGACCGAAAAATCCCGACAGGCGCTGACGGTGTTCAAACTTTATGACGGCAGCGGCGAGTGGTTTGATTTATCAAAAAAGCCGATAGAAAGAGCGTCTTTTACCTTTGGAAAGGCAAAGATATGCGAAGAAGGATATTTCATAACGGAATCTTGCATCGGCTGCCGCACTTGCGAATCGGTCTGCCCGCAGGCTTGTATTGATTTTACGACTACGCCCGCAGTGATCGTGCAGGCGCATTGTCTGCGCTGCGGCAACTGCAAATCCGTTTGCCCGCACAATGCCGTCATTCGGAGAGGATAAGCTATGACACAACAGGAAAGAAGAATTTATTTAATCGGAGAACTGTTGAAAGAACAGTCAAAATATAGGGATATAGAAATTCCCCAAAACGAACAGGAGCAGAAGCGGTTGCTGCGCTCTATGATGAACGTCCGTCCGCCCATGCCGATCGGTGAAGATTTTTTGTCGGTACAGGACGCCTATTTACAAGAAGAAACCGCCCGGAGAGGCGTTACGGATATTGCCGATCTAACGCCCGTGGAACCGGGCATCTATCTCTGGCAGGGCGACATCACCACGCTGAAATGCGGTGCAATCGTGAACGCCGCAAATTCCGGCATGACCGGCTGCTATGCTCCCTGCCACGGCTGTATCGACAACGCCATTCACACCTACGCCGGGCTACAGCTTCGTCTTGCCTGTGCCAATATGATGAAAAAGCAGGGGCATGAGGAAGAAACGGGCAAGGCAAAGCTCACACCCGCCTACAATCTGCCCTGCGATTCTATTCTCCATACCGTCGGCCCGATTATTTACGGCAGCGTGACTGAAAAAGATCGGGAACTGCTTGCCTCCTGCTACCGTTCCTGTCTGGAGCTGGCGCAGGAAAACGGAATCGGGAGTGTTGCGTTTTGCTGCATCTCAACGGGGGAATTTCATTTCCCGAATGAAAAAGCGGCAGAAATCGCCGTACAAACGGTAAAGGAATACAGACGGCAGACAAGCAGTAAAATAGAGGTGATATTCAATGTTTTCAAACAGATTGATTACGAAATCTACCGGGAGTTGCTCGGATAATATAAATCGACTTCGAGAGGCTCTGAATACTGCGGACGCCGTTGTAATTGGCGCAGGCGCAGGTCTTTCCACCTCGGCGGGTTTTACCTATACCGGGGAACGATTCCGGCGCTATTTCTCCGACTTTGCCGACAAATACGGCTTTCGAGATATGTATTCCGGCGGATTTTATCCATTTGCTGCGCCGGAGGAATTTTGGGCGTATTGGAGCAGGTATATCTTCATCAACCGCTATACGGACGCACCAAAGCCAGTTTACGATGAACTATTGGCGCTTGTTCAGGACAAGGATTATTTTGTAATCACCACCAATGTGGATCACTGCTTTCAGAAGGCAGGCTTTGATAAAAAGCGGCTATTTTATACCCAAGGCGACTACGGGCTGTTCCAATGCTCCGAGCCGTGTTGTCAGGAAACCTTTGATAATGAGGATACAATCCGGCAGATGATGGAACAGCAAACGAATATGCGTATCCCGTCCGAACTGCTTCCCATCTGCCCGCATTGTGGAAAGCCTTTGACCATGAATCTGCGCTCAGATGATAAATTTGTCGAGGATGAGGGCTGGCACGAAGCGGCGGAGCGGTACGAAAACTTCCTGCACACACGGAGAAACGGGCGGATATTATTCTTGGAACTCGGCGTCGGGTACAATACGCCGGTTATCATTAAATATCCGTTTTGGCGTATGACCGCACAGAATAAAGCGGCGACCTATGCGTGTATCAACTACGGCGAGGCTATTTGCCCGACGGAGATCGAGAAGCAGTCGATTTGCATTGATGCAGATATTGAAGCAATCCTTTGTGCGCTGGCATAGGGTGGGTGCAAAAATTGTAAGCCTAAAAATGAGTAAATCCTCTTGCTTTTCTAAGCAAAATCGCTTATAATAATTATGCTCTGATATTTCAGTAGCTACACTTGATAGACATTTGGTGATAGCTATTTGATAGCAGAAGGCAGGATACCTAATAGAATGAGGATAATACATATCATTTTGTGTCAAACAAAATCAAAATCCCTAAGCAAAAACAGTTAATATCTGTTTTGCACTTAGGAGTGGGAATGATTTCACAACCTCAAAAAAGCCCGTAAAATTAGGCTTTTTTGCCGCTTTGATGCCCTCCGTGGCAACAAAATGGCAACATTATTCGGATTATTGCATAAGTAAAGAGCTATCAGATTTTTGATGTCTGATAGCTCTTTTTTATTTTACGTGTTGTGATATATAATCTTCAAACTCTTTAAACTCCGTGGCTTTTATATAGTATCCCAAATTAGTCATTATAGGAGTTGATGCTTGAACTTTTTGTTGGGTTGGAATTGTTGTTATAATCAAATCTCCTTGAGTATTATATTGTGGCCCAGCATAAAGAATGCCTACTAATATAATTCTACTTTTTCCAAAATAATGGGTTCCCTTTTTGTCTACATATCCATCCTCATTAAGGATGTAAATCGGTGAGCCTGAAGAACCAGGAAAGCAAGCCATATCAGCCAATCCAATACCTTTTTGATTAAAATCAAAAGCTGGATGTGATGCGGTATAGCCTTTTCTAAATATCGGAAAATTGTTTTTTGAATCCCATAGACCAATGGGATATCCAACCATAACTAATTCTTCCAAAGCACTTAGTTCCTCCAACTTTTCCGATGTAGCGACAACGGAACTATCATTTGCAACGTAAAAAACGTCTTTCCCGGTTCTGTTTTTTATCTCCTGAAAAACAGGGTTTATAAAGCAAAAACATAAGTCTTTTTCCGAATGAAATATCCATGATGTTGCATATGTAACTTGGAAGTTTTCATCAGATGCTTTATCCCCAGTCTTTAAATGCAGGTAAAAAGTCATCGTTTCGTTTGGGTTGTAATTTACGACATGTTTATTAGTAATAATTGTTTGATACACCTTATCGTTTACTCTAAAATTGTAGAAAAATCCTGTTCCTGAAGAGCCATCGCTCGCAACTAGTTTTACGGTGTTAAACATTAATTGTTCGGAAATTGTTTTAGGTTCCATAAAAATTACTCCTGTTCGTCGTTCTTTGATTCACGCATCGTACCCAGCGACTCCATTTGTGCTGTATACCTCTACTTTGGGATAATTATAACGCCAATTATCGTATTCCTCTTTTGAAATTTCGCCGTTCTTCAACTTTTCGGCTTGTTCATGCCAATCGGCGAGCATTTCAAATACAGTAATGTAATTTGCACCCACACCTTTATCCAAATGCAAGCAAATCTCACCGTCTAACTGGGTGATTTTAAGACTATATAAATCTTCAAGGGCAAACAGAGTATGCATTAACCCGATGTAACTGTCAATGTCCGGCACGGTAAGCGCCTGCGGGGAAACATCTAACGCTTGTGCCAGTGCTGCGGTGATCTCCGCTTTGTGGGAACGAGTTCCCATTTCATATTGTGCCAGCCGAACATCAGTGCTCTTTTCGGGGAAGCCCAGCAGCATACCGATACGGAATTTGTCTGCTGCTCGTCCACCATACCCGAAAGCAACAGGCGGACGACAAGTTTGATATGATCTCCGGCACGAACGGACTGCTCGGTGCGGCGGATGGAGCGTTCCTGCTTCAAAAGGAAAAGCGAACAAGCAACGCCGCCACGCTGGAAATATCGGGGCGGGATCAGCAAGACCAAAAGCTCTACCTCTCCCGCAATCCCGAACGGTTGATATGGGAGCTGGAAAAGACGGAAACGGAGCTTTGGAAAGAGCCGCCGGAGCCGCTGCTGGAACAGATTGCGGCGCTGCTTTCTGCGGGCAGTGGTGAGTGGGCGGAAACGCCCACGGAACTCGCCACTTGGCTGGCGGTCGATATGCCACCGAACGCTCTCACGAAAAAGCTCAATGTCAACGTCGGGCGGCTGTTCAACGAATATGGCATCCGCTATGAGAACAGCCGCAGTCACAACGGGCGCAAGGTGAGCTTTCAGCTTGTGCAGGCGTGACGGCGTCCTCGCAAGCGCCATATCGTTTGCTCCGCCGCAAGCGGCAGAGCGCACTCATTCTGCTGCTCGTCCTTTTCCCACAAAATCTACGATTTTGCGGGAGTCCTGACCGACCGTGTCGGTCGTGACGGTGTGTCGATGATTTAGGCAGTGGGTGCGGTGTCAAAAACACCGTCACCATCGACACGCACCGTCACGGGAAAGTTTAGACGGGGATGCAAGGGTGTCCTTTTCAAAGGACAGCCCTGTCTCGCCTGCCGGCTCGGTCGGTGCTTCTGCCGACTGACGCCGGCAGAGGTCGCCACCGGCGACCCGCACCCCTCGGAGAGCGCAAAACCTGCTTGCAGGTTGCATTTTGATGGCCGCAGGCTGTCAAAAGTGCTTTTGCGTTACTTTTGGCAAAAGTAACAAAACCCGCTGCTATCGCAGCGAAGAGAAAAGGAAGTAATATTTTGAAAAGAACGATCAGTGCAATGGTCGGGAAAGGCTCGGTCAATCACAACAGCCGTAATTTTACGGTGGAAAATGTTGACCCGGAACGCACCCGATTCAATATAGATTACTGCAACGAACCCATCAAGAAAGTGTACCACAAGCTCTTTGATGAAGCTCTCAAAAAGTACAACGAGAAGCAGAAACGAGCCGACCGGCGCATCGAAGATTACTACGAAAAGATCAGCACCGGCAGGCAGGAAAAGCCGTTCCACGAGGTCATCTTGCAGATCGGAAACTTCGAGGATATGAACGCACAAAGCGAGAACGGGCAGCTTGCAAAGCAGATTTTGGACGAGTATTACCATAGCTTTCAAGAACGAAATCCCCGCTTGTATGTGTTCTCGGCGCACCTCCACATGGACGAAGCGACGCCCCATATCCACATTGATTTTGTGCCGTTCACGACTGGAAGCGAGCGAGGTTTGGAAACCCGTGTGTCGCTGAAACAGGCGCTCGCTGCACAGGGATTCCAAGGCGGTAAGAAGCGGGATACGGAATGGAACCAGTGGGTACAGTCCGAAAAGGAACAGCTTGCCGCCGTAATGGAGCGTCACGGGATCGAGTGGGAGCAGAAGGGCACGCACAACAAGCACCTTGATGTTTGGAACTACAAAATACAGGAACGGGAGAAGGAACTGGAAGCACTGAACGAACAGGTTGCGGCGAAAACCGATGAAGTTAAATCCCTCTCCGACCGTGTGGCAAATTTCGATGATGGACTGGAGCGGTTGCAGACGATCAGCGATGGGCTGGATACTGCGCCGGAATACAATCTGCCAGAACCGACGGGTCTGATGAGCGCAAAATCTTATAAGACCAAGTTCGTCGATCCGTTAATCAAGACATTGAAATCGCTGATAAAATCGGTATTCGCCCGCTGCTTTGCGGCGCTGGACGACTACCACCGGCTCAATGTTACGAACGGAGAACTCTATCGTGAGAACGAGAAGCTGACCAAAATCAACGACCGGCTCAAAGGTGAAAACGACAACCTTCGGGGCGAAAACCGGGACTACAAGCTGCTCCGAAAGGTGTTCGGGAGCAAGCAAATCGACAGCCTGTTAGAGCAGGCAAAACAGTCTAAACAGCGTGAAAAACGCTTTAGAAATAACAATTTTGAAAGGTAGGAACAGACAATGAAAAACCACATCACAGACAAAAAGACGGGGATCGGCTACACTCTGCAAGGTGACTACTTTCTGCCCGATCTTGCATTACCCGCCGAGAAAGAACAGCCAATCGGCATTTGGGGACAGCGGCGTTTGCGGTATCTCCGGCAGCACAAACGGCTGATCTACACCAACCTGCTGACTTCCTGTAAGCTGAACAGCTACCTTGCTGACATCGACCGACAGGCAGAGGAATTGTTTTCCCGGCTGGTAAAACAAATGGCAGAACAGGAAGGCGTGACCGAAGTGCTCAAAGCACGAGATCAGATGGTTTGGGTCGGACGAATGAACAATATCCGAAACCGAGCCGCCGAGGTCGTTTACAACGATTTGATTTACAACTGATCCTCCCTATAGGGAATTGCCGCCGTCGCCTGACGGCGGCTTTTTCCTTTTCAGAAGGTGTTCAAGAAGTCATAAAGTCGGCAGTATAGTCGAAGGGGCAAAATCTATGCAGATATTTGAGTATGTAAAAAGACTGTGACTTTTTCGGAGTAGGGGTTGAAAAAATGTCATATTCGTGTTATACTAAAGTATATCGTATGCGTGAAAGGGGTGCAGTTAGTGTTGCTTTCGGAGTGCATAAAAGTTTTAAGAAAAAAGTCGTTTCTAACACAAGAAGCATTCGCAAAAGAGTTGGGCGTTGTTTCAGCAACTGTGAATAGATGGGAGACAGGAAAGGCTAAACCAAATATGACTGCAATGCGCTCTATCAAAGAGTTTTGTGAAAAAAACAATTATCCTTACTCTTCAATCGAGGAAGAGTGGCTTAATCAAGGAAATGATTCCGACTTTATGGAGAAATGAAAATGAATTGGGATAATTTTAGATTTATAGACCTATTTGCAGGGATAGGCGGCATAAGATTAGGCTTTGAAAGCGTAGGTGGTCATTGCGTTTTCTCGTCTGAATTTGACGAAGCCGCTTGTAAAACCTATGAAGCTAATTTTGGCGAATATCCTTCCGGCGATATTACAAAAATAGCAGCTAACGAAATTCCCGATTTTGATATTCTTCTCGGCGGTTTTCCCTGCCAAGCGTTTTCTATCATCGGGAAAAAAGAGGGCTTTGCCAATGAAACTTTTGGAACGCTCTTTTTCGATATTGAGCGCATATTAAAAGAAAAAAGACCTCCTGCATTTATGCTTGAAAACGTGCGAAATCTAACCGCTCACGATAATGGAAATACTTTCAAAGTTATAACTGCTCATTTGGAAGCATTAGGATATCACACTTATTCAAAAGTTCTTAATGCACTTGATTACGGAGTTCCACAAAAAAGAGAAAGAATTATCATTGTGGGATTTCTGAATGATGTAAAATTCAAATTTCCTCTGCCTGTCGATAAAACAAAAAGAAAAACACTTGCCGATATTTTAGAAAAAAATGTCGATAAAAAATACTATGTGAGGGAAGAAATTAAAAGGTCAAGACTTGAAAGGTTAAAGGATAAAGACTATCCAAAACCATATATTTCTCACGAAAATATGGCGGGTTCTATAACCCCGCACCCATATTCTTCCGCTTTGAGAGCCGGCGCTTCTGCCAACTATATACTTATTAATGACGAACGCCGCCCCACAGAGCGTGAATTGCTGAGAATTCAAGGCTTTCCAGAGAGTTTCAAAATTGTTGTTCCATACGGACAGATAAAAAAGCAAACTGGAAATTCCGTTGCTGTTCCAATGATAAGCGCCGTCGCACAAGAAATGATAACAGCATTAAAAAATTTTGATGAAACGGAGAAGAAGCAAAATGGAAAAAAGACCGAGATTAAGGGATTCAAAACAACTTACTACCCAGACGTTATATCCGCTAAACGTTTTTCCTAATGACTTGATTAACAAAATAGGTGGTTATCTTGTCTACTTAATCTATATTGGGAGAAAAGATGTTTCGGGGAATGATTGGGGCGATGCCTTTGCTGATGCTATCGGTGGTACTCATCTCGATTCTCCTGTTGGCATTGCTGATGTTGTCCTCGACAAAAATTGTTGGTCAATGAAAACAGTAAAATCGACTGATCCATTTGCAAGTACAAGCGTTAGGTTAATTAGCGGAAGATGTTCCCCGGATTATTCTTACGGCATAACCGACCCTCACCAAGACGTGCAAAAAACAGGCGAGGCAGTTCTAAACATTTGGAACGAGAGAATAAATATCGCAACTGACCATTATAGCCGTGTTAGGACGATTGTATTGGTTCGTAGCTACGATTTGCTTTCATATAGACTGTTTGAAGAAGAAACACAGAGGTTTAGAACAACAGACTATCACTGGGAAGTAAATCCAAATGGTAATCTTATAGGGTTGGACCATAGCGGAAAAACTTGTTTTACTTGGCAACCGCACGGCTCTCAATTTACAATTCATACCGAAGTGCCAAATGAAGCAGTAAAATTCCGTATCAAAAAACCACCAATGTTGCAGAAAACTGATGTTTTGAAGAGTATCGACTTCGATGAAAGCTGGATAACAATACTTGATTGAGGTTTCCTTTTCACGGAGATGATGAAATTTATGGCTGATGTTTTCGATAACAATAAACGCTCCGAAATAATGAAGCAAATACGCTCAAAGAACAACAGATCGACAGAACTAAAGCTGATACAGATATTCAACGAGAATCACATAGTCGGCTGGAGAAGAAACTATCCAGTAAAAGGACACCCTGATTTCGTTTTCCTTGATAAGAAAATCGCTATATTCGTGGACGGGTGTTTTTGGCATGGACATGATTGTAGGAATACTCGTCCTTCTGATAATGCCGAATATTGGCAGAAAAAACGGGAACGAAATATTAAGCACGATAAAGAAGTTACGGCAATGTTTGAAAATCGGGGGGGGGTGGACAGTTATTCGTATTTGGGAATGTGAATTGAAGAAAAAGAACAGAAATGTTCTTTTTTACAGATTAAGTATACTGATAGATAGCAAGGGGGATATTTTATGTTAAATGGACATTTCGAGAACTGTTACGGATTGAAACAATTTGATTTGCCTAATATCAATTTCTCTCATTGCAATAAAGCAATGATATATGCTCCTAATGGTGTTATGAAAAGTTCGCTATCAAAGGTATTTGATGATATTTCAAAAGGCACAGCGACAAGCGACCGTATTTTTCGAAACGTCGTTAGTAGTTACTCGGTAACACATTATACAAGTCAGTATGTTTTTAGTTCCGCTAATGTTGCTACAGCCCCAACGTCAACAGATAGAATATATGTTGTTAATACCTTTACCGATTCATTTGAATTTACAAAAGAAACTGTAAGTACCTTGTTAGCAGATGAAACTACAAGAAATGAATATAATGTTCTTATGGCTCAGTTTAGTGGCGAAATTCGACAAATTGAGGATAAACTGAGGATGCTTACTGGGTTAACAAAGCCTAAAATTAAAGGAAGAATAATTGCTGATTTAGGGTTGGGTAGCACTTCCGATTGGACGGATATTTTTGAAAAAATACATGATCTGATTGGAAATCGCCAGGTACTGGATTATTTGAATGACTGCATTTATTCGGAGTTATTCAACGATAAAGTATTGGCGGTATATAGCAAGAGAGAGTTTGTCAATTCGATAGAGGAATATATTGAAAATCTTAACACTCTATTGGAAAACAATCCAATCTTGAGCGATGGGTTTACCGATAGAAACGCAGAAACACTCGGAAAGGAATTGGCAAAACATAATCTCTTCAATGCACAACATACTATTTGCTTAAAAGATGGTGTTACGGTTATTCATTCGCTTGATGAGTGGAATGCTGTTGTAAATGAGCAATTAGAGCGTATTTATGCCACACCTGAATTAAGTACGGTTTTTCAAAAATTAAAAAAACTACTTACTGCTAATGAAAATGTTTCTAGGCTTCGTGATATTATTATCGCCCATCGTGAAATAATTCCTGCACTAAGAGATATTAACGCTTTGAAGATCCAAACTTGGCTTGATTGCTTTTCTAAACTTGATACCCCGTTTGCTGATTATTATGATAGAATTTCACAATACACAATTCAAATTAGAGCGTTGTATGAACAGGCTGCTGCACAGTCGGCAAGATGGCAAGCGGTAGTCAATGAGTTTAATAGACGATTCCGTGTCCCCTTTGAGGTGCAGATCGAAAACAAAGCTAATTTCTTGTTGAAAGATGAAGCGCCTAATCTATCATTTAAATACACACGAGGGGTTACTACTCAACAGAGTGCTATGCTGAAAAAAGATGACTTGATGGTATCGTTGAGTACCGGCGAAAAAAGAGCACTTTATCTACTGTATATTTTGTTTGATCTTGAAAGAATTAGGCAACAAGCGAGTGCAGGTGGTGGGCAGTTTTTAATAATTGCAGATGATATAGCAGATTCGTTCGACTATAAGAACAAGTACGCCATTATTGAGTATCTTAACGACCTTGGCAATACACCTGGTATCGATTTGCTGATTCTTACCCATAATTTTGATTTTTATAGAACTGTAAAATTAAGACTGGGCGTTGCTCGTACACATTGCTATATAGCACAGCGAGATGAAGAAGGCGTTATTTCAGTCACGGAATTTAAGTATCAAAAAGATTTTTTTAAGAATGTTGTAGTTGCTGGCATTAAAGATGGCAACATTGCTGATGATGACAAGAAAAAGCTCTTAATATCAAGTATTCCGTTCTATAGAAATCTGTGTGAATATAGTGGAAAAGATGATGAATTTGCAAAGTTGACTTGTTTTCTTCATCTGAAAACAACACCGCTTGATACACAATCTGTAAGTATTGACGAACTGTGGAACATCATCAATCCTTTCCTTGATGGAGTTGCCTTTTCTGGCGTTGATGAGAATTATTATTCGGCAATTATTAGGATTGCAAACTCCTGTGTAGCTGATAATACTAACGAGGTGCTTTTAGATAATAAGTTAGTTACTGCTATCGCAATTCGACTTTTAGCCGAAAAATTTATGCAGAGTATAATTACAGCAAATGGACAGACCTGCGTAGATGCAAGTAGCAATCAGACAAGGGAATGGTACAAACAAGCAGAGCCATTCTTAACATCAGAGCAAAAAGCAATAATTGAGGAAGTAAATCTTATAACACCTGAAAGCATACACTTAAATTCTTTTATGTTTGAGCCTCTGATAGATATTTCTGACTGGGCATTAAAAGAACTTTTTACCAAGGTTACGAGACTTTGATTCGCCTTTCCTGTGGCAACACTATGGCAACAAAAAATCGGATAGCGTATGCTTTACCAATAATACGGATAATGTAGATACGCTCTGCTAAAATCCATAAACAAACTTGTTTATAATGGATTTTAAGGGAGCGAGTGGGAGTAATTGCAAAAGCCCGAAAAAGCCGGTATTCATGCGGGTTTTCGGTTACATGAGTGCCTTTTGATAACAATTTGATAACAGCTCCCAAAGGCGGCATCATTCCTGCTGTCCGGTGGTTTACGGGTTATCAGAGTATTTTCTGATGGCTTGCGGCTGAAAAATCCATATTAGAAAAGCCCTTAGCTGTGGGTAACACGGCTAAGGGCTTTTTGTCGTTTGTTAGGGGTAATTTTCCTTTTCTTAGGTTCGGGTAGCGGATTATATATGGCCCTGGAAAAGGTTTCAAAGAAACTTGAATTGCGGTATCTTTGCATTTTCAGTGTAGTCCAGCATAAAAGCAGAGGATCTGTTTTCCCGTCTGGTAAAACAGATGGCAGAGCGTAAAGGCGTGACGGAACGGCTCAAGGCACAAGACCAAATGGCGTGGGTCGGTCGTATGAACAATATCCGAAACCGAGCAACTGAAATTGTCAACAACGATTTGATTTACTGTTAAGGCAGAGCGGCGGCAGGGAGCAATCCTTGCCGCCACTTGTCATCTATACTCCAAATATTCAATAAACCTTTTTACGGCAAGAGAGGCAGTTTTCTTACTTCGGAGCGCAAGTCCGATATTTCTATAGGCAGGAACATTAAGTTCCTTTGCGATTATTTTATATGGAATTCGCTTTAATATAAGCTGCGGTAAAATACTGATTCCAAGTTCGCTCTCTACCATTGACATAATAGCGTAATCGTCCCACGTTGTAAAATGAACCTTCGGGGTTAATCCGCAGCGTTCAAAAATTTCAGAAACTTCCGCTTTTGCTCCTTTTTCAAGCAGCATAAACGGCTCATCACACAATGCCGAAACAGGAAATTTTTCACAGTCGGCAAGATGATGATTTTTCGGTATAATCGCCAACAGCTTGTCTTGCTCCAAAAAAATGGTTTCCAGTTCGGGATGAGTCGGCAGCCGAAGAAAGCCGCAGTCCACTCTCCCTTCTAAAATCCATTCCTCTATTTCTGTGTAATCTCCCAGCAGTAATTCATAATCGATGTTCGGATAATCTTTCTGAAATTCTTTAATAATATTCGACAGCCAATGTGTTGCCACACTGGAAAAGGTGCCGATGCGGATAAGTCCCGATTGTAATCCGTTCAGTTCGTCTATTTCCATTTGCAGTTTCTCAAATTCAGCAACGACGCTTTTTACATACGGCAACAATTTCATTCCATCCGATGTTAATCTTACGCCGCCGACATCCCGTTCGAGAAGCTACACCTTCCATTCTCTTTCAAGATCGCCTATCATTCTGCTAATACTGGACTGTGAGTAGTTCAGTAGTTCAGCCGCTTTTGTAAAACTGCCACACTCCGCCGTTTTCACAAAGGATAAATATTTCTGTAAGTTCATTTCCATCCAATCATCTACTTTCCAAATGCAATTTATTTGATAAATTCGTTTTTCAAATGTACGGATTTATGATACACTATAATCGTCGAAAAATCAAGTTTGTGAGGTAAATTCAAAAACAATGAATGTAGGATTACAATTGATGTGTTACAGTAAGGAAAAAAGAGTAGCGAATAGCAAACCTCTGTGTTACAGTTAAGTTG
>CANPWM010000051.1 GCA_947584295.1 uncultured Oscillospiraceae bacterium | reverse complement strand
TTTACGGTGATGCCCATCGTCTTTATGATCCTGGTGGCCTTCACCAACTACGACGGCGCCCACAACGGCTACGCCAACAACCTGTTTACCTGGGTGGGCCTGGACAACTTCAATACCATGCTCTCCTGGAAGGGCGGTGCCGGCGGCACCCAGTCCTATGCCGCTACCTTCGGCGAGATCCTGGCCTGGACGCTGATGTGGGCGTTCCTGGCCACCTTCACCAACTACTTCCTGGGCATGTTCGTGGCCATGATGATCAACAAGAAGGGGATCCACCTGAAGAAGATGTGGCGTACCATTCTTGTTATGACCATCGCCATTCCCCAGTTCATCTCCCTGCTGTACGTCTCCAAGATGTTCGCCCGCAACGGCCTTATTAACCTGGCCCTGCTGGATTGGGGGTGGATCAAGGAGCCGCTGCCCTTCTGGGAGGACGCCACCTGGGCCCGCGTCTCGGTGGTGCTCATCAATATCTGGATCGGCATCCCGCACCTGATGCTCATCGCCACCGGTATTTTGATGAATATCCCGGCGGATCTGTACGAGTCGGCCCGTATCGACGGCGCCAACGCCTGGCAGCAGTACATCAAGATCACCCTGCCCTACATGCTGTTCATCACCGGCCCCTACCTGCTCACCAGCTTCACCGGCAACATGAACAACTTTAACGTCATCTACCTCCTGACCGGCGGCGCGCCCACCAACGTGGCGGCCTCCGGCGCCGCGGGAAGCGTAGGCCATACCGACTTGCTGATCACCTGGCTCTTCAAGATCACTACGGGCGCGGAATCCCAGTACTACCTGGCCTCCGTCGTCGGTATCCTGGTCTTCGTGGTGGTGGCGCTGATCTCCCTGGTGGTCTACAACGTGCTGCCCTCTATCAAGAATGAGGAGGATTTCCAGTAATGAATCAAACTACTGAAAAGCGGCATATGGGTTTGAAGGCGCTGAACCGCGCCAGCAACACCGCCATTTATATCCTGCTGATCCTCATCAGCGTCATCTGGCTCATTCCCTTCATCTTCATCGTCCTCCAGTCCTTCCGCGTTGAGTCCACCTATCAGGTAGGCTACGTTATCCCCCACCAGTGGGGCCTGAAGAACTACATAAACCTCTGGAACTCCGACTTTAAGCGCTGGTATCTGAACACCTTCATCATCGCGCTGGCGGCCGCCGTTCTCACCACCATCATTCAGCTTTGCATGAGCTATACCCTGTCCCGCTTCCGCTTCAAGATGCGCGGGCCCCTCATGCGGTTCATGCTGATCCTGGGCATGTTCCCCGGAATGCTCACCATGATCATTCTCTACCGCGTCCTGGCCGACCTGGGACTCACCCAGGCCAACGCGGTGCCGGGCCTTATCCTCGTCAGCGTCGCCTCCTCCGGCATGGGCTACTATGTGTCCAAGGGCTTCTTTGACACGATACCCAAGTCCTTGGACGAGGCCGCCCGTGTGGACGGCGCCACGCGCCTCCAGGTACTCTACAAGATCATTCTTCCCCTTGCCAAGCCCATCGTCATCTACACCATTCTCACCGCGTTCATGGGCCCCTGGGGCGACTACGTCTTCGCCCGTTACGTGGCCATGGGTACCTCCGCGGGCTACAACGTGGCCGTCGGTATGTATAGCTGGCTGTCCGCCGACCAGATCGGCAGCTGGTACACCACCTTCTGCGCGGGCGGCGTGATCGTCGCGGTCCCCGTGACTATCCTCTTCCTCTGCCTGCAGAAGTACTACGTCGAGGGCGTCACCGGCGGCGCCGTCAAGGGTTAATTTGAAAGGAGAACACAGGATATGGCAAGCGTTAAACTGACTGATGTCAAGAAAGTATATGATAACAACGTAGTGGCCGTCCACGACTTCAACCTGGAGATCAAGGACAAGGAATTCGTGGTCTTCGTCGGCCCCTCCGGCTGCGGCAAATCCACCACCCTGCGCATGATCGCCGGTCTTGAGGAGATCAGCGGCGGTACCGTGGAGATCGACGGCGAGGTGGTCAACGACCTCCAGCCCAAGGATCGCGGCATCGCCATGGTGTTCCAGAACTACGCGCTCTATCCCCATATGTCCGTCTATGACAACATCGCCTTCTCCCTGCGGCTGAAAAAGGTGCCGGAGGATCAGATCTACGAGAGAGTCACAAACGCGGCGGAGATTTTGGGCATCACCGAATATCTGATGCGCAAGCCCCGGGCCCTGTCCGGCGGCCAGCGCCAGCGCGTGGCCATCGGCCGCGCCATGGTGCGCGACTCCAAGGTGTTCCTGATGGACGAGCCGCTGTCCAACCTGGACGCGAAGCTCCGTAACCAGATGCGCGCCGAGATCATTCTCCTCCGCCAGAAGCTGGACACCACCTTCATCTACGTCACCCACGACCAGACCGAGGCCATGACCCTGGCTGACCGCATCGTTATCATGAAGGACGGCTACATCATGCAGGTGGGCACCCCCGACGAGGTGTTCGACATGCCCGACAACCTGTTCGTGGCCGAGTTCATCGGCGCGCCCAAGATGAACATCATCAAGACGAAGCTCCTCCAGGAGAACGGCAAATATTTCGTCACCCCCTTCGGCGCTAAGATCGAGGTGGACGGCGACAAGGGCAAGGCCCTGGCCGACCGCAAGGTTAAGGGCGGCGACGTGCTGCTGGGCGTCCGTCCCGAGCATATCGAGCTTGCTAAGGCCGCCGCGCCCCACGCCATTCCCTGCAAGCTGGTGGTGGACGAGATGATGGGTTCCGAGCTCCACCTCCATGTGGACACCGAGGACGGCAACCGCCTGATCGTCCGCGTCCCCACCCTGGATCTGGACAAGGAACAGCGCAAGGCCCTGGTGGCCGGCGCCCAGCTCTATATCACCTTCGAGGGCAAGGCTATGCACCTCTTTGACCCCGAGAGCGAGAAGAACCTTCTGGCCTGAGACCGCTCATTCATTCCCATATCTTTTCTTGCGGGGGGCTGTGACCGTTCACGGTCACAGCCCCCTTTGTACCGGGAGTTGAAAACGTTACCACCCGGCTGAAAGGGACCCTTATGAACCTGTTTTTTGGGAGGAACCACATGAAAAAACGTGCTTTGGCCCTGACCCTGGCCCTGCTGCTGCTCCTGACGGGCTGTGCCGGGACGGGGGGAACGGGCGACACCTCCGGCCCCGGCGACACCGCCTCGGTGCCGGAGGGCATGGACAAGACGGGGCGGTATCTTTTGAACGCCGCCGGGGAGGCGGTGATCAACGACGAGGCCTGCCGGAATACCGCCGCCACGGAGGACAACTACCGGGTGTTCTATGAGATCTTCGTAGGCTCCTTCTCCGACTCCGACGGCGACGGCATCGGCGACCTTCGGGGCATCATCAACCGCATGGACTATTTAAACGACGGCGACGACGACTCAGGCCTGAGCCTGGGGGTGGAGGGCATCTGGCTTTCGCCCATCTTCAAATCCCCCACCTACCACAAGTACGACGTGGACGACTACTACCAGATCGACCCGGCCTTCGGCACTCAGGACGACCTGGAGCTGCTGTTGGAGCTGGCCCACGAGCGCAACATGAAGGTGATCCTGGACATGGTGCTGAACCACACCGGCCCCAACAACGCCTGGTTCAACGCCTTCAAGGCCGCCCATGTGAAGGGGGACACCGCCGACCCCTACTACGACTTCTACACCTATATCCCCGCGGGCCAGACCCCGCCGGGGGGCCGCACCTTCAGCAAGATCCCCGGCAGCGGCGATATGTATGAGTGCAACTTCTCCACCTCCATGCCGGAGCTTAACTACGACAACGACGCTGTGCGCCAGGCCGTGCTGGACGTGGCCAAGTATTACCTCGACCTGGGGGTTGACGGATTCCGCTTCGACGCGGCCAAGTACATCTACTACGGCGACGATGTCCAGAGCGCGGAATTCTGGAAGTGGTTCATGGGCGAGCTTCGGGCCATCAAGCCCGACATCTACACCGTGGCCGAGGTGTGGGACGGGGACAGCGTGACGGATCTCTATTACCCCGCCCTCAACTGCTTCGACTTCACCACCTCCCAGACCAGCGGCCTTATCGCCTCCACGGCCCAGGCCGGGGACGTGAACAAATACACCGCCTACGTGGACGCGTATCTGGAGCGGGTGGAGGCCATGAACGAGGACGCTATGATCGTCCCCTTCATCGCCAACCACGACACCGACCGGGCCGCCGGGTATCTGAGCGCCTCCAACGGCATGGCTCAGATGGCCGCCAATCTCTATATCCTCTCCTCCGGCTCCCCCTTCATCTACTACGGGGAGGAGATCGGCGCCCGGGGCAGCCGGGGCGGGGCCAATACCGACGCCAACCGGCGGCTGAAGATGGAGTGGGGCGACGGGGACACCATCGCCGACCCGGAGGGCAGTACCTACAACGCCGATAACCGGGTCAGCGCCACCGCCGCCCAACAGCTGGGGGACGGGGACAGCCTTCTGAGCTACTATAAAAAGCTCATCATGATCCGCAAGGCCAACCCCGCCATCGCCCGGGGCGACTACACCCCCCTGCCCTTTGAGGGGACAAAGCTGGGCGGCTTTACCGCCACCTGGGAGGGACAGACCGTGGCCGTGATCCACAACACCACCGGCTCCGACCAGACGGTGGATCTGGCGGCCCTGGGCCTTTCCAACGCTGCCCTGAGCGCCGCCATCGGCATGGGGAGCGCCGCCCTGGAGGGGACGACACTCACCCTGGGGGAGAAAACCAGCGTCGTACTGAATGTAGGATAAGACGGACCGCAAAGGGCAAAAGGGCCCTTTTCACAGCGTATGCTTTTCAGGGAGAAACCCGGGGGCCGGGGGAGCGGCGCTTCTCCGGCCGGCCGGCAACACGGGAAACATAAGGAAAATGAAAAAGGAGGTTTTTCAGTGAAAACAAACAAGCAAACCACCCGGCGCAGGCTGGGGAGCGGCCTTCTGGCCCTGTGCCTTATCGCGGCGCTGTTGGGCGTGTGCGTGGTGCCGTCCTTGGCGGACGGCGTTACCGTGGCGCTCCACTACAACCGGCCCGACGGCGCGTATGAGGACTGGGACGTGTGGGCCTGGGCCGACGGCCAGGACGGCAACGGCTACGCCTTCCAGCAGGTGGACGGCGAGATGGTGGCCACCATACCCGTCAACGCCGGGGTCACCCGCCTGGGCTTCATCGTCCGCAAGGGCGGCAGCGGCTGGGCCGGGAAGGACGTGGACATGGATCAGTTCATCGAGCTGCCCGACGTTCTGCGGGGGACCGTACACATCTATGTGGAGTCCGGCGTGGAGGGCTACACCCGCGTAGACGGCGAGGACGTGGTCACCGGCGTGCTGGTGGCCTCCGCCAAATACGACTACGACGCGGGGGTGGTGATCGTCACCACCACGGGCCCCGTCAAGGGCGAGCCGGCGGCGGTGTTCGTTATCCAGGGGCCTGACGGCCCTGTGGCCGTGGCCGGGGCCGCGGAATCCGGCGCCAACACCTACGCCCTGACGGTGGAGGCGATGGATCTGACCCAAAGCTATAAACTGATTTATGACGGAACGGAGTATAAGATCAATATGCCCAACATCTACTCCACAGACAGCTTCGAGGCCGCGTACACCTACGCCGGAGACGACCTGGGCGCTACATGGAGCGCGGAAAAGACAGCCTTCCGCGTCTGGGCCCCCACGGCGGAGAGCGTGTCCGTGAAGCTCTATGAGAGCGGCACGCCGGGGACCGACGACCTTATCGAGACGCTTCCCATGACGGCGGACGTGAACGGCACCTGGGTGGCCGAGAAGGCCGGGGATCTGAACGGCACCTACTACACCTATGAGGTCACCGTAGGCGGGCAGACCGCCGAGGCCTGCGACCCCTACGCCCGCACCACCGGCGTCAACGGCGCCCGCGCCATGGTCATCGACCTGGACGCCACCGACCCCGCCGGGTGGGCCGAGGACAAGAACCCCAACGCCGCCCTGGGCGTTAACGACGCGGTGATCTATGAGCTTCACGTCCGGGATCTTTCCACCGACCCCAGCTCCGGCATCAAGAACGTGGGCAAATTCCTGGGCCTCACTGAGACCGGCACCAAGACCCCCGGCGGCATGGCCACCGGCATCGACCACATCAAGGAGCTGGGCGCTACCCACGTACACCTGCTGCCCATCTACGACTTCGGCTCCGTGGACGAGACGAGGCTCGATGAGCCGCAGTTCAACTGGGGCTATGACCCTGTCAACTACAACGTCCCCGAGGGCAGCTACTCCACCGACCCCTACAACGGCGCGGTGCGGGTCAGCGAGATGAAGCAGATGGTGAAGGCCATGCACGACGAGGGCCTGTCCGTCATCATGGACGTGGTGTATAACCACGTGCAGAGCGCCACGGACTTCTGCTTTAACAAGCTTGTCCCCGGCTACTTCTCCCGGATCGGCGACAACGGCACCTATTCCAACGGCTCCGGCTGCGGCAACGACACCGCCTCCGAGCGGAGCATGGTGCGCAAGTACATCGTGGAGTCCGTCAAGTATTGGTGCGACGAGTACCACATCGACGGCTTCCGCTTCGACCTGGTGGGCCTGCTGGACGTGGACACCATCAACGAGCTGGTGGAGGCCGTCCACGCCGAGAGGCCCGACGTAATCTTCTACGGCGAGGGCTGGACCATGACCACCGCCGTCACCAAGGAGGGCGTTGAGCTGGCCACCCAGTCCAACTCCCGCAAGACCCCCGGCTTTGCCTATTTCAGCGACAATATCCGGGACGCTCTGAAGGGCAGTGTGTTTGACAAGGGCCCCGGCTTCGTCTCCGGCGACACCAACAAGGCCGCCACCGTGGCCCAGAGCTTCATGGGCAAGGCCATCTGGTGCAAATCCCCCACCCAGACGGTGAACTACGCCTCCTGCCACGACAACAACACCCTTATCGACCGCATCGCCCAGTCCAAAGTCAGCGCCTCCCGGGAGGATCTGATCCGCATGAACAACCTGGCCGCCGCCATCTACCTGACCAGCCAGGGGATCCCCTTCATGCAGGCCGGTGAGGAGATGCTGCGCACTAAGGTGAACCCCGACGGCAGCTTCAACGAGAACAGCTACAACGCCACCGACGAGGTGAACGCCCTGAAATGGGCGACCTTGGACGAGGCGGAGTACGCCGACGTGTTTGCCTACTACAAGGGCCTTATCGCCTTCCGCAAGGCCCACCCGGCCCTGCGCCAGTCCGACGCGGACGCGGTGTATGAGACCGTCAAACAGGTGAACGGTATGCCCAAGGGCATGCTGGCCTTTGAGATCGCGGGCGGGGCCAACGGGGATACCGCCCAGGGCATCTATGTGATCTTCAACGCCACCGAGGAGGCCCAGAGCGTGCCCCTGCCGGAAGGCTATCAGTGGAACGTGTGCGTCAACGGCGAAAAGGCCGGTACCGACACCCTGGAGACGCTGACGGGCGAGGCCAGCGCGGCCCCCCTCTCCGCCCTTATCCTGGTGCGGGGCGACGCGGCGCAGCCCTCCGGCGACACCACCGGCGACACCGCCGGGGATACCGCCCCCGACACCACCGGCCAGCCCTCCTCCGAGAAGGACGGCGCCAGCCCCGGGCTGATCGCCGCCGTCACCGGCGGGGCCACCCTGGTAGTCGCGGGCGCGGCTGTGGGGATCACCGCCGCCAAGCGCAAGAAGGACGGCAAAAACGGCAAAAACGACAAGAAATAAGAGAACCGACCCCCTATGGGCGGCCCCCGCGCGGGGCCGCCCTCTCAGACTGTAAAAAAGACTGTTAAAAAAGCCTGACGGGCTTTTCAAAAATCCAATTCGGCTCCCGTCATTAAGCCCTGACGGCTTTTTCGACATGGGGAACGCGCAAGGAATTTTCTCTGGATTTCGTGAAACGGAAATGTTTCCCTGGGGAGGGTCTGCGTAGAGAGGCCCTCCGGCCCAACGATCCTTGAGGGAGGAATGAACGTGAACTTTACCTTTGACCATCGTGAGCTTCGGGAGAGGGGAGAGGCGGGCTGCTGGCTGTTGGCCAACGGCCTGGGGGGCTTTGCCTCCACGTCCCTGACCTTCTCCGTCACCCGCTGTGACCAGGGCCTTCTGGTGGCGGCGGCCTCCCCCAGCCGCCGGGCCGTGTTGGTCCACCGGGTGCGGGAGACGCTCTCCGGCCCGGGAGGGGAGACGTTCCTCAGCGCCCAGCGGTTCGCCCGGGGGGCGGAGGACGGGGCGGAGCGCCTTGTCTCCTTCACCTGGGAGGACGGCCCGGAGTGGCGGGCGGAGACGGGAGATCTGACCGTCGTCCGGCGGTTCGGCATGGGCTTTCAGGAGAACCTGTCGGCCCTGACCTATGAGATCGAGAACCGCGGGGCCGGCCCGGTGACGCTGGCCGCCGCGCCGGTGTTCCAGATGGCCCCCAAGGGGGAGCCGCCCCAGGAGAAGCGGGCGGCGGCCTATCGGGACGGACTTGTGGAGGCGGGGGGCTGGCGGTGCCATATCGGCACCAACGGCGCGCTCAGGGCCCTGCCCATGACCTGGGAGACGCTTTTTTACGCCGACGACGCCAAAGACGGGCGGCGGGAGACGGGCCTGGGTTTTACCTGCTGTCAGGCGGCCCTCACCGTCCCGGCGGGGGCGCGGGGGACGCTGGAGCTGGTCTTTTCCACGGAGAAAACGGAGAAAACGGGCCGGGAGGTGGTGGCGGCGTGCCGGGAGCGGCAGAGGGCGCTTTTGGACGGCGGCCATTTCACCGATCCCGCCGCCCGGGAGCTGGCCCGGGCCGCCGACGCTTTTCTGGCCTACCGGGGTTCCAACGGGGGCAAGACCGTCATCGCCGGGTACCCCTTTTTTGGGGATTGGGGCCGGGACACCATGATCGCCCTGCCGGGGTGCGCCTTGGCCGCCGGACGGTTTGAGGACGCCAAGAGCATCTTGCGCACCTTCCTCCACTACGAGAAGGAGGGGCTGCTGCCCAATTACTTCCCGGAGGGGCAGGAGGAGCCGCAGTATAACTCCGCCGACGCGCCGCTGCTGCTGATCAACGGCGTGTGGCTCTACTATGGCAAGACCGGGGACGGGGAGTTTGTCCGGGAGGCGTTCCCGACCCTGAAAAGGATCGTGGCGGCCTATGAAAACGGCACCCGCTACGCCATCAAGATGGACGGGGACGGCCTGATCTCCGCCGGGGAGGGGCTGGATCAGGTGACGTGGATGGACGTGCGCATCGGGACAATCCTCCCCACGCCCCGCCACGGCAAGCCCGTGGAGATCAACGCCTACTGGTACTCCGACCTTATGGCCATGGGGAAAATGGCGGCCCTGGCGGGGGAGGACGGGGAGCCGTATACGGCCCTGGCCCGGCGGGTGAAGACCTCCTTCAACGAAAAATTCTGGCTGGAGGAGGGGGGATACCTCCGGGACGTGATCTCCGGCACGGAGGCGGACACGCAGATCAGGTGCAACCAGATCTGGGCGGTGTCCATGCCCTTTACCATGCTGTCCCCGGAGCGGGAGCGAAGGGTGGTGGAGACGGTAGGGAGGCATCTCTATACCTCCCGGGGCCTGCGTACCCTGTCCCCGGAGGATCCCCAGTTCCACCCCACCTACGGGGGGCCGCAGAGAGAGCGGGATCTGGCCTACCATCAGGGGACGGTGTGGCCCTTCCCGGCGGGGGCGTACTATCTGGCGCTTTTGAAGGTGAGGGGAAACACAGCCCAGGCCGCCGGGGAGGTTCGCAAGCTTCTGACGGAGATGCCCGCCATTTTGCGGGAAGGGTGCGTCGGGCAGGTGCCGGAGATCTACGACGGGCTGGCCCCGGGGGCGTCCAAGGGGTGCTTCGCCCAGGCCTGGAGCGTGGGGGAGCTGCTGCGCGTCTATGAAAAGCTGGAGGAAATCGAGGGACGGGACAATGCTTGACAAGACTAAATTCGGCTGGTGGAGATCCGCCGTTTTCTATCAGATCTACCCCAAGAGCTTTCAGGACTCCGACGGCGACGGGCTGGGGGATATCCCCGGGATCCTGAGCCGCCTGGACTATCTGGAGACGCTGGGGGTGGACGGAATATGGCTTTCGCCGGTGTGCGCCTCGCCCCAGGCGGACAACGGGTACGACATCTCCGACTACCGGGCCGTCTGGCCGCCCTTCGGGACGCTGGACGATCTGGAGAGGCTTATCGCCGAGGCGAAAAAGCGGGGCATTTCTATCATCATGGATCTGGTGCTGAACCACACCTCCGACGAGCATCGCTGGTTCCGGGAGGCCCTCCGCGGCCGGGACAACCCCTATCACGATTATTACGTCTGGCGGGACGGGGCCCCGGACTGCCCGCCCAACGATATGCGGGCGTGCTTTGGCGGGTCGGCTTGGGAGTATGTGCCGGAGCTGGGGCAGTATTACTTCCACCAGTTCGCCGTGAAGCAGCCGGATCTCAACTGGGATAACCCCAGGGTACGGCGGGAGCTTTACGACATGATCCGCTTCTGGGTGGACAAGGGGGTGGAGGGGTTCCGGCTGGACGTTATCGACCAGATCGCCAAGGAGCCGGATCGGAAGATCACCGCCCGGGGGCCGCGTCTGCACGAGTACGTCCGGGAGCTGTCGGCCAACGCCTTTTTGGAGCCGGGACTGGTGACCGTGGGGGAGGCCTGGAGCGCCGATCCCCAGGAGGCTATGCGCTGGAGCGCCCAGGACGGCTCGGAGCTTTCCATGGTGTTTCAGTTTGAGCATATCACCCTGGATCAAGGGGCGGAGAAGTGGGACGTAAGGCCCCTGGAGCTGGTAAAGCTCAAGCGGTGCGTGGAACGCTGGCAGAGGGAGCTGCACGGGCGGGGGTGGAACAGCCTGTTCCTCGATAACCACGACCTGCCGCGGATCGTCTCCCGCTGGGGGGACGACGGAGCTAATCGGGTGAGATCCGCCAAGTGCCTGGCCGCCATGCTCCACGGCCTGGAGGGGACGCCGTATATCTATCAGGGGGAGGAGCTGGGCATGACCAATATCCCCCTGGCGCTGGAGGACTATGAGGATCTGGAGACGGTGAATATGGTGGCGGAACGGCGGGCCGGGGGCTTTTCCGACGAGGCGATCCTGGCCTCCGCCCGGGCCAGGAGCCGGGACAACGCCAGAACGCCCATGCAGTGGGACAGCAGTGAAAACGCCGGGTTCACCACCGGGACGCCGTGGTTTTATGTAAACCCCAACTACCTGGAGATCAACGCCCGGGCGGCGCTGGAGGATCCCGACTCCGTCTTTTGGTTCTACCGCAAGCTCATCGACCTGAGGAAGAGATACACCGTGCTGCGGGAGGGGGATTTTACCCTGCTCTGCCCGGAGGATCCGGGGGTGTTCGCCTATGTGCGGCGCGCCGCCGGGGAAAAGCTCCTGGTGGCCTGCAACCTCACCGCAAAGGAGCAGGCTTTCGCCAGCCCCGCAGAATTTGCCTCCGCCGGGCTTGTGCTGTCCAACTATGAAAATGACTTAGAACCGGCCTCCCCCCCGGGCGTTTTGCGGCCCTGGGAGGCGCGAATGGAGTACCTGGGAGGTTAAAAATGGACTTTTCCGATGTGATTTTTGACCTCTACGGCACGCTGGTTGACATAAGAACCGACGAGCAAGCCCCCGGCCTGTGGGCGGAAATGGCCCGCATCTACGGCGAGAACGGGGCGGAATACACCCCCTCTGCGCTGAAAGACAGCTATTTTTCCACGGTGGCGCAGATGGAGGGGGCCTCCTTGCGGCAGGACGCCCACGAGGCGCACCCGGAGATCCAGCTGGAGTACGTCTTTCAGAAGCTGTACCGGGATCGGGGCGTGGAGGCGGACAGGGAGCTGGCCGTGGCCACGGGGCAGATGTTCCGGGAGGCGTCCATGGAGTATATACGCCTCTATCCCCACGCCAGGGAGCTTCTGACGCGGCTCCGGGAGCGGGGGAAAAGGGTGTGGCTCCTGTCCAACGCCCAGGCCATCTTTACCCGGTTGGAGCTGAGAAGGGTGGGGATCGACAGGCTCTTTGACGGGGTCTATCTGTCCTCCGACTACGGCGTGAAAAAGCCGGACAGGCGGTTTTTTGAGCTGCTGCTGCGGGAGCGGCACATCGACACGGGCAGGGCCGTGATGGTGGGCAACGACGGGGAATGTGATATCAAGCCCGCCCGCGCCCTGGGTCTGGCCGCCGTGTATATCCGCTCCAATATCTCCCCCCGGGAGCCTTCGCCCCCGGCGGAGCTTGTGCTGGAGGGCATGGATCTTGAAAAGGTGGACGCCTTTCTCCTGACGTAAAGGAGGCCCATCGCCCCTGACAATGCGTATTATATCACATTAATTAAGCATTGTCAAGTATTAATTTTAAATTATTCCAAAAATTTTTGAAAACGAACGGATAAAAGACCCCCTCCGGCTGCGCCGGAGGGGGTTTGGCTTGTTATGCCTAATGGGATTTACAACGTCTCGACAAACAGAATGTTCACGCTAAGGTCAGCTTATAATAATGGGCGTCGAAGCAGGTCTCTTCTCCCCATTTTTTATAGCGCGTTTTTCTGTCCTGGGAAAACCCGAATTTGCGAAGAAGGGCGACCGACGCAAGATTGTTATCCGCCACCTCTCCCGTGACGGACTTGCCGCCCTCCGCCTTGACCCAGCCAATGACGGCGTCAACCACCTCGGTTCCGAGGCCCTCTCTCCAATGGTCTTTTGATATGCAATACCCGATGTCGTAATTCCCGTTTTCAGGGAATATGCAACAGGTGCCGACAGGCGTACTGTCCTCTTTCCATTCAACAATCAGATAATACCCCTCGGGGTTGTCCTCCATCTCATCGACACATTTGAGATACGCTTCATCCATGTTCTCACGGATAGGGTCGATCATATACTTTCCGTTTTCTTTGTCTCCCCATAGAGACAGCGTAAAGTCTTTATCGGACTTCCGCCAGGAGCGGATCGTCAATCTTGGCGTTTCCAAGTTCTTTATCAAAAGCATTGTGTGTTTTTCTCCCTCAAATCTTGCTTTGCCCGAGCAGTCGCCCACCAGGCTCATTTTGTTTCTTGATATATATGGGCAAACCTCGATCCTTCGTTCCCATTCGCTTCCCGACAAACGGGAATTTGTCAAACTGTATGTGCTGTTATAATGGTATAACTGTATGAATTGATAATTCTTATATTATCTATTTCACAGTACCAATTCTTGCCTTGCTTATAAATATTGCAATTTTTATCTGAAACTTTGTTTTTGCAATATTCAACAGCATCACATTCGTCTAATTGTAAATTTTTCCTGATTCTTTTGACACCCATTTCTGTGGTATGAATCTTATCAATATTATCCAACAGTATTTTAGCGTCCATTATCCATTCTCCCTGCATATCCCGATTTGTCGCTCCGATCCACATATGGTTGACTCACTGTCTTTTCATCTGCCGCAGGAAGGCGAAGACCGCGATTATTGTCACTGCGGCGGCGTAGGCGGATACCCACCAGAGGTGGGGGAACGCGCCCGCGTAATCGCCCCGCAGGACGGCCCGCTCCAGCTCCACGGCGTGGACGAAGGGCAACAAATTTGCGATCTTTTGGAACGCGCCGCCCACCAGCCCCAGGTCAAACCAGACGCCGGAGAGCCACGCCGTCAGGTTCGTGAGTAAGGCCCCGCAGACGCCGCCCACCTGTTTGTCCGTGAAGATACTGCCGCACAGAAGCCCCAGCGAAACGAACAGCAGCGAGACGGGGAGCGTGAACAGAACCGAAGCCACAAGATGAACCGTCACCTCAAGGCCCAAAAGCACCGCCGCCCCGTAGCAGATGACCGACTGCGCCATTGAGACGGGCAGGATCGGCAGGAGATAGCCCAGAATGAAGTCCCCCGCCGTCAGGGGCGTGGCGTACAGCCTTTGCAGGAAGGAGCTGCCCCTGTCCTTGGCAATCAGCGTGGCGGAGAACAGCGTCATAAACGACAGCCCGAACACGGCGATCCCCGGCGCCAGATGCCCAATCTCAAACATCGGCACAGGGATATTGGCCTGGATCGCGGTCAGCAGGAGCAGCAGGACGATGGGGAAGCCCACCCCGAATATGAGGTTCAGCGGGTCGCGCAAAATCTCCAGATCGTTCCGTTTGGAAAACGCCAGACCTTTCATGGCTGTCCCCCCTTTACGATACGCACGAACGCCTGGTCAAATTTGTCCGTACCCGCCCGGCGCTTGATCTCCGCAGGGGCGTCGGCCAGCAGGAGCCGCCCGCTTTTCATGATCGCCACCCGGTCGGAGAGCGCCTCGGCCTCCTCCATGTAATGGGTGGTCAGGATCACGGTCATGCTCCCCTTGAGGGCGCGGATCAGCTCCCACAATTCGCCCCGCGCCAGCACGTCCAGCCCCAATGTCGGCTCGTCCAGAAACAGAATTTGCGGGCCGCTTACGAGCGCCATGGCGATGCTTAAGCGGCGCTGCCACCCGCCGGAGAGCTTTCCGGCCCTTTTGTCTGCCAGCTCCCCCAGGCCGAAGCGGCCGCCCAGTTCCGCGACTTTGTCCCTGGCCTCGAATTTTGAAAATCCGTGGACGCCCGCCATCAGCTCCAGGTTCTCCCGGACTGTCAGATGGGGGGCCACCGCCGTTTCCTGGGGCGATACCGCGATCATGGCCTTGACCGCCGCGCTGTCCGTCAAAACGCTTTTCCCGTTGAGAAAAGCGTCGCCGGAGGTGGGGCGGGTGAGGCCCGTCAGCATCTTGATGGTGGTGGTCTTGCCCGCGCCGTTGACCCCCAGCAGGCTCAGCAGCTCGCCCTGCCGGACGGTGAGGTTCAGAGCGTCCACGGCGGTCAGGTCTTTATACTTTTTTGTGAGATCGACTGTTTTGATAGCGTCCATATCAGTTCCCCGCCTCTCCGCAAAACCGCGCCTTCAGACCCATGTAGGCGTCGGTCAGCACACGGCTGACGGTATCCATCTCCCAATCGAGATAGGAGGTGGCGATCATGGAGGCGATGCCATGCACGAAGATCCACAGCTCCAGATGGAAAAGCTCCGCTTTTTCTCTGGAAAGACCCGTGTTTTTCATGATGAGGGGAATGATGATGTCCATTTCTTTGCCCGGTTCCGGCGGATCCCCCTGGCGGTCGCACATGAAAAGCAGCTTGAAAAGCTCCCTTTCCTCCCGGGCAAACCGGATATAGCCCATGCCGCTGGCCTTGTAGGGGGGATAGACCCCCGCGGCCATGTCCTGGGCAAGATAGCTCTGATACAGGTCCCGCGCGGCGGACAGCACCGCGCCCTGCACCTCCTCCATGTTTTTGAAAAGCCCGAAGATCGGCTTGACCGAGCATCCCAGCTCCTCCGCCAAGGCCCGCGCGGTGAGTCCGTCCGGGCCGGCCCTCCGCGTCAGATCCA
>CANPWM010000050.1 GCA_947584295.1 uncultured Oscillospiraceae bacterium | reverse complement strand
GGCTTTTTCCGACAAAGGGAACGTGCGGGAAAAATTACTGAATTTTGCGAAATTCAGTAAATTTTTCCCTGCTGTCGCGCTGCGCGCGCCGCAAAGCGGCACACTTGCGCGACAAAAGGGATTTTTTCCAACGCGCATGTCGCCGGAAAAAATAACGAATTTGAGTTTTTTGACAAGCTGCGAAAAAGCCCTGACGGGCTTTTCCCGACGTACAGGCCGTCGGAAAAATATTAAATTTACGTTTGTGAAAAAATCCCACCGGCTCCCGGTGGGATTTTTTCGTGGGCCGGGAAAAAAGTTTACAGTTTTCAGCTTCATTTCAGGAACTTGTGGTACTATAATGCCGTTAAGCGAGGCGAATAAGATGAAAATTTTGATCGTTGAAGATGAAAAGATGCTGGCCAACGCCCTGGTGGATCTGCTGCGGGACAAGGGCTTTGAGGCGGAGGCGGTCTACGACGGGGAATCCGGCGCGGACTACGCCCTCACCGGGGTCTATGACCTGCTGATCCTGGACGTGATGATGCCCGGTATGAACGGGCTGGAGGTGGCCCGGGCGGTGCGGGCCAGGCGGAACGCCACGCCGATCCTGATGCTGACGGCCCGGAGCGGCCTGGAGGACAGGATCGCCGGACTCAACGCCGGGGCGGACTACTATCTGACGAAGCCCTTCGACTCCCGGGAGCTGCTGGCCTGCGTCAACGCCCTCCTGCGCCGCCAGGGGAACGAGGTGGACGAGCTGCGCTATGGCAACACCACCCTGGATCTGGCCACCTCCACCCTTCTTTGCGGGGAGCGGGAGGTCAGGCTCTCGGCCAGGGAATTTGACGTGATGCGCGCCTTGATGCAGGCCGGGGAGCGCAATCTCAGCAAGGAGACTATCCTGGCCCGGGTCTGGGGCTTCGACTCCAACGCCGTGGAGAACCATGTGGAGGTCTACGCCGGGTTTTTGCGCAAGAAGCTGGCGGCCATCGGCTCCGATGTGGAGATCGTCTCCGTCCGGCGGCTGGGGTATCATCTGGAGGTGAAAAAGCAGTGATCGGAAAGCTGAAAGCCAAATTCATCACCATCAATATGGGCCTGGTGCTGACGGTTTTGCTTGTGATGTTCGCCCTGGTGTACGGCATCACCAGCCGGGATCTGAGGGCGGAGAGCGTCACCATGCTTCGATCTGTGGCGGCGGAGCCAATGCGTATGTGGCGGCCGGGGGAGCGGAACGGCAGGGTTCAGCTGCCCTATTTCGTCCTGCAATTCAGCCCGGACGGGAGCCTTGCGGCGGTGGGCGGGCATTTTGACCTCACCGACAAGGATATGCTGTCAAAGCTTCTGGAGGCCGCCCGGGCAGACGGAAAGGAGACGGGCGACCTGCCGGAATACGGCTTCCGCTACTGCTTCGGCAGGAGCGCCTGGGGGGAGTGCGTCGTCTTTGCCGACACCTCCAGCGAGCGGGCCACTCTCAACAATCTGGTGAGGACGTGCCTGGCCATCGGGGCCGTGGCCCTGGCGGCCTTTTTCCTCATCAGCCTATTCCTGGCCCGGTGGGCCGTCCGCCCGGTGGCCTACGCCTGGGAACAGCAGCGGCAGTTTGTGGCCGACGCCTCCCACGAGCTGAAAACGCCCCTGGCGGTGATCTTGACGAACGCCGAGCTTCTGGCCTCCCCCACGGCCACGGAGGAGCATAAGGCCCAGTACGCCGCCAGTATCCTCACCATGGCAAACCGTATGCGGGGCCTTGTGGGGAGCCTCCTTGACCTTACCCGGGTGGAAAACGGCGCTGTGGAAAAGACCATGGAGCGCCTTGACCTGTCCGCCTTGGCGGAGGAGGCCGTTTTACCCTTCGAGCCGCTCTATTTTGAGCGGGGCCTCACCTTAGATGCCCAGATCGCCCCGGGCATCTTCGTCAACGGCTCGCCCCTGCATCTGCGGCAGACGCTGGAGATCTTGCTGGACAACGGCCTTAAATATGCCGACACGCCGGGGAACGTGGCGGTGCGGCTGGTAAAACAGGGCCGCCGGTGTGTGCTGACCGTCTCAACGCCGGGGCAGGAGCTGACGGAGCAGGAGCTTTCCGACATCTTCAAGCGGTTCTACCGGGCCGACAAGGCCCGGGCCATGGACGGCAGCTACGGCCTGGGCCTGGCCATCGCCCGGGAGATCGTCACGGAGCACCGGGGCAGGATCTGGGCCGGGAGCGGGGAGGGGCGGAACACCTTCTACGTGGAGCTGCCCACGGCGGGCTGACGGCGTCTGTTCACAAAATGTTTATTTCCTTTTCAGGTTCCTTTCAGCTTTGTCCGATACAATGTCCGCAAAACGCCGGGGAGGTGAGAACATGGAACTGAGACACGAATATAAGATCGAGCTGACCGGCGGGGATCTGCTGATCCTCCGTCAGCGGCTTCAGGCGGTGCTGGAGCGGGATCCCCACGCCAAGGGCGGCAGTTACCTTGTGCGGAGCCTCTATTTTGAGACGCCCACGGACAGGGCCCTGCGGGAAAAGCTGGACGGCGTCTCCCGCCGGGAGAAGTTCAGACTGCGCCTCTATGACGGCGACACGTCCCTTATCCATCTGGAGAAGAAGTACAAGGCCGCCGGCCTTGGCGGCAAGCTGTCGGCGGAGCTGACACGCGATGAGACGCAGCGCCTGCTGGACGGCGATACCCTCTGGATGCGGGACGATGAGCGGGAGCTGGTGCGGGAGCTGTACGCCAAGATGACCACCCAGGGCCTGCGCCCCAAAACCGTGGTGGAGTACACCCGGGAACCCTTTATCTATGGCCCCGGGGACGTGCGGGTGACGCTGGACTACCATATCCGCACGGCCCTGTCCGACACAAAGCTTTTGGATCCCGGCCTCGTCACCGTCCCGGTGCCGGAGGATCCGGCCTTGGCGGAGGTGAAATTCACGGCCTTCCTGCCACAGCTCATCAGGGATCTGGTGGAGCTTCCGGGCCGCCGGGCCGGGGCCTTCTCCAAATACGCCCAATGCAGGCTTTACGGTTAAGCCGAAATAGCTTTTTTTGGTACAGCTTTTTTGAATTTAAAAATCATCAGGGAGGAAAAAACAATGACCTTTTCGGATATCTTCAAATCCAGCTTTCTGGAAAACGTGACGGCGGTAAGCGTCCTGGATATGGCGCTGGCGCTTGTGCTGTCCTTCGGCCTGGGCGTGTTCATCTTTCTCGTCTACAAAAAGACCTGCCAGGGCGTGGTGTACTCCAGCTCCTTCGGCGTGACGCTCATCGCCCTCACGATGATCACCACCCTTGTCATTTTGGCGGTGACCAGCAATGTGGTGCTGTCCCTGGGCATGGTGGGCGCCCTCAGCATCGTCCGATTCCGCACGGCCATCAAGGAACCGCTGGACATCGCCTTTCTCTTCTGGGCCATCGCCGCGGGCATCGTCCTGGCGGCGGGCATGATCTCTCTGGCGGTCATCGGCAGCGTCATCATCGGCGTTATCCTGCTGGTGTTCGTCAACCGCAAGTCCCACGCCGACCCCTATATCCTGGTGCTGGCCTGCGACGGCCAGGACAGCGAGCGCCAGGCCGGGGAGCTTCTGCAAAGCGCCACGAAGCTGTGCCGCGTCAAGAGCAAGACCGTTCGCCCCGGCCAGATCGAGGTCAACTACGACGTGCGCCTCAAAAACGGCGACACGGGCTTTTTAAACGCCCTGGGGGCCCTGCGGGGCGTCCACAGCGCGGCGCTGGTCAGCTACAACGGCGAGTACATGGGGTGAGGCCATGGCCGCGAGCAGACGAATCGACCTTATCTGCGCCGTCATAACGGCCCTTGCCCTTGTGATCACCGTCCTCTTTATGAACGGCCAGGCCCTGGGCCTCACCGTCGTCTCCAACGGCGACGCGGGGGAGGGGTACTTTACGGAAAACGACCTGGACGGCGGTTGGGACGCCTCCGGCGCGTATACCGTCGCCCTCACGGGGGACGGCGCTGTGATCTCCGGCGGGGGATATTTTCTGGACGGGGCGGTGCACATCGTCTCCCCGGGCCGGTACACGGTGACCGGGACGCTGGAGGACGGGAAGCTCCTTATAGACGCCCAGAAGTCCGATAAGATCTGGCTCCGCCTGGCCGGAGCTTCCGTGACGAACCGGGACGGGGCGGCCCTGGAGGTCGCCCAGGCGGAGAAGGTATTTTTGACGCTGGCGGAGGGGACGGAGAACAGCCTCGTCTCCGAGGCGTTCACCGATACCGCCTCCGGCGTGGACGGGGCCGTTTATTCCCGGGACGACCTGACGGTGAACGGCTCCGGCTCCCTGACGGTGGAGAGCGCCGGTCACGGGATCGTGGCGAACGACGACCTGGTTCTCACCGGCGGGCGGGTGGCCGTCACCGCCGCCCAGGACGGCCTTCACGCCAACGACAGCGTGCGTATCCGGGACGTTCAGCTCACTATAAACGCCGGGGACGACGGCGTTACCGTCTCCAACGACGCTTTGACGGGCTATTTCTACATGGAGTCCGGCACCCTTACCATTCCCGCCTGCTATGAGGGCGTGGAGGCCCAGCAGATCACCGTGGCCGGGGGGAGCGTTGATATTCAGCCCCAGGACGACGGCTTCAACGCCCGGGAGACCGGCTCCGTCCTCACCATATCCGGCGGCTCCGTCCGCGTAATCAACGAGACGGGCCGGGACGCGGACGGGCTTGATTCCAACGGCAGTATCTATATCACCGGCGGGAGCGTGTTCATCAGCCTCAACGGCCAGGGCGGCAACGCGGCTCTGGACGCGGGGACGGAGTCCGGCGGCGTGTGCCTCGTCTCCGGCGGGACGGTGCTGGCCGCCGGGTCCTCCACCATGGCGGAGAGCTTCGACGCCGCCTCCCCCCAGGGCTTCCTTACGCAGACGGCGCAGGGCGCGGCGGGGGCCAGAGTGACCCTGACCGACGCCCGGGGGGAGACGCTTCTGGACGAGACGGTGCCCTGTGCCTTTACAAGCCTGATCCTCAGCGCCCCCGGCCTTGCGGTGGGGGACGCGGTGACGCTCAGCGTTGACGGGACGGAAACAGCCGTCACCGTCACCAACCAGTCCCTCTCCGGCTTTGGCGGTATGGGCGGCTTCGGCGGTATGGGCGGCGGCCGCGGCCAGCGCCCCGGCAGGGACACCCAGACAGACGGGCAAACAGACGGCCAGACGGGCAGTCAGACGCCTGCTATGGACGGCCAGACAGGTTTCCAGCGGCCCGGTATGGGCGGCCAGACTGACGGGCAGATGCCCGGTATGGACGGTCAGACAGGCTTCCAGCGGCCCGGTATGAACGGTCAGACAGACGGGCAGATGCCCGAAATGGACGGCCAGACGGGTTTCCAACGGCCCGGTATGAGCGGCCAGACAGATGGGCAAATGCCCGATATGGACGGCCAGACGGGCTTCCAACGGCCTGATATGAACGGCCAACGGCCTCAGATGGGCGGGTTTGGGACGCAGACAGGCGGCCAGACGCAGGCCCAGACCGCGCCCCTGGAGCCTTCGGCGCTCCCGCTGACGGCGGTCTCCGCCCTGCTGCTGTTGGCGGGCATCTTTATCGCCGTCAAAATCAAACATTGACGTTGAATTTCCTATCCACAGCCGGACGCGCACAGCGTCCGGCTGTGAGACTGTCGGAAAAAGCCCTGACGGGCTTTTTCCGACAAGGGGAACGTGCGGGCAATTTTCTCTGAATTTTGCGAAATTCAGAGAAAATTACCCTGCTGTCGCCCTGTGCGCGTCCCGCAGGGACACACTTGGGCGACAAAAGGGATTTTTCCCGACGTACATGCCGCCGGAAAAAAATTCAAATTTGTTTTTTGTCAAGCTTGCAGCCGGGAGCGTGTGCCTTCCGGCTGTGTTCATATTTTTTCCACCCTTTGTTCAAAAAGTGTTCAACGATTTTTCAGCTTTCTTTCAGGTTCGGGGGGTATAGTGGAGGCAATCAAGGAGGGGCGAAGCCCCGAAAGGAGTGTCTATTATGGAAGAAAAATATGAATACACCATAGAGGGCGCGGACAGCCGGAGCGGGGAGACCGCCATGGTCCCGCTGAAGAAAAGATCCCGCCGCGGCAAGGCGCTGAAAATCACCGCCCTGGTGCTGGCGCTGGCCCTTTTGTGCGGCGTCTCGGGCTTTGGGGGCGCGGCCCTCTACGCCGGACTTGCCGCCCCGGCGGCGGAAGCGCCGGTTGACGATCCCGCCAACACGCCGGTGAAGATGGCCGCCCTCACCGGGGAGGAGCTGTCCGCCGAGGATCTCTACGAGGCGGTGCTGGGCTCCTGCGTGGGCATCACGGTGTCCACCACGGTGAACATCTTCGGCCAGACCACCACCTCCGCCGCCTCCGGCTCCGGCTTTGTGCTGACAGCCGACGGCTATATCGCCACCAACTACCACGTCATCGAGGAGGCCGCCAGCAATAACGCCGCCATCGAGGTGTCCTTTGCCGACGGACAGCGTTACACCGCCGCGCTGGTGGGCGGCGACGAGGAGGCCGACGTGGCCGTTATCAAGATCGACGCCCAGGGCCTGACCCCCGTGAGCCTGGGGGACAGCGGTTCCCTCCGGGTGGCCCAGTGGGTCTGCACCGTGGGCAACCCCCTGGGGGAGCTGACCTTCTCCTTCTCTGACGGGCGTGTTTCCGCCCTGGACAGGGTCATCGCCACCCAGGACGGGGAGAGCATGAATATGCTCCAGACCAACTGCGCCATCAACCCCGGCAATTCCGGCGGGCCGCTCTTTGACGCCTATGGGCGCGTGGTGGGCATCGTCACCGCCAAATTCACCAACGCCTCCAGCTCCGTCAGCGCCGAGGGCCTGGGCTTCGCCATTCCCATCGACGACGTGAAGGCCATGCTGTCCGACATCATCGCCTACGGCTATGTGACGGGCAAGCCCCAGCTGGGCGTCTCCGTCAGCAGCGTCTCCAACGCTATGCGCCGCTATGGTATCCCCGCCGGAGCGGCGGTGGAGGCCGTTACCTCCGGCTCCTGCGCCGAGAAGGCCGGGATCCGGGTGGGGGACATCATCACCTCCTTTGACGGCAAGACAATCAGCTCCAAGGAGGAGCTGGTCACGGCGGTGAAGAGCAAGCGGGCCGGGGATCAGGTGGAGGTAACCGTCTACCGCCAGGGGGAGAGCGTGACCGTTACCGCCGCCCTCGATGAAAAGGCCGCCTCCGAGACGCAAGCGCCTGTGGAGCAGCAGCTGCCGGACTACTGGGGCTTTGGCGGAGGGAACTCCGGCCGGGGCGGATCGGAGGGGGACAGCCTGTGATCACCGTAAGCCACCTGACGAAATACTACGGCCAGCACCTGGCCGTCAGCGACCTGTCCTTTGAGATCGGCGAGGGCCACGTCTACGGCTTCCTGGGGCCCAACGGGGCGGGAAAGTCCACCACCATGAACATCATGACCGGGTGCCTCTCCGCCACGGAGGGGTCGGTGAGCATCGACGGCCACGACATCTTTGAGGAGCCGAAGGCCGCCAAAAGGCTCATGGGCTATCTGCCCGAACAGCCGCCCCTCTACCTGGGGGAGACGCCGGAGGAGTACCTTCACTTCGTGGGCCAGGCCAAGGGCCTGCGGGGGGAGAGACTGCGGGCGGAGATCGAGTCGGCCATAGAGGCCACGGGCATCGAGTCCGTCCGCAAAAAGCGCATCGGCGCGCTCTCCAAGGGCTTCCGCCAGCGGGTGGGCATCGCCCAGGCCCTGCTGGGCGACCCGCGCGTTATCATTCTTGACGAACCTACGGTGGGCCTGGATCCCCTTCAGATTTTGGAGATCCGCGACCTTATACGCCGGCTGGGCCGCACCCGCACCGTCATCTTCTCCTCCCATATCCTCTCCGAAGTCCAGACCGTCTGTGACAGGATCCTCATCATCGCCCACGGCAGGCTTGTGGCCCAGGGCGAGCCGGGGGAGCTGGAGCGGCGGCTGGCCGGGGAGAACGAGATCCGTCTCACCGTGGACGCGGAGAGCCGGGAGGCGGCTCAGATCGTCTCCACCGTGGAGGGGCTTCACGCCCTGGAGGCCGCGGAGGAGCGGGGCTATACCGCCTTCCGGCTCAGCGCCGGGGACGGCGACCCCTACGCCGCGACCCGGGCCCTGTTCGGCGCTTTTGCCGCGGCGGGGGTGGCGATCCTGGAGATGGACGTGAAAAAGGCCACCCTGGAGGACGTGTTTTTGGAGCTTACGGAAAAGGACGATCCCGCCCTCCCTGTCCGGGAGGACAGCGAGACGGACAATGTTGAGGAAAGCGAGGCGACAGACCATGACGGCGATCTTGAAGCATGAGCTGAGGGCGCACTTCCACTCCCTGACCGCCTGGGTATTCGGGGCGTTTTTGCTGTGCTTTGTGGGCATCGGGGCGCTCCAATATAACCTGAAGGCGGCTGTCAGCAACTTCGAGTATGTGCTGGGCTACTGCGCCATTATCCTGGCCATCATCGTGCCGCTTCTGACCATGCGGACCATCGCCGAGGAGCGGCGGCAGAAGACCGACCAGCTCCTCTACGCCCTGCCCGTCACCACCACCCAGGTGGTGCTGGGGAAATACCTGGCCCTGCTTATCCTCTTTGCTGTCCCGCTGGCCATCGTCTGCCTCTACCCGCTTGTTTTCGCCGGGTACGGCGACGTCTATCTGCCCACCTCCTACGGGGCCATCGGGGCCTTCTTCCTGATGGGCGCGGCGCTGATCGCCCTGGGGGTATTCCTTTCCTCCCTCACGGAAAATCAGGGCTTTGCCGCGGGGCTGGGCGTGGCTGTGATGCTTTTTAATTATTACAGCGTCAGCCTGTCGGAGTATGTCTCCCGCACCACGGCCGGTTCCGGCATAGCCCTGGCCGTCATCGCGGTCTTGCTGTGCCTGCTGATAGGTTACATGACCAAAAATTCCAATCTGGCCTGGGGCGCGGCGGTGGTGCTGATCCTGGGCCTTTCCGGGGTCTTATACTTCAAGCCGGAGCTTTTGGAGGGCCTGCTCCCCAAGATCATGGAGAAGCTCTCTTTCTTCGAGCGGTTCTATACCTTTGTGGACGGGGTCTTTGACCTGACGAGCATGGTCTTTTACCTCACCGCCATCGTCTTTTTCCTCTTTTTAGCCGTCCAATCCCTGGAAAAGAGGAGGTACAACTGATGAGATCGGAAAACGGGAAAAAGCGGGGCAATGCCCTGGCCCTCCGGGGCGGGGTCTACTCCCTGGTGATCACCGCCGTGGTGCTGGCGGTGCTGATCGCGGTGAACGCGCTGGCAGAGAGCCTGCCCGCCACGGCGACAAAGCAGGATATCTCCGCCGGGAAGCTCTACTCCGTCACCAGCAACACGAAGGTGGTGGTCAACGGCCTTCAGGACGACGTGACCATCTACTGGATCGTCCAGGCCGGGCAGGAGGACACCATTCTGGAGCGGCTTCTGGAGAAGTACGACAGCCTCTCCAACCACCTGACGGTGGTGAAGCGCAACCCGGACGTGTACCCCACCTTTGTGGAGAAATACACCGACCAGCAGGCGCAGAACAACTCCCTGGTGGTGGAGTGCGGGGAGCGGAGCCGGTATATCGCCTATGACGAGATCTTCGTCACGGAGATGGATATGTATGCCTACGCCTACACCACCAGCTTTGACGGGGAGGGGGCCATCACCTCGGCCATCGACTATGTGACCAGCGACGATCTGCCCCGGGTCTATCTTCTGGAGGGCCACGGCGAGGCCGCCCTGCCCGACGGCTTTGCCGGTACGCTGACAAGAGAGAATATCGAGACGGAAGAGCTTGCCCTGGCCACCGTGGACGCTATCCCCGAGGACGCGGACGCCATACTGGTGTACGCGCCGCAGAGCGATATCTCCGAGGAGGAAAAATCCATGCTGGCGGGGTACGTCCAGGGGGGCGGCAAGCTTATGGTGATGGTGGGGCCTGTGGACGGCGGCAATCTTGCGAACCTCACGGCCCTGCTGGAAAACTACGGCGTCAAGGCCCAGGAGGGCATCGTGGTGGAGGCTGACCGCGCCCACTACGCCTTCCAACAGCCCTTGATCCTGATCCCGGACATGGGCGACAGCCAGATCACCGCCCCCTTGGCGGAGGATCGGTACTACCCCATGCTGCCCATCTGCCAGGGCCTTGTGACCGATGGGAACGTCAACGGCTCCGTGACGGAGCTGCTGACCACCTCCACGGCGGCCTTCAGCAAGCTGGCGGCCTATGACCTGGACACCTACGACAAGGAGGAGGGCGACCTGGACGGCCCCTTCGCCCTGGCGGTGGATATCGAGGACGACGGCGGCGGGGAGCTTATCTGGTTCGGATGCGACCAGCTCTTGGACGATATGTATAACGCCTATTCCTCCGGGGCCAACAGCGACCTTGCCATGAACGCCCTTTCCAAGCTCATCGGGGAGCGGGAGGCCCTGGCGATCCGCTCCAAGTCTCTGAATTATAACTATCTGACCATCTCCGAGTCCGCCTCCGGCGTTTTGAAAACGGTGATGATCGGCCTGGTGCCGCTGGCCTTTTTAGGGATCGGCATCGTTGTGGTCCTGCGCAGAAGGAGGCTGACAAATGAAACGGTATAAGCGCGTCTTTATCCTGCTGGGGGTGCTGGTGATCTTAGTGGCCGCCGCCTTTGGCGTGTCCCATATGCGGCAGCGGCGGGAGGCCATCAGAACCTTCGGCGAGACGTTCCTTGCGATCCCCTCGGACACCGTGACGGCCCTGGACTGGACAAACGGCGACACGAGCCTTGCCTTTCGCAAGGACGGCACCTGGCACTGGACAGAGGACGAGGCCTTCCCGGTGGATCAGCAGAAGCTATCAAAGCTCCTGGCCCCCTTTGAGGATATGGCCGCCGCCTTTGTCATCGACGACGTGACGGACTACGGCCAATACGGCCTTGACGACCCGGCCTGCACCATTCACCTGACCGCCGGGGAGACGGTGACCACCGTCAAGCTGGGGGCGTACAGCAGCCTTGACCAGCAGCGGTATGTGGATATCGGCGACGGGAGGGTATACCTGGCGGCGGACGACCCCATGGACGCTTATGATGTGGAGCTTGCGGGGCTTATAGAGCATGACGCAATCCCCGCCCTGGATCCCGCCGCCTTCACGGCCTCGGGCGAGGTGGAGCTGAGCGCCCGATACACCGAGGACGGCGACAGCTATTGCGACGAGGACAGGTATTTTACCCCCGACGGCCTGCCCATGGACACAGACCTCGTCCGGGCCTGGCTTGACAGACTGGAGGGCCTGACGCTGACAGACTACGTCACCTACAACGCCACGGCGGAGGAGCTGGCCTCCTGGGGCCTTGACAGCCCCTCCCTGACCCTGGCCTTCACCCAGAAGGACGGGGAGACGGTGACGATTTCCCTGTCGGAGCTGGTTCCCCCGGAGGACAGCGGGGAGGAGACAACGGCCTATATCCGGGTGGGGGACAGCCCCCTGGTCTACGCCCTTTCCCCCGACGACTACGCCCTCCTGGCCCGGTGCGGGTATGACGACCTGCGCCACAGGGAGCTGGTCACCGCGCCCTTTGACACCGTGACGGGCCTTACCGTGACGCTGGAGGGGGAGAGCCGCGCCTTTGAGAAGGGGGAGAACAGCGACGGCGAGACGGTGTGGACGCTGGACGGTCAGGAGACGCCCATGACCTCCCTGGAGGCCGCCATCGAGGCCCTTTCCGCCCACGAGTTCACCGACCAGGAGCCGTCGGGCAAGCTGGAGATTGCCCTGACGCTCAATTTTGACAGCGAGGCGCACCCCACCCTTACCCTGGAGCTGTACCGCCTGGACGGCTCCCTCTGTACCGCTAAGGTCAACGGCCAGACCGTGGCGACGGTGTCCCGCTCCACGGTGGTGACCCTCATAGAAGCGGTCAACGCCCTTGTTCTGGGGTGACCGATACTTTGCCAGCGTGTGCATTATACCACACGGATAAGTATTTGTCAAGCATTATTTTAAAACAATCTAAAATATTTTTATACTTCGCATATCAAGACAGCAAAAACCCCGGAGAAATCCGGGGTTTTTCCATGCTCAGGCGATTGATTCAATTTTTGGATAAGTCAACTTTTTTGATGAGGCTGAAGCCCAGCGGGAAGGGGCCGGTGTGGACGGAGATGGCCGCGCCGATGTGGTAGATGGGCAATTCCGGCTGGTGTCCGGCCTCCTTTAAGTGGGCCGCCACCACGTCCCGAAAGACCTCGCCCTCCCCGTAGTCGTACCCGTAGCCGATATCGGCCACATAGTCGTCGGTGGAGGCGAAGGTTTCGTTTACGTATTTCACCGCCAGCTTGCCCACCATGTCCATGGACTTTTTGCGGGAGCGGGTGATGCCGGAGGGGAAGATCTCGCCCTCCTTCAAGGTGATCAGCGGGCGGATCCCCAACAGCGACCCGGCCATACCGGCCAGCTTGCCGATGCGGCCCCCGGCCCGCAGGTAGTCCAGGTTCCCCACGGTGAAGAAGATGCGCCCGGTGGGGAGTATGGCCTTTATCCGTTTGACGGATTCCTCAAAATCGAAGCCCGCGTCCCGGAGCTTCACCAGCTCCAGCACCACAAGCCCCTGGAGGACCGTGTCCACGGTGGAGTCGATGACCTCCACCTTGATGTTGGGGTAGTCGTCGGCCAGGAGCTTCTTGGCGGCCAGGGCCACCTCACAGCAGGAGGAGAACTTGCGGGTGATGGTGATGCAGATGATGTCCTCGCCGGCCCTGGCGGCCTCCTCGAAGGCCTCTAAAAAGTCGGCGGTGGGGGGCATGGAGCTTTTGGGGAAGCTGTCCTGATGCTCCACCATCCACTTGTAGAAGTCGGATTTGGAGATATCCACGTTTTCCTTGATGTAGTTTTTGTCGTCCATGGTGACGTAGAAGGGGACGACGTAGATGCCTTTTTCCCGGCAAAGGGCCTCCGGCAGATCGCAGGAGCCGTCAGAGATGATCCTGTACGCCAATTTCAACACCTCCATAAGTGGCGGGAAGTCCCATTAAACCAACACAGTGTTATTTTCCTGAATACTATATTACAGCAAAATCCTGCCTTTGACAATAGGCAGGATTTTACTGGACTGTGGAATTTGGCGGGACAGTTTTTGACGAAAGTGTTGGTTTAAACGGGGACGAAGCCCTCGAAGATGGGGACGACGCCCTCCGCCTCCAGGGCCGTTAGGAGCTGGGGATCCCGGACGGTCCAGCTCACCTCATGGACGCCGTAGAGCTTTTTCATGAGCCTGAGGCTGGGCTGGCTCCTGTCCACCCAGTTGTAGGCGATGAAGTCCGGGGCGGTGAGGAAGGTGGTCAGCAGGGCCGTCATGACGGCCCGCTGGGGGAGGTTGAGGGAGGCGGGCTTTGAACGGAGAAAGTTTTCGCTGAGCTGACCCCTGATCACCTGGGGGTAGCGGTTTTTCAGACACATCAGCACCGAGGGGTCGAAGGACTCCAGGCAGTAGAGGCCGTTATAGTCCCGCAGACGCTCCATGACCGCGTCGGTCAGCGCGCCGGCGTTGCCGTCGGCGGTCTTCAACTCCACGATCAGCGGCGTTTTCCCCGCGAACACCTCCAGCACCTGCTCAAAGAGGGGGATCGTCTCGCCGGAACCCTTCAGGGGATAGTCTGACAGCTCCGCCGCCGTCAGATCCTCCACCTGGGCGGCTTTGCCGGTGACGCGGGCAAGATTGCTGTCATGCACCACGGCCAGGGAGCCGTCCCGCATCAGGTGGACGTCCAGCTCCGCCCCAAAGCCCCCCTCCACGGCGGCCCGGAAGGCGGAGAGGGAGTTTTCGGGCCGGCCTTGCTCCAGATCGTGCAAGCCCCGGTGGGCGTAGCGGAATTTTTGAAGGGCCTCCCAGCCGGGCATGTCCCGCCGGGGGGTCAGGGCGGCCAGATAGGCCCCCGCCGCCAGCGCCGCCCCGGCGGTGACCCCGGCGGCGGCTTTGATGATGTTTTTCATGGGTATCGTCCTTTCCGTCAAGACATACGTTCTATTAGACGAGATGATTATTTTTCCCGGAAAACAGTGGAATCATTCTGAGAAACCTCAATCGTCCATATCTTCAAAGGCTTCCAGCCCACGCTTGGGTTCGGCCTTCACGTCGCCGTGGCGCACAAAGAGCATGGTGACAAAGCTCAGGCCCACAAAGAGGGCGGCGTAGGGGAACAGCGTCCAGTAGCCCACATGCTCCAGAAGCCACCCGGCGATGACGGGGGTGATCACCTGGGCGGCCATGGAGGCGGTGTAGTAGTAGCCGGTAAATTTGCCCACGTCGGAGCCTTTGCACATCTCCACCACCATGGGCAGGGAGTTGACGTTGATGGCGGCCCAGGCCAGGCCCACCAGGGCGAAGGCGATATACATGATGACGTTGATGGTGTCGAACACGTTGGTGAGGATCCCGCCCAGCAGGAAGCAGACGGCCAGCAGGATAACGCCGCCCATGATCGTCTTTTTCCGGCCGATCCTGGAGGCCACCACGCCGATGGGGATATAGCTGACGATGGCGCCGCCGGTGGCCACCATGAGGCAGGTGGACGCGCCGCCCAGGCCCTCGCCCATGACCACGTCGATGTAGGTGGTGAACCAGGTGGTGACGCCGTTATAGCCGATGAACCAGAGGGCGATGGAGGCCAGCAGGAACCCCAGGGACTTCTTCACCGGCTTTGGCAGGATCTCATTGCCGGAGCCGTCGTCCCGGGCCAGATCCCACTCCGGGTGCTTCTTCTCCAGAGCCTGGTTTTCGGAGGCCAGCTTCGGCTCCCTGATGGTGATGAGCAGGATCACCACCGCCGCCGCCATCAGCGCGGAGACGATGATAAAGAGGGGCTGGTAGTCCACGTGGGCCAGGCCCTCCACCTTGGACTTGGGGTAGAGGACAGCCGCCACGCCCAGGTAGATGATGCCGCCCACGGCCCCCATCAGGTTGATGATGGCGTTGCCCTTGGAGCGCAGGGGCTTTGGCGTCACGTCGGGCATCAGCGCCACGGCGGGGGAGCGGTACGTCCCCATGGCGATGAGCAGCAGGCCCAGCACCACCACGAAGGAGGCGAATTTAAAGGGCATGGCCTCGGCGGCGTAGCTGTTGTCCAGCACGGGCAGGAGATTCATGAGGATCACCGCCCCGGCGGTGCCGCCCAGAATGTAGGGCATACGGCGGCCCAGCTTCGTGCGGGTTCTGTCGGACAGGCCGCCGAAAAGCGGCAGCAGGAACAGGGCCAGAATGTTGTCCGCGGCCATGATGACGCCGGCCAGGGACTCGGGCATATGGAAGGTCAGCGTCAAGATCTTGGGGATCACGTTGTCGTACATCTGCCAGAAGGCGCTGATGGACAAAAACGCCAGGCCCACCAGGACGGTGCGGGTGTTGTTGAGCTTCAGTTTTTCCTTTTCCATGTGGTTTCCTCCTTTTACCTTTGATGTCATACTAATATCCAATTAAAACAAGCCATTCGCGACGGCCTTTTTCGCGTCATACTTCGTCAGCCGCCTTGGAAATACCAATGGGTATTCCCTGCGCCGCCTTCCTCGTCTGACACGAAAAATCCTCGCCGCTCGGTG